>CAZOHB010000075.1:0-13045 GCA_964579345.1 uncultured Parasporobacterium sp.
CCTTGCGGAGGCAGAACTTCCGTCCGGCCTTACAAGGCTCGGAGAGTCGGCATTTTGTTATACGGCTTTGACTGCGATTGTTATACCGGCGACTACGATCGGTGCTAATGCATATAGTAATTGTACAAATCTTTCAGATGTTCGGTTCTTAAAAAGTGTAAAAACGATTGGAACCAATGCATTTGCTGGATGTAGTTCCCTGCAGTCTGTCTATTTCTATGGAAATGTGCCGGAAACATTTTATGATAACAGCTTGCCTGTTTCTGATAATCTGACACTCTATGTAATCAATGGAAAATATGGTTGGACGGTTCCGAACTGGCGAAGCTGGAAAACTGAATATTTTGTTGATGATACGTACGGCGGGGACGAAGGGAATCTGAAAGTCAAAGGTGGTTATGTTCAGTATCAGATGGATACCGGTGTAGTCACTGGTTACACGGAAGCACCGATATCTGTACAGATCCCTTCCATAGACCGTGGGGTTGTGATTACAGGGATTGCTGAGGATGCCTTTATCGGTTGTAGCACTTTGAAACGTGTTTATTTACCTAATACTATTACTGATATTGATGAAAATGCATTTCGGGATCTGACTGGGTTGACTTTTTATGGTCCGGATAATGAGATGTTTGCTAATTATGCGGCCTCACACGGGTATACTTATGTTGTCACAACGATTGAGTCGTTTGACCCTATGGAAGGAACAGCAATTGGCGGATCGAGTTATCGTTTGAGAACTACACTTTCGAGTGATGCAGAGTTTCCATTGGAAGCAGTATATTTGAATGAAAATGAAGAAGAAATCGTTGTATCGACTGCGGATGATTATTATATCAGCGGTAAAAAATCACATCATGTATTAACACTTAATATCAGTGAATTCGAGAGTGGCACCTACTCCTTTAAGCTCCGTAATACAGATTACGGAACAGAGAGAGCGGTTTCTTATGAAATTGATAAAACAGCACCATCAGTACCGGTTGTCGGAGTTGAAAGCCGAAACGGTGTCGTAATACTGACATGGAATCATGAATTGGAAGATGATCTTTACGGTTATTTGATTTATAGAAAGAAAGATGGCACTGAAAACTATTCCTATATTTGCGGGCTCACTTCTGATCAGGTAGCTGAAGGATCTTTTACCGATAATTCTGTTGAACCTGCTACATCATATTCCTATTACATTGAAGCGGTTGATTATTGTGAAAACCGTGCACAAAGTGAAGCAGTAGCAATTGCCGTCGTTGGAGAACAACCGGATGTTACATCTCCAATTGTCTGTATTCGTGGAAATGCAGTTGGAGAGGCCGGACAAGAAATGACCTTTACATCCGAAGGGTCATATGACAACAAAAAAATTGTCTCCTATTCCTGGGACTTCGGAGATGGGGTTGGATATGAAACGGAAGCAGGAGATGCTCCTTTTGACACAGCGCATCATACTTTCGAGGCAATTGGAACTTATACTGTTTCATTAACGATATGGGATGCCGCAGGTAATTCTGCGCATGCCGAGTTTTCTGTCGAAATCAGAGACTCGGAAACTTTGGGCAATATTACGATTCATGTTCAGGATACAAATGGAAACGCAGTTGCAGGTGCAGGCGTATTCCTCAATTTGGGATCAGAACAGCGAAGTGTTTTATGCACGGATTCGGAAGGAAATGTGCATGCTTCTTTAGCTGTCGGAACATATCCGATCGGTGTATATAAAGACGGTTATCTGCCGGTTCAAAGCACAGTTCAGGTAGCAGAGAATGAGACTAATGAACTGACACTTACAATCGAAGAAAAAGAGCTTTATACAATTAGTACTTCTGCGGAACGGATGACATTGGAAGAAATTCAGGCTGCAGGGATTGATGTAGCGGATCCGGACAATCAGAATATCTTTGAATTTACGGTGCGTTTGGAATATGGTATTCAGGATATCACAACAACATATTACTATAATCCGACAACACATAAGCATATTTATGATGAGATACCTTCTGTAGAAGTTGACGGAAGCGGAAGACGAATCAAATTGATTCCGCTAAGTGTTAACAGCGAAACATATCATTGGAGCAGTTCTTCTTCGGGATCGAGCTCGCCATCGTATCAGGCGTTTCAGACTGCAAGCGAATCTTGTCTTGCAGTGATAGAAATACCGGGAACTGCAACCTGGCTGAAGGATTTCTTTGATGTAGAATTAACAGTTTATAATCAGGCTGGGGAAGAAATTGCTCTGGACAATTGCCAGGCTTTGCTAAATGTTCCGGACGGGCTGTCTCTGATGGCAACTAATTATACTTCCGGATCTGCAGAGAATTCGATGGGATCCATTCCTGGTGGAAGCAGCGGAACAGTGCAGTGGATTTTACGAGGTGATGAAGCAGGAAGCTATTCTCTGAATGGAACATTTCAGGCAGTTCTGCATGGCTTCGACATTGATTTGACTTCCGATTTTCAGGTTTCGGATACGATTGAAGTGCGTGACGGAAGCGAGCTCTGGCTGGACTTTGTTGTAGAACGGGAACTGATTAAAGATCAGGATAGCGCAATTCGGGTTGGATTCCGGAATGAAAGTAATATGCCGGTCTACTATCCGAATGTTGCGTTGGAGAAAGTGTATCTGATGGAAGTCTTTACGATTGATGAAGAAACGCGTCGGAAGATTGATGCATCGGACAAAGTTATTTTAGAACCTGGAGAAGAGATATGGTTTGATTATTTAATGAAACATGAAGATTGGGAATTCTGGGCGGATGAATACTACTTCCATAACTGGTATCTGAAGAATTATTATCTGAAGGATACCTCAGGCGTAGAGATGCCGTATACCTTCACAAAAGTTGATGCAGGAACCCTGCTTACTAAGGATAAGATTGTATTTTACGAATATGATTCAGAAACGGAGACAGCAGGATCGGAAATTAATATCCAAAGATTTGATGCAGATAATCTGATTGGAATGACAATGCCGGATATCCTCGTAAAAGCGCAAAGAAAAGACGCTGACGGGCAATATCAATCTCAACCAATCAAGTTGACGATTAGTGATGGGTATCTCCAAAGGTATCATGGCAAAGGAACCTGGACGGCTGATACAGATGAAAATGGAGAATACATTCTTCAGGGATATGAGATTACCTCTGATGATCCGGATGCTTCCCTTTCCGGTTATGATATCGTTGCGTCTTCAAGAGAAGGCAAAGGAACCCTGTATGTCAGAAACAGTGTATTGGAGATCCATGGATTCCAATGGGAATATGAGTCATCCATCAACCAGTTAGTTCCCTCATATGGTGAAGATATTACTTTCTACAACTTTGAAGCGACTGATTCGAATGTCAAGCTGAAAGGATTGTATACAAATGCTTCTTCCTGGGGAGTCTATCTTGATTCTGCCTGTGAGGAGAGAATTGAGCCTGAATGGAATGTAACAGAAGATCAAGAAGTAGTTGCGTATATCAAGCTTAGCCGTGAATATCACGAGGATTTAATTGTGGGTTTGAGGATCAGTCTGGCCCAAAAAACATTAAGATTTGAAGACAATGGCGTGTCTACAACTATTAAAGTACCTTTCAGCGTGAATGATCTGATGAAATCTACGACTTTGTTTAATGATCATTTGGCAGTAGGCTGCCTTACACTTTCCGGAATGATTGAAAACGCAGTAGAGAATCGGAATAATCTGACAGACACCCTTGAAGCACTGGGCCTCGTTGAAGATTATAAAAACAAATACTACGAAGCAGGATTCGGGGAAGATGACGGAGTGGGACGTGCCATTGCTATCAAAGAATACAATAATTTTAACAAATATCAAATCGTGACGATCGTAGCCAAGGGGACTACTTCCGGAGAGGATTGGAGTATCAATTTGTCCGAAGGCGGATTTGAAGAAAATGCGGATTTGTTATTGCAGGAAGTTAAAGAATTGCTTTCAAAAAACGGTGTTCAGTATAAGAGTCCGAACACATTTTATCTGATTACCGGACATAGTCTTGGAGGGGCTGTTGCCAACATGGTAGCAGCGAAGATGATACAGGAAGGCATTAACATCAATAATCTTGCGGCTTATACATTTGCTTCTCCGCTGACAACGAAAAAATCCACAGAGAATGTTGAAAGCGGTTATCCCTCTATCTTTAATCTGATCCAGTCAAGCGATATCGTCCCGAAAGTCGGAGCTGATCAAATGAAAGTGCTGAAAGATGAAAAACGTATTTCTGCAGCAATTAGGGAGGGAAGAGACAGCACTCGGTATGGACACAATATAATACGCGATATTGATTCAAACCGTGAAGTTTTTGATCAGGCATATGAAAGATTGCAGAATCGAAGCTATAAGAAGGCTCTTCTTCACGTTGTGTCCGGTATTGCAACGATTCTACCGAGACATTCGATTTCAACTTATATGGCTTTATTGCTTGCGGGATACTCTGACTTTGAAACACCTGACGAAACCCGGATCATCTGTGTCCATTGCCCGGTGGATTTCCGTGTGACAGATCATGAAGGAAAAGTGGTAGCAGAAATTGTTAATAATGAGATCGTCAATTATACTGATGAAAAAATTGCGGCTTTTGTAATTGGCGAAGAAAAAGTACTTCTGATAGATAAGGATTCGGAGTATTATCTCCTGCTTGAAGGAAGTGCAACCGGCACAATGGGTGTAGATGTTTTCGACAGCGTTTATGAAGGAGAAGAAGAAATAATTACGAATCAGAAGGCATTTGAAAATGTTTCTCTTATCGACGGGAAAACGATGGCGATCGATGTGTCCGGTAACATTGAAGCGGAGGATATAAGGCTTTACGAAACAGATGAAAATGACACCCCGGTTAAGGAAATCCAGACAGATGGCAGCGAGGTCATCTTGAATGGCGATGAAGTACAAAAACCGGATACACCGCAATTGAGATCAATTGCTAATACGGCAAATGGTGTATCAATTCGCTGGAGTAAGGTACAGGACGCTGACGGCTATCTCATTTACAGAAAGATAGGAAACGCAGGCTATCAGAAGGTTAAAACAATTACCGCAAACAGCACGGTTTCCTGGAAAGATACTACTGCAAAAACGAACGGTAAAAATTACTGGTATAAGATTTCAGCTTTCAGGAATGATCCTTCCTCCGAAGCAGGAATAAAAGAAAGCGATTCTTCCAAGGTTAAGAAAATCTGCTTTGTGAAGCAGGCGGGGCTAAGATCCTGGAAAGCATTGGGAGGAAGAAAAGCAAAAGCGGTATGGAAAAAAACGAAAAAGGCTGCTGGATATCAGGTTCAGTATTCTACTTCGAAGTCGTTTAAAGGTGCAAAAACAAAGAACGTCAAAGGTGCAAAGAAACTAAAGCTGACAGTATCCAAACTAAAAAAGAACAAGACATATTATGTACGTGTTCGCGCTTATATAAAATCCGGAGGGATCGTCAGTTATTCTGCATGGAGCAAAGCTAAGAAAACAAAGATCAAATAAAGGTATTAAACTATGGGAAAATTCAGTGAGTTCGCGGCTGTTCCTGAAAATCCGAACTGGGAACAGCTGATCCAAAGAGATGCAAAACTTGATGTCCGTTCGGACGATGTCCGCTCGCCATTTGCGCGGGATTATACCAGAATCCTGCATTCGCGCGGCTACCGGAGGATGAAGCATAAAACGCAGGTCTTTTTCAACATTGACAAAGATCATATCTGCACGCGGATGGAGCATGTTGCACATGTGGAGTCGGTGAGCGGCACGATTGCTTCTTATCTCGGCCTGAATACCGAGCTGACTAAGGCAATCTCTATCGGTCATGATATCGGCCATGCGCCGTTCGGCCATCAGGGTGAGCGGGTTCTGGATACAATCAGTAAACAGTATCTGGGCAAAAGCTTCTGGCATGAAAAGAACGGACTCTATTTTGTGGATAATGTAGAACTTCTGGCCAACAGCTATAACGAAAGGAAAAACCTTGGACTGACCTATGCGGTGCGCGACGGTATCATCTCCCACTGCGGTGAGCTGGATCAGAACGGACTCCATCCGAGAGAAGAGTTTATTGACCTTTCAGTCTTTGAAGAACCGGGACAGTTCCAGCCTGCAACCTGGGAAGGCTGCGTCGTAAAGATCGCAGATAAGATCGCTTATGTGGGACGCGATATTGAAGATGCGATCAGCCTTGGATTTATCAATGAAGAGGGAAGAAAGCAGCTTCTGCGCATGGCCCGGATGCATGATGAAAAAGTCATGAATACGACGGTCATCATGTACAACCTGATCCAGGACATCTGTGAAAATTCGAGCCCGGAGAGGGGCATTGCGCTCAGTGATAAATTCAGCGATCAGCTCAACGAGATCAAAGAATTCAACGTCAAATATATTTACCGGAATAAACGGTTTATGCCTTATCAGGATTATTCGGCGCTGGTGATCAACCAGATTTTTGAATCGCTTCTTGATCTGTATGATGAAACGGATATCTGGAAAAAGCTTTCAAAAGAAAAGAAGTACCGTCCGGATACGATCGATTCGTTTGAAGGCTGGCTTGCAGAATATTGTGAGGAAGATTATGTTCCTCCGAAGCTGAAAAAGACGGCGGAGGCATGCAAAAACCGAAAGATCTACGGACGGCTGGAAACGGAAGCGAAGTATATTCAGGCAGTGATTGATTATATCTCCGGTATGACCGATCGCTTCGCAATCAAAGTATTTAATGAATTGCTGAAATACTAAAAAACCAATAACAATCAGATGTTCGATGCAAAGGGATTCCTCGAAACAGGGATCCCTTTTATACTACATCGTAATACTGTATGAAACTTGACGTATGTCAAGTTATAGAGATATAATGCAACTGAGAGGAAAAGCGTAATGGATCATAAAGTTGTTCTTGAAAAACAGGATATGACGCATCTTTCATGGAGCCGGATAAGGCGATCCTCAGGAACGGCGGGTTCCTTTCTGAAGGCGCAGGAAGAAAGAGCGGGAAGCAAGTATTATTATAAGCTGTCGGATTATGATATCGTAAACGGTATCGTCGGACATGAAACTGTGAACGAGATTATTGTTGACAGATTGCTGACAATCCTGGGTCTTCCGCATCTGGAGTATCAGCTGATCCATGCAGATATTTGCATCGAATCTCAAATCATTGAAACATATGTCTGTGCGTCTGAAAATTTCAGGCAATCTGGAGAACAAAAGCTGCCTCTAGATATCTATTATGAGCTCGAAAAAAAATCAGGCGAACGACCGCTGGCATTTTGCATAAGAAAGGGCTGGGAAAACTATATTTATGAAATGCTGGTTCTTGATTATCTGATTCTGAATCGTGACCGGCACGGGGCGAATATTGAAGTGCTGCGTGACAGAAAAAGAAAAAAGGATCGGCTGGCTCCTTTGTTCGACCATGGTCTGTCCCTGCTTTTCAGCTGCAAAAATGATCCGGCTGCTGTACAGCGCTTTGATGTTATGAAAGACAGGAGCGTACAGTGTTTTGTTGGAAGCCGTTCTTCTTTGGAAAATCTAAGTCTGATTCCGGAAGAAAAGCTTCCTGAATTAAATGCATTGAAAAAGTCAGACAAACAGATTCTTCTGGCAGATCTGGAAATGGTATTGCCAAAAGAACATTTAGATAAAATCTGGGAAATGATCTGGAAAAGATGGGAGTTTTATGAAGATTTTTGCAATCAGAGACGCAGAAGATAAGCAGGAGCGGGATCTTGCATATCTATTTTATTATGAGAAAGAACAGAAGTTTTTTATTGAACTTCCGGAGGGGGCTGATCCATGGGCGGTTCCGATGATGCTTTCGTCTTTTGCAAAAAGGAAAGAGTATTCTGTTGATGAAAAATGGAGCCGTATCTGGGTGCAGCAAAGAATCGTTCCTGCAGAAAGACAAAATATCGGACAAATCATCCGGGATAACAAATTAAAAGAATACGATGAATACAAACTCCTGATGCTTTCTATGGGCAGATGTGAACAGGACGACTGTTACCTCGTTCCGATAAAAGAGGAGGATCTTCCAGTCACAATTAAAGAACGATACGCAGATTCTATTGATACAGTGCTTCCGCTTTCAGATAAAAAACTGCTCGTCTTTTTTAAAAACGGAATCACAAAGAAATATGATGCGACTGCGGCTTTTCGCAGATTGCAAATATATTATTCTAGATTAAGCGGGGAAGATGCCTTTTATCAGGTAAAAGTAGACACCGGAGGAAGGGGCCTTTCCTGGGGCAGCGAAGTCAGAGTACATCGGGATGAAGTGCTTCAGAACGGAGAGAGTCTTCCGCTTACCATGGATGATCTGTCCATGATTGCAGAGCATTCGTTTGTGAATGCAGCGGAAGCTGCACAGATCCTGAATTGTTCCAGACAAAATATCAACGATCTTGTAAAGAAGGGCAGACTCCATCCGATAAAAAAGAGCGAAAAAAACACGCTGTTTATGAAAGGCGAGATCCTTGCTTATCTGCAGAAATGAGTCAAAAGAACCGTCCCTTTCGACTCCGTTTATTGTTTCTTCTCCCGGTCAATGATGCTGAAAGTCAGATAAAGGTGCAGAAGGTCATCGCGGTCTTCTAAATCATTATCTGCAATCTCACGGATTCTTTTCAGGCGATAGATCATCGTGCTTCGCTGGATGAAAAGCTCTTTCGCAGCCTGGACGGCGTTCATATTACAGTTCAGATAAACGCGCAGCGTTTCAAGGTAGGAACTGCCGTTCTCTTTGTCGTAACGCTCCAGACGGTAGTAGATTGGAGAGTAGAGCTGACCTAAATCAGAATTACTGGTCAGCAGATTGTAAATATATTGCAGTGTATAGTTTGAGAACCGGTGGATCCATTCCATCGGTTTTTCTGAGAGCCCGATCATAAGGGCAGTTTCTGCCTGACGGTACATCGTCTGTATCGCATAAACATCATCCATAAAATTGCTGATGCCAACCCGGAAGTTATTCTCCCGGACGAAAACACTGAGACCATTCGAATACCTTTCGATGGACCCGGCTCTGGTTTCATTGATCAGCATGATGATCTGGTCCTGATATTGAAATGCATAGGTACCGGGAAATGAACGCATGATCTCAAAGGAAAAATAGGTCAGTGAGGATATGGCCAGGTCTCCGCTGCTGGCATGAACGCTTGCGATCCGATAGGTATGGGAAGGCCGCCAGGACAGTTTCTGCAGCTCACTTTCCAGTGCCTTGCGATTGCTTTTTCCGGTCTCAATGGCTTCCAAAAGAAGCCTGGAAAGGCCGTCTCCGGCTGCAGGATTCTGCAGAAGACTCTGTTGTAGAAAGCGGACAAAAAATCCGGAAAGAAATTCTAAAAGGAGCGCATCTGATTTCCTAAAGGGGCGGATGCATTCCGTCAGAATAATACGGAATAAAAAGATTTCATTCAGAAAAATATTTTTGCACAGCACACGATGTGGAAGAATATCTCCGTCATAGTAGAAAACCTCCCTCTCATTCACGATCTTCTGATACTCCTTATCATATTTGAAAAAGCTGATCATGTCTGAGGGCATTGCATAATCCTGTTCGGAGCCTGTGCGATGATAGCCTGCGTATTGAAGGTTGGTCTCGTTCTCAAAAACAATGGAAAAGGTGTTGTTCATCAGAGAGATTCCGTTTTCAAAGACGTCAGCAGAGATATCCAGAGCCTGCTGATACATATTTTTCGTCAAAGAATGGAAAGGGATGGAAAGAAGCTTCTTTTCCCAGTCATCAAAAAAGTCGTAGACCCGGCTTATCTGATTAAACAGATCCAATAAATCAGCAGATTCTTTGTAAACGATCAGGTTATCCGTTTTTTTAATTATATGGTCAGCCGGCATCCCGATCGTGATAAGGGCGGAATGTTTTTCGAATCGCAGCGAGGCGGGAATCGAAGCTGCCCTCACTATGTATAGAGTGTGCGACTTTAGTACTTTCTGATCTGTAAATAAAACAGGCCTGCCTAAATGAAGCGTTTGATCATTGCCCCTGAAAAAGACTGGCTTTTCAGGGGATTTTATATATTCACTTATAATTTCCGCGGATAAAAGCATAAGAATCTCCTTTTGGTCATAGTGTACAAATTAGAAGTCAAAAAGTCAATCGCTATGTCGCATTTACGGAAAAGATGGAGGAGAGTATGATTTCCTTGTCTTAAGGATGCAGATGCATCTACTGAGGGGGTAGTAATAAAAATTTAATTGCTTTTATGAAGGAGGATAATCGCATGCCGGAAAACAATGGACCACAGTTCAATTTTAAAGAAAACTATTTAAATTATATAAATCATAAACCAACCAGTCTGGTCCCATGTGCTTTTGTTGGAAACAAGGTTCTGGGATTTGGTGCACTTAATGGTCCTTCCATTGAAAAAGGAGCGCAGTTTGGCGACTGCATGGATGGTTTTGGAATCCGCTGGGAGTATCCGCCTACCTGTGACGGAGCAGCAATTCCTGCAAATGATGTTTTCATTCTGGAAGATATCTGTGACTGGAGAGAAGTCGTTAAGATCCCGGATCCGGCTGAATTTGACTGGAAAGCTGCTTATGCTATGGAATGCCAGATGATCGGCGAGCCGGACAGAGAGCATGAAGTTGTTGAATTCGGTTTTGGAAACGGCGTCTACGAGCGTCTTGCTGCACTGATGGGATTTGAAGAGGCGCTTTATTCCATGGCCGCTGAACCGGAAGAAGTTAACGCATTATTTGAGGCAATTACCGATTATAAAGTAAAAGCACTGGATTATATTATTGATGCTTATCATCCGGATACGATCATGTATTATGATGACGTTGCAACTGAACGGGCTCCGTTCTTCTCGCTTGAAACCTTCCGTTCCATCGTAAAACCGCATCACAAACGTTTTGCTGATGAGTGCTGGAAGAGAGGTGTTATTCCGATGTATCATTGCTGTGGTAAAGCAGAATCTCTCATTGAGGATTTTATTGATATCGGATGGGCTGTATGGGCTTCCGTACAGCCGTCAAATGATATTGCAGGACTGATCGAAAAATATGGCGATAAGATCGGTTTTTCCGGTGGCTTTGATTCCACCGGCCCTGTAAGCCGCGTAGAAGCAACCCAGGAAGAGATTGATGCTGAAGTAAAACGCTGCATCGACACCTACGGAAAGTATCACAAAGCATATTGCTTCTGGGGATTCAGATACTCCGGAACCTTAGATCCGGCGAATACCGCAAGAGAAATGGGCAAGATCATTGAATCAATGATGAGGCAATCTTTTGAGAAGCTCATGAGCGAAATGCCGCCACAGCAGGCATAAGTCACACAAATACTATGATGAAATGAGAAATCGGGCAGGAGATCATCCTGCCCGATTGTTATTGTTTCTTTTCCTGTTCAATAATGCTGAAGGTCAGGTTAAGATGGAGCAGGTCATATTTGTCTTCCAGATCATTTTCAGCAATCTCCCGAATCCGTTTCAGCCTATAGTTCATAGTGCTTCGTTGGATAAAAAGCTCTTTTGCTGCCTGAACGGCATTCATTCCGCAGTCAAGATAGACTTTCAGAGTTTCCAGGTAGGGACTCCCGTTCTGCCTGTCATATTGCTCCAGCCGGTAATAGATCGGAGAGTAGAGCTGGCCGAGATCGGAACTGTTTGTCAGCATGTTAAAGATATATTGAAGCGTATATCGTGAGAACCAGTGGATCCATTCCATTGGTTTTTCTGTTAAACCGATCGTCAGAGCCATTTCTGCCTGGCGGTCCATCGTTTGAATGTTGAAAAAGTCATCGGAATAGTTGCTGATTCCGACCCGGAAATTATTCTCACGGATAAAGACGCTGAGGATATCAGAATATGTTTCCAGCGGCCCGGATTTTGTTTCGTTAATGATTAGCACGATCCGGTCCTGAAACGGGAAGGCAAAGGCTGCAGGAAACAGCCGGGCAATTTCACCGGAATAATATTTCAGTGTCGAAATATACAGATCAAAGGAACTGACATGGACAGAAACAACACGGTATGTATTGGAGCTGGACCAGGAAAGATTGAGAAGTTCACTTTTGATTGCCTGACGGTTGCTTTTTCCTGTTTCCAGGGATTCCGAAAGGAGCTGGACTAATCCCTCGCTTGCGGAATAATGTGGTGAATACTGAAGAAGAGAACGAAGGACCTGGTCAGACAGGAAATCCAGAAGCAGCTCGTCTGTTTTCCGGAAAGGACGGATGCATTCTGTGATTATGATTCGGAACAGAAATTTTTCGCCCTGAAAAAGGTTTTTGCAAAGGACGCGATGTGGGAGCATTTCCCCCTCATAGTAAAAAATCTGTCTTTCTTCTGAAATCCTTCGATAATCTTCATCATACTTAAATGCGCTGATAATATCATCCGGGACGATTACGACTTCCGCACGGGGATCGGGAACCCGATATCCTCCGTAAAGGACATTTGTTTCGTTCTGGAAGACGATCGCCATATCGGGGGCCATAATTGACAGACCGTTCTCGAAAATTTCGGAAGAAACCTCGAGGAACTGAAGGCTCATTTTACGGAATTGATTTAAATTAGAAGCGCGACCCAGTTCGCTTTCCCAAAGATCGAATCGATTAAAAACAGCATTCACCCGGTTGCCTAAATCCAAAAGGTCGGTATCTTCGGGAACAACGAGAAGACCTTCAAGCTTCTTTTCAATGTTTTTTGGCGGATGTCCGCAGCAGATGCATGATACGCCATTCTCAATTTTTTCTACCTTGCTCAGTTCTGTCCCGCGGCAAATATATAATGTGTCCAAGTACAGAACGGGCTCACCGGTATAATAAACAGGCCTTTCCAGGTTCAGCGTATTGGAACCGAATAGAAAAAACGTTGAATTATCAATGGTATTTATCTTTTCAAAGATTATTTCCAAAGATAGTTTCATAATCCTTCTCCTTTGGCCATAGTGTACAAATAAGAGATACATATGTCAACCACTGTGCAGTATTTACGGTTTGCGATACAAAAGGTAGAATCATGATAACTGATAGGATAAGGACTAAACGGATACTTTTTTAGAGAAGGATTTAAGGAGGATAATATTATGCCTGAGAACAATGGACCGCAG
>CAZOHB010000076.1:0-12921 GCA_964579345.1 uncultured Parasporobacterium sp.
TGAGCTGTGCAGAGTTGCCTGCGCTTCTTACCAGCTGTCCGCCTTTTCCCGGGTAGAGCTCGATGTTGTGGATCTCAGTACCGATCGGGATGTTTGTAAGCGGAAGGCAGTTGCCGACTTTTACTTCTGCATCCGGGCCGCTCATAACGGTCATTCCGTCTGTTAAGCCAACCGGTGCGATGATGTATGCCTTCTCACCGTCTGCATAATGAAGCAGAGCGATATTTGCTGTTCTGTTCGGATCGTATTCGATACCTGCTACTTTTGCAGGGATACCATCCTTATTTCTCTTAAAGTCAATGATTCTGTACTGTCTTCTTGTTCCGCCGCCCTGATGTCTGACAGTGATCTTGCCCTGATTGTTACGTCCGGCATTTTTCTTGTTTACAGCAATGAGTGATTTTTCCGGAGTCTTTTTCGTGATCTCCTTCTTATCAAGCATTGTCATCTGTCGTCTGGAAGGCGTATATGGGTTAAATGTTTTAATTCCCATTTTGTTCTCCTTTCAATTTCAGTGGTTTGTTATCACGCTTGTCCTGCGTATATTCGGTCCGATTTTTACAGACCTTCAAAAATCTCGATGTCTTTGCTGTCAGCTGTCAGCTGAACGATTGCTTTTTTGGTCTCAGCTGTTTTGCCTACGACACGGCCGCGTCTTCTTGTCTTCGGATGACCGTTCATCGTGTTGACCTTTGCAACCTTGACACCGTCGAACATTTTTTCCACAGCTTCTTTGATCTGTGCTTTGTTCGCATCAACATGAACGTAGAAGGTGTATTTCTTATCAGCCATCTGATTCATGCTTTTTTCGGAAATGACCGGACGTAAGATTACGTCATAATATTTGATATCTGCCATTATTCGTACACCTCCTCAATCGTTGCAAGTGCTGCCTTATCCACAACGAATGCATCGTATTTCAGAATATCGAAAACATTGATCGTGTTTGTCAGAGCAGTCTGAACTCCAGGAATGTTTCTTGCGGAAAGAATTACGTTCTGATCATTGCTGTTTAAAACTACGAGAGCTTTCTTTACATTCAGTCCGTTTAAGAGTTCTACCATTGTTTTGGTTTTGATCTCGTCAACCTTCAGCTCGTCGATTACGAAGAATTTTTCTTCCTGTACTCTGGATGCTAAAGCGGACTTCAGAGCGATTCTCTTTTCTTTCTTGTTTAAGCGGATCTCATAATCACGCGGCTTCGGAGCGAATACAACACCGCCGCCTGTCCACTGCGGAGCACGGATGGAACCCTGGCGCGCATGGCCTGTTCCTTTCTGTCTCCAAGGTTTTTTGCCGCCGCCGGATACTTCTGAACGAGTCTTTGCACTCTGTGTACCCTGACGCTTGTTTGCCAGCTGTGCTACAACTGCCTGATGCAGAAGGTGCTCGTTGATCGGCGCATCAAAGATTTCAGCCTTTAATTCATAGTCGCCAACCTGCTGGCCTTTCATATTGTATACAGATACTTTTGACATCTGAATTTCCTCCTTTCCCTAATCGTTATGCCTTGACTGCTTCACGTACTACTACTAAAGCTTTCTTCGGTCCCGGTACAGCACCTTTGACCAGGATCAGGTTGTCTTCAGCATCAACTCTAACAATTTCAAGGTTCTGGACGGTAACTCTCTTGGAACCCATCTGTCCCGGCATGTGTTTTCCCTTGAATACTCTTGAAGGATCGGAAGCGGAGCCGTTGGAACCTGCATGTCTGTGGTATTTGGAACCATGTTTCATAGGTCCTCTGTGCTGTCCGAATCTCTTGATCGCACCCTGGAAACCTTTACCTTTGGAAGTTGCGGTTACGTCAATCTTGTCACCAGCTTCAAAGATGTCAGCCTTGATCTCGTCTTTTACATTGTAGTCTGCAGCATTCTCAAAACGGAATTCTCTGATGAATCTCTTGTAAGGAATGTCTGCTTTGTCGAACTTACCTCTGTCCGGGCTGTTTACAAGAGTTTCTCTCTTGTCCATGTAGCCAACCTGAACAGCTGCATAGCCGTCGTTTTCTTCAGTCTTGACCTGTGTTACTACGCAAGGGCCTGCCTGAAGAACTGTTACCGGTGTGAGCACGCCTTCTTCATTGAAGACCTGAGTCATACCGACTTTTGTTGCTAAAATCGCTTTCTTCATATAAGTAACCTCCTGTTATACTACAGCGGAACGCCTGGGCGTTCATTCTAGATAGAACAGTTCGCTGTGCTTTTCTATTAAATAAAGAACAAATTACTGCTCTTTCATTTTGATGTTTACGTAAACGCCTGCCGGCATGTCGAGTTTGGAAAGAGCTTCCATCGTCTTCTGTGTCGGAGCGATCACGTCGATAAGTCTCTTGTGTGTTCTCTGCTCGAACTGCTCACGGGAATCTTTATATTTGTGAACTGCTCTTAAGATCGTAACAACTTCCTTCTTTGTCGGAAGCGGAACCGGTCCGCTGACCTGGGAACCGTTTTTCTTTACGGTCTCGATGATTTTTGCTGCAGACTGATCGATCAGTTTGTGATCATAAGCCTTGAGGGTGATTCTCATTACCTGATTTGCCATTGTTTTTGTTCCTTTCTGATTTGATTTTTTGTGTTTCGTACACTCTTCCGTGTGTGTCGAGCTTTTCACACAAAAAATTGGCATAGTTAGACAGCCAATTCTTGTATGCTCTGCCGCGTCCCACCGCTCGCAGGAGTTTCCTCCCCGCCTTCGGCGCTTCTCGATGTTCGACTCATCTTCTGAAGCTGACCGGCTTCTTTTATTGCCTTCCATACACGTTGTCTCCGCCCTATTTGACGGACCGTGGTGTACATCTGACGCCTCGCCGGATCTACCGGCTTTTGCTCCCTTTAAATTACCTGCTTGTCCTGCAGCAACTTTAAAGATCATAGCTATCGCGTCGCAGCCTTGATAGAATACTATATGTATTTTAAAAATGCAAGCACTTTTTTGATTAATTATTAATAACTTCAAAGATTCTTTCGGAAGCTTCTATATTAATTGACTTCACTATTTTTAATATACTTCACGATATTTAATAAACTTCACTATTTTTAATATACTTCTCTATTTTTAATTAACTTCTCTATTTTTAATTAACTTCTCTATTTTTAATTAACTTCACTATTTTTATATACTTCACGATATCGCTTGCCCATAGTGGTCTCAGGAGAAGGACCCCTTCCCACAAGACTATTCTCAATAGTCTCATACAGAGGGGTTGCCTTCACAAGACCATGTAAACACCAAAAAATGCTGTTTCTAAGCTGAAAAGATGTCTCATACAAGGAACCCCTCCCCACAAGACCAATCAACATAGTCTCATACAGAGGGGTTGCCTTCACAAGACCATGCAAAAATAATAAGAGCAGGCTGCTTATTATATATATGGAAACCAATAGCAGACAATACGCCGGCAATTAATAGATGCGAGTCCCTCCGCAAAGAAAGGTCGTTGCAAAGAAAATTCCCCTCACGAAGAGGGGAGTTTTCAAATAGTTTTCAACTCTTGTTTTCAGTTACCCGAAAGGAGAATTATTTTGTCTTACCTGTCTTAGCTGCAGACCATTTTCCGTTGATCACGCCGCCGCTGATGGATTTCGTAGCGCGTACTCTGACGAAGTATTTGGTCTTCGCTTTCAGACCTTTGATCTTCTTGGATACAGCGGATCCTTTCTTGACCGTGATCGTCTGAACGTTTTTCGTGAATTTTTTGTTCGTAGCGATCTGGATCTCATATCCCTTTGCATCTTTTACTTTAGCCCATTTTACGGTAAGAGCCTTCTTTGCTCCTTTTACAGTTTTTAAAGAAACCTTGCCAGGAGCCTTAAGAGCTGCCGCTGCTTTTTCAGCCTCTGCTGCCTTCTGCTCTGCTACTTTCTGAGCTTCTTCTGCTGCCTTCTGAGCATCCTCTGCTGCTTTGATCTTCTCAGCCGCATCTTTTTCAGCTGCTTCCAGAGCTGCCTGTGCATCTGCTGCTGCCTTTTCCGCTGCTGCCGCCTTCTGCTCTGCGATTCTTTCAGCTTCTGCTGCTTCTGCAGCCTTTTCCTGTGCAGCCTGCTTTGCAGCCTCGAGAGCGTCGATTGCCTGGTCTGCGTCTGCCGGTTTGATTTTCAGAAGATCAACCTTATTGATGGTGAATTCGTTGGAAAGGGTAATCGTTCCGTCTTTGATCTCCGCAACAGTTGTGTTGACCAGATCCAGATTGCTGTTTGCGTCCAGACGGTACTGTTCTACCATTGCGTACTTGGTCGTATAATCAATGTTATTAACGGTAAGATTGTACCCCTTGTTGTTATTGTAGGTCAGTACTCTTGCCTTTGGCATCGTCCAGACTGCTACACCTGACGGCTCATAGAAGTCGTCTCCATCGATGAACGGGATGTTTGCCTGGATCACTTCCTCCGGAAGTCCCTGTGCGCGGGCTCCACGGCGCATTGCATCGTCGTTGGAGAGCATCTCCGACGGCTGCATCTCATAGTTGCTCAGAAGGATGTTGATCTGGTCTGCATCATCATTCTCTCCAGCAAGTACTGCGAAACCATTTTTGTCTGCGCCTGTAACAGCCAGTCTGTTTTTGGTTTCATTCATCTGAGACATTGCCTTGAATCCATAACCCCTCTTGGTGATCGTTGTTTCACCGGTCTCCCGGTTAGTGCTCATCAGCATGTTGTAATAGATGTGGGACTTCGTTACCGGGCTGTCCTGCATGTACATCATTGCTGCTGCAACGAATGCGCCGCCCTTTTCGCTTACATCTCTTCCCTGATGACTCATATCCCATTCCGTGATATGCATCGGTTTCACATCCAGTCCGTATTTCTCCATGATCGCTGCCTGACGCATTGCCAGTCTTGCAAAGTCATACGGATCGGAGTTGTTGGACGGATAATAATGGAAGGTGTAGAAATCCATCGGTACATTGTTATCTGCAAGGTACTTGATAAAGCCATCCTCATATCCTCTGTAATCGTTCTGGGTAGTAAGGGCAACTCCGCCCACCGGAAGATCAGGATCCAGCGCTTTTACTGCCGTGACGACTTTTGCATAGTAATCATAGAAGATCTCTCTCGACCAGGTATCTTCCGGATCATCCGGGTTCGGACCATCCCAGAAGTCGGTAAGGTCCGGCTCGTTCCAGAACTCGAAGTATGCCAGTGCATGATCATATTTACCATTGTTGCCTTCACCGAACTGATAATACTGAATGATCTTCTTTGCAATCTCTACGTAAGTGTTCAGGTACTTCGGCCAGTCTTCTCTGTTCGGGGGAACCGAATCAGTGAAATGCGCATCGCCGAAGCGGAAGTATACTTCGCTGCCCTGCGCCAGGATGTTATCGATCATAGCGTCCGTCTTGGAGAAATCATAGTTTTTCCAATCGGTCGGATCGTAATCGTCAGGATCCCAGTTGATAATGGCAGTGTTGTCTGCTTCATTCCTTGCATGAGCAAGCATCGGGATATAGATGTCACGGTTGTCACCGACCGCATCATGCGTACGGATACTGTCGATTCCAAGTTCTGTATAAATCTTGGAGAGCTGGCTATCCGGTGCGCCGGGGTTTCTATGGTGTCCGGACATGGAATTGATCTTAGATGTCACATTTCCTGCATCAACAGTGATGTTACGGTAACCTTCTTCATTCTGTGTGTAGCCGGCTGCTTCCACGTAAATGTTCATCAAGTTCTTTTCTGCATCATATGCATGATAGCCTACAGCATCCATATCTTCTGCCTTAATGCATTTCACACCATCCACGTCATACAGTGCTGCGGTCTCGTCGCCGATTTGCACCGTTCCTGCTTCTTTTGCCTCGGTGCCTTTGGTTGTTCCGATCTCGTCTACGTTCGGGGTGAAGTTCAGATCATAATAGTAATCTGTTCCTGCCCACTGAACCGTCGCCGGATTCTTGCTGGTGTCTACAGCAAAGCCATAAGCTGCCAGATCGTCTGCATACAGATAGAACGTTTCGCCAACCTGAAACGCGCGGATCTCATCACCGTTGATATAAACACGGTCATTCTGTACATCTGCTGCAGTCAGGTCGATCCGATATCCTTCTTTTGCAAAGACGTTCATCGGCTGAAAGGCAGTGATACCCATGCATACTGCCAGCAACGATGAAATCACCAAAGCAGACGCTCTTTTCAATTTGTTCATTTTGCTTCCTCCTTTTCAAATACTTTTTGATATGATCGATCAGCATGATTTTCTGTTTTCAGCGCTCTGCATTGGTCCGATTTGCAGACAGCCGAAAGCTGCTGACTTTTGACACTCTCATTATAAATCCGCATGCGTTTCCAAAACGTCACCTGAGCATTGCAGGATAGTTTCAAAACCATTACAAGACCGTTTCATTCGTTGACATCAGTTATTTCTTCTTCTAATATTTCAAAAGGAGGCACAGTTTATATGGCCAAAAAGAGAACTATTATTTTTACTATTATATTGATTGCAGCGATTGGTATTCCTTTGCTTTCATTCCTGATTGATTCCGGTCTCTGCATGCAGCAGGTGAAAAAGCAGGAAACGCCCGGAGCCTTTTATTTTGAGGACGGACAAAGTCCTTTCTTTCTGGATGAATATCTGACTGCAGAATGGGAATACTACCCAAATCAACTGCTTTATACAGATTCAGAAGATGACCTGGTTTCCGGCGCGATTGATGACAGTGACCCCGCAGTCATTGGCACACAGCGTCAGGAACAGGGGCAGACACCATCCGGAGCAGCCCCTGCATATTCCACTGAGCTTCATCCGGAAGCAGAACACATTCTTTTGCCTGCCGGCCTTTCAGCACGAAAGAGTCTTTCCACGGTCATGCCCCGATCCGCCTCCTACCGCCTGGTTCTGAAAAACTGTCCGGTCGTTGATGCCGGTGACATCGTTGTCTGCCTTCAGGGAATGGAAAATGGTAATTACGCTTTATATCTTAATGGGCGGAAGCGCATGAACATCGTACCACCGTTCAGTTATCCGGCTTATTACACTTCAATGCAGGAAGAGATGGAGATCGTCGTTGAAACCTCCAATGGACAGATCCCGCTCAACATCATTCCCAGAATTGCGTACAAAGGAGCGGCTATGGCTGAAGTTGATTCTTACAGGATCATTTTTGCAGCCATGTCTTCCGCGCTGGTAATTGCTTCGCTGATACTCATGATTCTGGTCTTCGCCGTAGAACCAAGTAAGTTCCGGTGGCATTTCTCCGTGAGCCTGGTGTTCTCCCTCTGTATGGTCGCACTGAATATCTGGGTCATGGGGTTCTTAGGACCAATCACAGCCGTAATACCGACCTATATTCTGGCCAGACTTCCGATCATGCTGATGATGGTGGGATTTCTTGTATTTCTTTTTACGCTCCGACGGTTTTATGCTGATTATTATCTGCAAAAGGGACTGTTCATTTCCGGAGTTTTTATTCTTTTGGCACTGCTGTTTCAATTGGCGGATCTCTTCTTTCCGGGCACAGGGTTTTCCTTTATCGTCTTTTTGGCGACACTCCTCCTGTGTACAGCAGCGCTCGTTTTATGGCTGATCAACACCTACCGGTCATTTTCCAAAAAGGTTCCTTTGGACCTTTTCTTCTTCCAGACCGGTTGTCTTATATTAATCTGCGGATCACTCTGCGCAACCGTTTATAACCATTTCGGGAATTTGAATTTTGTCATATATATTTATCCGATTTGTCTGTTGATCTACCTGGTGCTTATCTTTATCTCCAGCAAATACGAACAAAAACGATTGGTCAGCAACACCTTGAAAATGCTGGAGCTCGAAAAGGAAAATACCCGGTATCAGGCTGCGGTATTGAACACAAAGCTTCAGCCTCATTTTCTCTACAATACACTGGCCAGTATTCAGGAAATGTGCTATACGGAACCGGAACTGGCGTCCGAGATGATCGTCCACCTTTCCCAGTATCTGCGGGACAACATCGATTTTATGGATCACAGCGATCTGATCCCCTTTACGCAGGAGCTGAAGCATATCGAAAGTTATCTGTTTATCCAAAAGGCAAGGTACGGAAATTCACTGAACTATGAACAGTTTATCGGATGTAAAGATTTCCAGATACCGCCGTTCACAGTTCAGCCTTTGATTGAAAATGCGATCAACTACGGGGTAAGAAAAAACAGAAACGGCGGAACCGTCCGGCTTGAGACATTTGCAGAAGACGGAACCGTCCACATAAGGGTCAGTAACAGCGGGAAGGGATTTGATACTTCGACGATAAAGCCGAACCACAGCATCATGAATATCAAAAAGCGGCTTTCTTATCTATCGGATGGTACTCTGGAGATCACGTCCAGCCCGGATGAATACGGAACGCTGGCAGAAATTACACTTCCCAAATCTTCAGCTGCGAAAACCAGGAAACAGGAAGAGGGAGAAGAAGCATGAAATATATTTTGCTTGACGATGAAGAACGTGCTTTGAATTTATTAAATATTCTTCTTCGCAGAATTGATCTGATCAATAAAGAAGATGATATCCATCCTTTTTCCGATTCGGAAGATGCCTTGAACTTTATTCGGAAAGAAGGAGCAGATATTCTGTTTTTGGATATTGAAATGCCGGAGATCAACGGCCTCGATTTTGCTGATATGCTGCGCGCAGAAATGGAAGAGCCTCCTGAAATCATTTTCGTGACTGCTTATCCGGAATATGCGTTGGAAGCCTGGAACACAGGCGCTGTCGGGTATGTTTTAAAGCCCTACAGTTCCGTGCAGATCAGAACCGTTCTGGAGCGAACTCTGAAAAGAGTTCCTGCAGCTAAAATACCGGAGCCTGAAAAAAAAGAGATTCCGAAGCCCGAAAAGGCAATGCCTCATATGCGCTGCTTCCCGGATTTTGAAATGCTGGTGGACGGAAGTCCTGTCTCCTTTAAAAGCAGGAAAGCAAAGGAACTTCTTGCGCTTCTTGTTCACAACCGTGGAAGCTGGGTAAGCATTGATAAGGTGATCTTCAACCTGCTGGAAAATGCCGAGGAAAAATCCTCGAAAAATTATTCCCGCACGCTGGTCTTCCGCCTGAATAAAACACTCTCCTCCATCGGGCATGGAGATATTCTGATTTCTGAATATGGCAGACTCCGTGTCGATACTTCCAAATTCACCTGTGATTACTATGACTATCTTGCAGGGAAAAAGGAACTCTTCCAGGGCGAATATATGGAAGAATACCCATGGGCGGAAGATACAAAAGCTGTCATGTGGGATAAAATGAAAAAGTAAGATCTTATACTCAAACGATACTTCAATTTACAATTGTCAACTTCAAGTTTATAATGAGCTTAGTAACTTTTTCATACCATTTCGGAGAACGTGATGGAATTTCGAAGGATCGAATACTTTTTAGTATTAGCGGATAAACTGAATTATGCGAAAGCGGCCAAAGAGCTTTGCATTTCCGCCCAGGCGCTGACCAAGCAGATCAATATATTAGAGGATGAGCTCGGGACACGTCTTTTTAACCGCACGACCCGCTCGGTGGAGCTGACCGAAGACGGCATCATGTGTAAAAATCAGTTTCAGAATTTAAAAGCGCAATATGATCTTACGATTGCTGCTGTTGAAGAAGCCATTGCGAAGAAACATAAGCATGTCAAAATCAGCTTCTTCGTTGCCCTTCCCCGAAATGAATTTATGAACCGCATCATCAATGCACTTTTTTCAGAATTTGATGACATTGATTTTGAGATCGCCACCAATAATATGGACGGTCTCCGGGATCAGCTGAAAGACGGAGATGTCGATCTGGTCTTTACGAACGCACATGATTTTGAAGACTGGACCGGCTGCAGCCATGTCGTTTTTAAAACGATTCCTGCTCAAATCGTTGTATCGCCAAAACACCCTTGGGTAAAGGAAGGCAGGAAAGAAATAACAGATGCGGATATGGCTGAAAGTGATATCATTCTGCTGGCAAAACACGGCCCTTATGAATTCAACAGCTTTTACGGAAAAGTTAAGACCCGCAACCGGATCATGGTCGCGGATTTTGAAACCATGCTCTTAGAGCTGCAGAAAGGAAAGGGCTTCGCAGTCTTTCCAATGGCATTTAATGACATGCATACCAGCCGTTTTGAATATTTTGATCTGCCAAAAGAATTAGCTTTTAATTACCGCACGATGTGCAGCTACAAACGGACAAATAAAAACCCGGATGTAAAAAAAATCTTCAACTTCATTAAAGAGCATAAGAAACAGTTTGTATTCTAGAGTTTTATGAAGGTCTCTGATTGCTTCGTTTCACTCTCGCAATCTTCATGGACATTCGCTTATAAATAAAACAGCCGCCGCATGCATCAGCATACGACAGCCGCCTTTTAAATGATTTCAGGTTTATTATGCGCGAACTCCGTCTAAGTCAAATTCGCCCATTCCGTTTTTGGATTTTCCGGTGATCTTATCTCCATCAACGGTGCCGTGGATCTCGTTAGTCATTTCGCCAACAGCTGTTTTGATCGTCAGAGTGTAAGAAAAGTTTGTTCCGTCGAATTTACCGTTGTCAACCGGAGCAACTGCGCCATTGCTAGCGTCTGTGCCGGTTCCGGTAAGAACATCGCCGTCAACCTTAAACTCCATGTGAGATCTCATATCGCCCATAAATGTGTGTACTGTAAATTCCCATTTGCCATCCATAATAGTTTCCTCCTAAAAAATAATTACTTTAAAAATGTTTGCTCTTTATAAAGGTGGATTATGCAGTCCACTTATTCGCTTTATTCAGTTCTGCATAGTTTCCGTATTTCTTACCTTCGTCGTCGATGATACCGTCTACGCCCGGTACAACAGAGAACATAACTGCGGAAGATGCCATCAGTCCGCCGCCACGTCCAAGTTCATCGATAACTCTTCTGACTTCCGCACGGATCTCTTCTTCGGTGCTGTCTGCACGGTCGGTTGCCTGCGGGGATACACAGCCTGCAAATACGATCTTGTCGCCATACGTCTGCTTCAGCATCTTAAGATCATTGTTCGGCTGTACGGAATGCCAGCTGTCAACACCGATCTCAACCAGGTCACCAACGATTGGTGTAATATATCCGCAGCTGTGGTGCATATATTTCATTCCGAGATCATGTGCTGCCTTTGCCATACGGCGCTCCGGCTCTTTATAGAACTGTCTCCACATTTCCGGGGACATGAACATGGATTTTTCATTGCCCCAGTCATCATGCATCATGACAAAGTCGATATCCATATATTCTTTCATCGGCTCAAAGAAAGCGATTCTCCAGTCAGCGTATGCATTTACGAAGTCAGCATATGCTTCTTCGTCATCATATGGAGCCATCAGGCCATTGACGTGTCCCATCTCTGCGCAGATTCTTTCAAAAGCGCCGACATTTCCTACATAGTAGCCCTGAAGCTCATCCTTCTTAGCCCACATTGCCTTGGTACGCTCGCCCATTGCTTTCCAGTCCAGAGTTCCTCTGTAATCCGGGAACTGCAGGTAATCCTGCCATTCTGTAATATCATCAAAACGCTCTCCGCCCGGTTTTACGTGAGTCATAAGAAGCGGGTTTTCTTTATCAAGCTCCCACTCAAGTCCGGACCAGTCTGCGCCGTCCATAAACAGCGGTCTGTCGTTAATCTCTGGAGTAATGATCATCTGTGCTGCAGTATTGATCATCGGCACCCATTCCGGCTCTTCGTGGTTCCAGCAAAGTTCCATGTTCTCGCGCTCTGTTAACATTTTAATTCCTCCTCGTATTTGTTTAATCCTACACCCTGTATTGTTCTTTCTTTTATGTCTAAAGTATAACCGCCTGTTTCCAGAAAGAGAATTCAATAAAAATACGGGATTATCAACCTGAAGTTGATAATCCCGCGTTTTTCGTTTTTTTGAGTTTCTGCGTTTTTCAAAGCTCCCTGATCACTCTTGCAGGATTGCCTGCCGCGATCACATTTGCCGGTATATCCTTTGTCACAACAGAACCCGCGCCGATCACTGTGTTATCGCCAATGGTAACACCCGAAAGGATCGTACAGCCTCCTCCAAGCCAGACGTTTTTGCCGAGCGTGATCGGTCTTCCGTAAATATATCCGGCATTTCTCCGTTCGGGATCCAGCGGATGATTCACTGTATATAATCCGCACATCGGACCGATAAAGCAGTTATCTCCGATCGTAATAGGAGCTGCATCCAGAAATACACAGTTATAATTGATCAGTACGCTTTCCCCGATAAAAATGTTATAGCCGAAGTCGCATTGGAAGGGCGGCTTCATGACAAGATCTTTCCCGCAGCTGCCTAGCAGCTCATCGATAATGCGCCTGATCTCTTCCGCATCCTCAACCGGAACTGCGTTCAGCTGCTGTGTAAGTTTTCGTGCTCTGAGTTTTGCATTTGATATTTCTTCATCGCGGTTCCAGAATTCCTCACACCGTTTTTGTTTCTCAAATTCGGTCATTCCCACTGCCCTCCTCTTATCAGTATTTTTCGGAAAGATCCCAGACGTATGTTTCGAGCCTGTCAAACGCCTCCGTGATACGATGCGTCGGAGATGCAAGATTCAATCGTATCGTAAATTTCCCTCCGAACGGGCGTCCGTCCTGCCAAAGGACTCCGACCTCCATGCCCTTCTTTAACAGTTCATCCAAAGAGATCTCTTTTTCTCTGCAGTACCCCTCACAGTCCAGGAACAGCATATAGGTCCCCTGCGGCTGTGCAACGGAAATGCCCTGCACCTTTGAAAGCGCATCCATGGCAATTCGTACGTTTTCCTGAAGGACATCCAGAAGACCGTCCACCCATAAACCGCCTTCCTGTGTATAGGCTCCCATCAGCGCATACATGGAAAGCACGTTCATGTGGTTATAACTGGTCGCGGTCTCATAAGTCTCGATTTTCTTTCGCAGTTCCTCGTTATTCCAGAATCTGAATTCGGGAAGTATCCGGCCTTACGCCTGACGGCTGCACGAT
>CAZOHB010000077.1:0-12900 GCA_964579345.1 uncultured Parasporobacterium sp.
CGGTTTTTTCGTCAGAACAAAGTCATACGCCCAGCTCGAATAATCCGTGATTCCCGCATCGATCGCGACCATCAGCTTCTGCATATCCGGATAGGTATTTGCGTCATAAAGCCAGTCCGAATGATAAGTCGTTTCTCCAAGGTTTTTTCGGTTTTTGAAGTGCAGTCTTACCAGGATGACCCATTCTCCGCCGAACCGTTTTTCCAGAGACTCTTTCAATAATGCATAGTCGATGTTGTAACAGGATTTATCCCCGTCATCTCGGAAGGTTGGAGCATAGAGCATAAGTTTTTTGCCTTCCGGAATTCCGAGAGCCTCCATGACTTCTTTGCGGTACGGCTCAACCAGCTCCGGATGAAGAAGCATATCGTTTCTGGCATGTCCGTATTTTAAGAATGGATTCGTCGGCCAGAAAGTCGTTCGGAAAACATTTTCCTCAAATGCGCTGTTGGTGATGCAGAAGTCGGTCCGTTTTTTGCAGCGGGCCGCGCATTTCAGCCAGTGTGCATTACCGGAAAGACGTTTGATTCCCATGCTGCCGTGCCAGGTGTTCATATAACACTGGTTGTTCTTCTTCGGAATATTAAACCAGACACAGTTTAATGCGTTATCAAGCCATACCTTCGCGGAAGCCTGTTCATTAAACATTTCATACGTGCCGTGAGGAACCGTGCGGATTTCATCCGGGAAGTTCGGATCCGGATCTCCTTTTGGCGCGCAGACCCAGACGATGTCAATCGGGGCTTTGCGTCGGATCAGTTCTTCTACAATATACTTTTCATTATCCGCAAACATATTGTCATACGTCATAACGAAAAGCTTGTTCTCTTTTACCGGTCCCTTTTTATAAATAATTCGTCTCGCCAGTGAACCGATCTGGCTGTCGATTTTCTTTCGAATGGCATTCAGGAATTTTCCTTCTACCAGGTTTTGCTTTACACTCACTTTGGATTCTTATTTCCCTTCAAAAAATTTAATAATACGTTCTGTGGAATGTCCGTCGCAGGCATTCATGAATTTCTTTTTAAACTCGACCACTTTCTCTTTGTCAAAACGTTCGTCGATATGCCTGATATAGTCGATCATAGAGTCGTTGTCCTTGAAAGCTGCGCCGTATTCGGCAAGCTCCTCATAGGTGTAATACATGCCGTGGCTGTCATCATATTCTTCCAAATCGAACATAAAGTAGATGATCGGCCGCTCAAACAGAGAGAACTCGTAAACAACGGAAGAGTAGTCGGAGATGATCATATCCGAAACCACCATGATCTCGTTGATGTCCATACCGGAAGTCCGTGTCATATCAAATGCGAATTTATCACGATACTTCTCCGGAATCTCCGGTACTGTTTTTGCTGTGCCGTGATGCTTGAAAAGAAGCAGATGGTCTTCACCGAGCGCTTTTGCGAATTTTTCAACATCCAGCTCATCCGGTGAGTAGCGTGCTTTATCCGGTCCGCGGTAGGTCGGCGCGTAGAGGATCAGTTTCTTTCCTTTTGCCTGCGGAATGTAGTCATACAGTTTTTTATAACAGTTGGCTTTGTATTCCTCATCAAAGAATTCATCCGTCCGGCTGACGCCGATCGCCTGAAGCACAGGATCGCCTTTTTCAAGACCCATCATATCCTCAAAGATCCAGCGTTCTTCTTCGCTCGGCATAACAACAAGGTCATAATTTTTATATGGATTAAATTCTTCGTATTCTTCGCTTGTACGGCGGCCTTCGGTATCTGCATTGCTGATACCCAGTTTTTTGATAATGCCGCAGCCGTGCCAGAGCTGAATCACCTTGGTCTCAGGGCGGAAATCAATATAATCATAGTAGTCGTGGAAGGTATGTGTAAATACCGCTTTTGCCGTAGCAATGTCATGGATGAAATCTACAGCAAGAAGATAACGTTCCGCATCAGAAATGATCATCCGGTACATCTCGTGCAGATGCAGTTGATACTTCCCGCCTTTTTCCAATGTGTGATACATATAAGCGCAGCTCAGGTTCAGTCCGGAACGCGGCTGTAAAAAGACAACCTTATCTTCCACCGGGCGATCTTCGCCGGAAACAGGATCTGTCATAGCCCGTTTGTATTCCTGCGGAAGGATATCCTTAATATATTTGTCGCGCAGAAGGCTGTTCAGGTTGTGTGTTTGAAGCGCCTTCAGCTCATTGTTGATATCGGATAACTCTTTTTTTGTGAAAGGAGCACAGGTTTCCATCCGGTATACGATCGCATCCGCCTTTTTGGCTCGGTCCTGATCGTTTAGTTCCAGATGGCAGTCGCGGATATTGCGGGCTGCCTGCAGCCGTCTGTGATAAACAGCCGCATCGTCCCATGCAGACTGTTTAACATTTGGAATATAGGTATCAGCAAGAAGGGCCTTGGCCTTTTTCATTTTATGAACCTGATAGACATTGCTGAAACCGTCTTTTTTTATGTTGTGAATTACATCTTTAAAACCCATGTAAAATCTCCGATTATAACTTGGTATTTTTGCAAACGATTGATATAGTATAGCGAAATCCCCTCTCTTTTGCAAGAAAACAGGGGATTTCCACAAGATACTTGTTTCTTATTCGTAGTCTTTGCTGAGATTCGCCCGGAGGCTGTCGATCTGCGCCTGCGTAAGACCAATCGTATTTTTGATATAGTTTTCAGCAGCTTTCTTCAAATTCACCTTTGACGGGAGCTTATAGCGGGAACCTTTGGTCCAGGTCTGGATATGGTCGTCAATACTTGTTTTGAGATATTTATCCAGTTTTGTGCCTGGCTTCACACCATTGTAATTACGGTAGGACAGAACATAGTCTTCTGCGATTTCTTCATAGCTGACGCCCATGAGGGCTTCGAGCAGGCTGATCATAAAGCCGGTCCGGTCCCTTCCGATCGCGCAGTGCACAAGGTACGGTCCTTCATTTTCTGCCATAAAGATCAGTTCTTCTTTGATGTCGTTTTTATATTCTTTTGTATTGATCTTGGCTCCAGGGACCTTGATAGCATTGACTTTTCCCTCCTGAAACAGTTTGGCATAGGTTGGGCTCTTTTCCGGATCCAGATATTTATCCATCTCCGCAGCATTGATATTCATACTGATCACAGTGTTGATCTGATGTTTTTCCATAAGATCATTGATCAGACCGAGCCGGTTCGGATAGCGGTCCGTTTCCGTAACCGGGCAATGCGAGCGGAACAGCGCGCCTTTTCCTAGATTTCCGCCTGTGACAATGCGGAAGTTCGTGAATTCATATTCGTCCGTATTTCGTTCCTCTATCGTCAGAGGCGGAGCAGGGATCTTGAATCCCTTCGCTTTGTAAAGGGTGATCTTCACCTTCTTTCCGACGCTTCTTTTCAGCTTTTCCCTTCCGGCAAAGCTGCGCCGGGTACGGGCGACCTTTACTTTCCCATTATTGATATCAATGTAGTTTTTGCCAAAGATCAGAGTGCCTTTATGGATCGGCATAATATACTTGTAATCACGCCCTTCAATACTGACTTTGACAAGGTCATTCCGTGCAAAGCCGGCGGCGTAGAGCTTCTTCTTGGAAATCTTTAAAACAAGATTACCGTAAGCATCCACTTCTTTCACCGTCGTAGTAATCGAAATCTTTTTGGATGCGGCATAAGCAGGAGTCGGTTTTGCAGAGGCAAAGGAAAAAATCGCGGCAAATAAAACCACGAAGGCTGCCAATAATACTGCAGTTTTTTTAATAATGCTTTTTAAACGAGCCATAGATTCTCCTTCTGACGGCAGAAAAGTATCTGCCGGAATTCTTATTCTCATCATACCTTTCCACAGTTATCAGTGCAACAACGAAGTTGGGAGATAACTGTTGGAAAAAATAGGGTAATACTTCCATTCGAATGATTGACAAATTCCGGTGTTCCACATAACATAAACCGGTAAACAAATATCAATTAAGGGACATATTTGGATGAATTATAGCCGGAAAAAGAAAATTGTATGCTGGCTGCTGGTTGTTGCAGCCTTCTTTTTGTGTCTGAATCTTCCCGTACGGACGGAAGCTGCCGGCTCCGAAACAGCGTTCCTTCGCATCTATTCCACGACGGACCTTCATGGAAAAAGCACACGGTATAATTATGATACCGGCAGTTATTCGCAAGGTTCTCTTGCACAGATCTCCAACGTTATCAATGAAAGCAAAAAAAGCTTAACCGACAGAACCGCAACACTTCTTGTCGATGTCGGGGATACGATCTTCGGTTTTGGTACGAACGGGATCGTTCACGGCAGCATCAGCGGGGAAGAGTATATGTATTCCATTATGAAAAAGATGGGATATGATGCGATGACTCTGGGAAATCACGATTTTGATTACGGCTCTTCTTATATTATGAGTGCGCTGAAGAAAGCCGGTGTAAATAAAAAGGTTCTTGCTGCCAATCTCAAAAACGCGAAGACAGGGAAGTATCCCTGGACAAGAGCGAAAATCATTAAAAAGAAAGTTGTAACAAGCGCAGGGAAAGAGCGAACGGTAAGGATCGGTGTGATCGGCGTGGTAACACCAACCGGCGCAACCGTTAAAGAACCGGAGAAGCTGACTGCAACAGATATCGTAAATGCTGTAAAAAACAGAGTGACATATCTGAAAAACAAGAAAAAAGCAGATGTCATTGTCGTCCTGTCGCATAGCGGGATAGGCTCGAAGGAGACCTGGGTTACCAGAGGAGAAAGCGTCTCTTATAAGCTTTGCTTTATTGACGGTGTCGATGTTGTCTGTGCCGGACATTCGCATGTGAATTATCCGAGCACCGATGCCAACGTTGCTTCTGTTTATAGTTATAAGGGTGTGGATCAAAAGACCGGTTTTATCAATGGCACGCTGCTGATCCAGTCGGCTGATCACGGAAAGGCTTTCGGAATCTCAGATCTCAAGCTGACTTTTAAGAAAAACGGAAAAGTTAAGGTAACGCCGAAAAAGGCAACGGTCCGGAAGATCACGAAAAGCGATGCGGAAGATCCAAAGGTTCTTTCCTGGAACTCTGCGTTTGATACACAGTTCAAAGAGCTTTACGAACAATGCCTCGCGAAGGCGGAAACCTCTACAAATAATTATTTCGGCATGATCGAAGATAATGCGATGATGCAGATCGCAAATGAGGCAAAGATCGCTTATGGAAATAAGATCGTGGCCCAATATGCGCCGGATCTGAAAGACTGTCCGGTAATCTCTGATTCGAGCTACCGGTTGACAGGCGCTATCAATGCCTCCAGCTATATGGTAACCGGTGAGTCGCTCACCATGACCGATATCCTGAATGAGCAGCCCTGGTCCCGGGAATCGGCCGGTGTTTACTATGTGACCGGTGCACAGCTCAGGGAAAACCTGGAGTGGAAAGCCTCGATGTACGGATCCGACTCAATCGGAAACTATGGAGACAGTCTGTTGAATTCTTTTGCCGAAGAAGGCTATGTACCGGTGATCAATTCAACCTGGAAACAATGGACCAATTTTCCGGTCTTTGACGGAATCGAATATGAGATCGATGCAACCGTTGCGCCGCGATACAATCTTGCAGGAACTGCGGTCATCAATGATACGAACCGCATCCGGAATCTGACTTATAACGGAGAGCCTGTGACAGAAGATCAGGTCTTTGTCTGGGTCACATTTATGGGAACCGGACGCTGGACCCCGAATAAAACGGCTCTGCTGAAGCAAAAGATCGTCTCCGGGAAGGCGCATATTACAGACCTGATCCGGGATTATCTTACGGAACAGGGAAAGCTGTCTGCGGTCTCTGTGGAAACGGATGAAAACTGGCGGGTTCATTTTGATGAAAACCGGAAGTATGTCATCAAATCTTCTGCAGACGCGGAAGACATCGCGCTGACAAAACCCTGGTATGGCGGTGTGCTTGCTGAAAACAACGGCTATGCTTACTATGCTGCAAACTTTGTAAAGGAAACGGAAGATACGGCTGCACCGATGCTGGTCCTTTCGAACCTCGGACCGGAGCTCAGTGGAGACCCGATCGATATCCGCGTCAATTCCAATGACCGTTCGGGGCTGGAAGGCGTCTGGTACCTGAAAGGAAACTTTGATAAAGACGCGCGGGAATGGACATCTGCGGAGGCGGTTACCGACGGAACATTCGCTGTGCTTGAAAACGGAATTTACTCTGTGCTGGCAATCGATACACTCGGAAATGCTGTTGTAAAGCAGATCGATGTGCAAAATATTGATCCGACGGTTGCCACAGCGCCAATCGTCAATAAATGTACGAACAAACAATGCGTGGTTACCGGAACTGCTTATGCAGATGCGACCATCGAAGTATTGCTTGGAGACGAAACTTATCAGACAAGCGCCGGCAGCGAAGGAACGTATCAATGCGAAGTTCCATATTTAAAAGCAGGGGAGATCGTAAAAGTACGGCAGCTCGATAACCGGGGAAGGATCAGTGCATATACGGCAGTTCGGGTAACGCGCAAGGCGGCAAATTATCCGGAGGTCCTTCGTGTAACGAATAAGCAGACCGGGGTCAGCGGAACACTGGATGACCTCGTATATTGCAAGGCTGCAGTGAAGCGGGGTTCCGTTTTTTATATTCCGAAAGGAAGTAAGGCACTATTTAAAAAGACTTCCCTGTATAAAAAGAGTAATAATTGTAAGATCATAGAAGTAAAGTATACATTTGATAAGAACACAGGAAAATTTAAGCTGCAGGTTCCGGATCTTTACTCCGGACAGAAAATTACAATCTACAGTTTTGACTGGCTCCACAGAGTCAATGGCGGTTCTGTGTTTAAGATTGAGAAGATTGCACCGAACCGTCCGGAAATTGCACGGGTCATTGCCGAAGATCAGACGGTTTACGGACATGTCCCGAAAGCCTCCGAATCCTGCCGGATCCATGTCACGTATCAGGGTAAAACCTACACGGGAACGGCAGATTCTTCCGGCTGCTTTGCAGTAAAAGTCAGGGGACTGAAAGCGGGAACGAAGGTAACGGTCAAAGCACAGGATCAGGCAGAAAACGGAACATGGCGGACAAGCAGAAAAACAAAAGCAACGGCGGTGAAACTCGAGCAGATCACAAAACTGTTTAAAAATAAGATCCTGCTGGAAGAGCCGAAGGCAGGGGATACGGCCGTAAAAGGGCAATTCCCGAAAAGCCCGGGCGTATACACCTATTTGTTTGTCGGTGCTCAGAAAAATGAACTGAAAACGTCCGGAAAACTGAAATTTTCCGGAACCGTTCAAAAGAACCTGCAATATGGAGATACACTCGTTGTACTTACGAGAAACAGATTTGGCAAAATAATAGCGGCTGGCTGGGAAACTGTTTCATCTGTCAAGTAATAACAGAACAGAGAGGTAGGATATGAAATCGAAGCTCAGCAGATTATTTGGAAAACTGAAAAACAAAAGCGGGGACGAAAATGCGGTTGGCGCCTCCAAAGATAAACCGATCGAGCTGACCGGCGTTACGGAGGCGAATCGGCCGATCATCGTTTATGTTGGAAACGGCGCGGCTTCTTCTGATTATGAGGAATATTTTAAAGTCCATGATCTGGAAGGACGCACGTATGAAGGAATCGGAGGAATCCATAATCTGTGCGCGCTCTGCTATGCAGATAAGGATGGCGCTGCAAAAAAGGTCCATGCAGGATTTCAGCATCCTTCGGAAGAGGCTCGTTTTTCCGGCTTTGTTTTAAGAAAAAAGGAAAACGGAGAATGGCTCTGGTATACAGAGACCGGGAACTGGGAGAAACTCTCTTCGGATATGACGCCGTTTTGCTATTTTCAGGAAGGAGATACGCTTCCGGAATTTTCAGGAAACGAGGTCTTCCTGCTTGCGGCGAAATGGGAAGATGCAGACGGCCATGCCATGAACTGCGGCTGGCGGATGTTCCAAAATGACCTCATGGCGCATGCGCTGGGCGGACTGAATAAAAAGGTCTATCTGAATACTCTGGCTGCGTTCGAAAACAGCCAGAAACTCGGATACCGCTATTTTGAAACCGACTTTACGCTTACCTCGGACGAGCGGCTTGTAGTGATCCACGGATGGACGGAAACAGATCTCAAACGGCTGGGAATCCCATATGATCCGGCTTATGAAAACATGACTTACGACATGGTGCGCGGATTGAAGATTCACGGTGAGCCTGTCATGGATGTGCGGGAGTTTTATGAGGTTGTAAAAAAAGCGGATCCCGACTATACCTTTGAAGTCGATACGCATGTTGCTCCGGCAGAGCACACACAGAAGATCATCCGGGAATTCCTGAACGATTTTCAGCAGGATCATGAGCAGCTGAAGAAGATGCTGATCCAGGTATATAACGAAAAGATGTATTACGCGGTCGACAACGCCTACCACTTTGAAGTCTACCAGTACAACATTCATAACAGTACGGCCAAACTGGATCAGATCATCCAATTCTGTCTCGATAACGGAATCTGTGCGGTCGCGTTCCGGGCCGGGGAGGCAAGGCCGGAGTATATCCGTAAACTGAAGAATGCAGGTCTGTATATCCTTGCGTATACGATCGATTCGGATCTGACGTATGCAAAGACCATGCTCAAATACGGGGCGGATACAATTTGTACGAACTTCATCACTCAGGAAATGCTCGACAGTCACACGGAAACGTTCGATACATATCCATATAAACTTGTGTTCAACAGTGACAGTCAGGATGCGGTTTCGGATTTTGAAGAGCCTGTTCAGACTCTGAAAAGCGGGGTTCTGGAGGTTGTGATCTCACAGGCCTGGGTGAATGATGGAAAGACACCTTTGCCAAAGAACCAGTTCCGTCAGGCGGGGAAAGCGTTTGCCGGCTGGAAACTGAGAAGAAGACTGGACGGATCCCATTACTGGCTCTGTGAAGACGGGCTCTGGAGATTGAGCACGAAGTTTAAGGAAGGAACGCAGAAGGTTCCGCATGTCTTTGCTGACGGGGATGTGCTTCCGGTTATGGATGTCTCGAAAGATACAGCCATCGTGCTGGCAGCACAGTGGAAGGAAGATTCGGAAAAACAATAATACACATTTGGTATCAAATGTATTATAATAATCGCTGCAAATGACGATTTTAGAAAGGAAAGAATATGAAAAAGACACTTACGAGAATTACCGGATTTATTTTAGCTATTCTTCTTGCGGCAGGCGCATTTGCAGTTGCTTCAGCGCCGGCGCAGGCAGCGACAAAAACAAAGACGATTGCAGCAGCAACGCTGGCGAACGGACTGCAGTATACCTTTAAAGGTCTCTGCTATAACGGAAAAAACAGTCCGATCCATGATCTGGACGGCACAAAGCTCGCTTTCAGTACCGTACAGAATTTTGCCATGACACCGGACGGAAAATATGTATTTACGACATCTGAGTGCAGAACCGGCTCGACAAAGCACACACTGCTGACCAGATGCCTCGCTCCGGAAGAGCCGGGAAAAGAAGCGGAAGCTCCGTATCAGGATGCACATGTCCTCAAAAAATACGGACACGGAGAGAGTATCGCCGTCACGCAGCCGGATCTGACCAAAGAAGAGTATCATATCTGGATGGCATGCGATCCGAACTCACAGGGATTCGGAACAAAGATCGTACGTCTGACTTACAAAGTGACGGACGGCGTCGGAAAGATCACGAAACGGGTCAAGATCAAAAACTTTAAGAAAGCCAATATTAAAAACGGAAAAGCAACGACATTCCGCGGCGCTGTCGCTCCGGACCGGATGAATGTTGCGGTGGATCAGGATACAAATCAGGTCATGTTCCGTCTCCATTTCACAAACCTCGGTGTCAGCTATGTTTCCTATGATCTGAAGAAACTGAATTCGGCATTAAATAAGGTAGCGAACAACAAATACTACAACATCGCGAAAGCAGTAAAATGGCAGAAAGCCAATGTCCGTTTCAGCCCGCTTCCATGCGATGCGTTCCAGAGCTTTGACATCATCGGAAACAGCATCTATCTCTGCGGCGGAAATATGCAGAAAGGTGCGCAGATCTATCAGATCAACTATAAACTTTACAAGAACGGAAAAGCGAAAGAGGTTAATAAGGAAGGAATGGCAAACGTTGCCCGGATCATCAAGCTGAAACTGAAGCTGAAAGTTGCGGGAAATACGCTGACACAGTCTTCCCTGGAGATCGAAGGCATGAAGCTGATCAAGAGCGGAAAGAAGACCTTCTGCTATGTGAATTTCTTCCAGAACAATACCCCGATCGCGGATAACATCGGTGTATACCGCTTCCAGCTTTGATCTGTTCATCAATTATTAACGATTGTCCTGTAAAATGAAAACCCGGAAGGTATCGAGGCATGCCTTTCGGGTATCCTCTTGTTATCGGGAAAATGTGCCTTTGCAAAGTAAACAGTTTGTGTTAAAATAACGCGATTCTAAAAAAGGATGTGAAAAGATGAATATTGCACTTATTTTTGCAGGCGGAACCGGTCAGCGGATGAATTCCAAATCCACGCCGAAACAGTTCCTGAAACTGCATAGCAAACCAATCATTGTATATACGATAGAGCAGTTTAATGACCATCCGGAGATCGACGGGATCGTCGTTGCATGTCTGGCAAGCCACATCAACTATATGGAACAGCTGAAAAAGCAGTTTTCTCTGGATAAGATCAAAGCCATCGTTCCTGGCGGAGCGACCGGACAGGAGTCGATCTACAACGGACTGGCAGCGATCGAAGAGCATTTCCCGGCAGACTCCACTGTGCTGGTGCATGACGGTGTCCGCCCGCTGATCGATGATGAGACGATCAGCGCCTGCATCGAGTGTGTGGAAAAACACGGCAATGCGATCACCGTTGTTTCCGCACAGGAAACGGTCGTTGCTGACTGCAAGGAAGGCATGGTCGGCGAGATCCTGAACCGGAGCCGCTGCCAGATGGCAAGAGCCCCGCAGTGTTTTAAGCTGAATGAACTGATCGGCTGCCACAGAAAAGCCCGTGAAGAAAACAGAGATGACTTCATCGATTCTGCCAGCATCATGCAGAATTACGGCTATGAACTGTATACGGTAGAAGGAAAACGGGAAAATATTAAAATCACAACGCCTATGGACTTTTATATTTTCCGTGCTATAATCGACGTTCGTGAGAATTCACAGATCTTCGGATTATAACCCAGTGGAGATATCCTCCACTGAGTTATAAGCTCCGCGAGGATGCGCAGGGATTCGAATAGGAAATATGTCAGCAAAGCTGACACGAATCCCACGCCAAATCTCGCAGGAGCGAGATTTGAACAGGAATCCAAACTAAATATGAAAGACTTTTTTAAGAATACAGCAAAATATTATAAATATGTCGTTTACTCTGTAAAAGCGGAACTGAAGAGCGAAGTCGCGGAATCCTACCTCAGCTGGCTGTGGTGGATCCTCGATCCGCTGCTTTTCATGCTGGTTTATTCCTTTGTCGCGGTCATCGTCTTCGGCAGAGGAGAGCAGTACTTTTCGGCTTTTGTTTTCATCGGTTATACCAGCTACCGGTTCTTTGAGCGGATGCTGAAGCAGAGCGTACGTCTTGTACAGCGGAACAAGTCCATTGTTTCAAGGGTTTACATGCCGAAGTATGTACTCCTGTATACGGAGATGGGTGTGGATATCTTTAAGATGATCATCTCCTACTTACTGGTTATCGGGGCGATGGCGCTTTACCGCGTCCCTCTGACCTGGAATGTGTTTTATTTCCTTCCGCTTTTTATCCTGCTGATCCTGATCTCATTCGGCTTCAGCTCGATCCTCATGAATTTCGGCGTTTATGTACAGGACCTGGAGAATATCATTACCGTTGTTCTGCGTCTGGTCTTCTACATGTCCGGTATTTTCTATTCGATTTCCAAACGTCTGGGCGACTATCCGTTCTGGGGCAGGGTGCTTCTGAAAGGAAACCCGATGGCATTTATCATCGATCAGATGCGTAATGTGCTCCTGTATGGAAAGCCGATGGACTGGAAGTTTTACGGCATCTGGGTCGTGCTTTCGCTGTTCTTTATCTGGATCGGACTGACCCTGATCAAGAAGAATGAAAACAGCTATGTTAAGGTGATTTAATATGGACAACAATACAGCAAAGGAAGTGGCGATCGAGGTCAAGGACCTGAAGATCCGCTACCGCAGCTTCAAAAAATTATCGATTAAACAGACACTGCTTTCTTTAAAAAAGAATTCCACGGAAACCTTTGAAGCAGTAAAGGGGATTTCCTTTAATGTTCCGAAAGGACAGATCATGGGAATCGTCGGAAAGAACGGAAGCGGAAAATCCACGCTTCTTCGTGCGATCGCAGGCATTTATTCTCCGGATGAGGGCTCGATCGATCTGCACGGACATTCGGTCTCGCTGCTGGCGCTTGGTGTAGGCTTCCAGAAAAAACTGACCGGAAGAGAAAACATTATCCTTTCCGGCATGCTGCTCGGCTTCAGTGAAGAGTATATCAGAAAGAAAATGAATAAGATCATAAAGTTCGCTGATATCGGCGAATTTATTGACAAACCGGTATCCACGTATTCGAGCGGTATGTATTCCAAGCTTGCCTTTTCGATCACTGCGATCCTGGAAGCGGATATCATGCTGGTCGATGAGGTCTTAAGTGTCGGCGACGTGAAATTCAAACGTAAGAGCAGAAGAAAAATGAAAAAGCTGATCAGCGACGAAAACCGTACCGTCGTGATCGTCTCTCACAGCAGTTCTACATTAAGAGAACTCTGTGACTCCATCCTGTGGCTTCATGAAGGCGAGATCAAAATGCAGGGACCGACAGAGGAAGTCATGGATGCCTATGAAGAATTTATGAGTGACTGACAGCCATTCAAACCGGCTGTCAGCGGCGCGTTAAACATATAACTCAGTGGAAGATATCCCCCGCCTCTATAGGCGGTGGGTTAATAAAAACAAATTCAGTGGCGGGTGACA
>CAZOHB010000078.1:0-12865 GCA_964579345.1 uncultured Parasporobacterium sp.
CCCAGGTTGTGATAGGAGAAGGAATTACTTATATCGGCAGGAATGCGCTTGCCGGATTTTCTGATGTTACAAAGATTGTCCTGCCGGACAGTGTAGAAGAGATCGGTGAAAGTGCGTTTGATGGCTGCAGCGCTGAGATCGTAAGGGATGCGGACAGCAGCACCCGGGGTTTCCCTGCAGGGCTGAAAAAGATCGGGTACAAAGCGTTCAATAACAATCACGCCATGACATCGGTCGTCCTGCCGGAAGGTCTGGAATACATTGATAACCAGGCATTTGGCGGATGCACGAACCTTACGCATCTGGAACTTCCGTCCACTTTAAAGACCCTGATGAAGAATGCGTTTTTAAATACACCGGGCTTAACGAACATTGTTCCTGCCGGAAATACCACATCGAATGCGATCACGCTCCCCTGGGGAAACGGCACAGAAATGCCGACAAGTATTGGATTTGGCGGTTCAAATGTGATTCGCATCACGTTTCCTTCCGGTATTACGACTGTTCAGGGCAGCGTTTGCAGATACATGGATTATCTGGAACACATAACACTTTCGGATACGATTACAAAGATTGGAAGTCATGCGTTTGGTGACTGTAAGTCTCTTGAAACCGTAGACTTCAGCGGTTATACAAATCTGTCCTCCTTTGGATCCTATGTGTTTGACAATGATGCAGCACTTAGGACCGTGAAGCTTCCGGCGCAATTACAGATCACCAGTGATTCTTATGGTACCTTCAGCAAATGCCCGAAGCTTACAAGTGTGCAGCTTCCGGATCATATGGACTGTATTCCGACGGATACCTTTGCAGGAGACAGCAGTTTAACGGAAGAGAGTTTTACATGGCCTTCCGGTGTTACGAGCATTCAGGAATGCGCGTTTGAAGGAAGCGGTATCCGAAAGATTGAGATACCGGATACCGTGCAGTCGCTGGAAAACAGATCCTTTGCGAGCTGCGCAGATCTTTCCGAAATCCATATCCCTGCAAGCGTTACCTCCATGGAGGATAGGGTATTTTTGGACAGCCACGCACTTCTTACGGCAGGTCCTTCTGACGGAAGCGCAGATTATAACATCAAATTTGACTGGAAGGAGACGATTCCGGCCTCTGCGTTTTCCAAAGCACCGATCACGCACGCACACCTTCCGGAAGGGCTGAAGACGGTTCCAAACAGCCTGTTCAGCACCTGCGATAACCTGAAAGTCGTCGTTCTTCCAAGCACGGTTGAAACGATTGATTCTTATGCATTCTACAAATGCCCGGCGCTTACGACCGTAAGAATGCCGGAGAATATCCGGCGGATCGAAGACTATGCGTTCTCAAACGCAGCCTTAAAGCAGCTCCTCTTCCGGGGGGATGCACCGTCCTATATTCAAAGAGATGCCTTTTCCGGGGATAAAATTACATTGTATTATCCGGCCGGAAATAAAACCTATACCAGAAGCCTTCTGAATGCAGGATATACCGGAAATGTAAAATGGAAACCGTACGGAACCGGCCTGCCGGAGTTTGCGTCCAGAGAACGGGATGCTGTCCTGAATTATGCAGGAACCGTCCAGGCAAGATTCTATCTCGTAGATACCGATGGAAACGTCATTCCGGAAGCGCAGTTCCGTTATAAGAGGAGAGCGAACGGCAAAGTCGAGGAATTTACAAACGAATATCTGGTGACGGATTTTGACGGAGGCTATGATTTCCAGACGCCTTATCTGGAAAATGAAGGGACCCATGAAGTGGAGTTCTTTGATTTTGAACTCGTTTCAAAAGAAGATGCTGCGTTGGAGGACGGACTTACGTTTAAGATCAACTGCGAAGTGACACCGCTTGTCTATACAGAGGCGTGGACATTTGGACTGGGAAAGAACGGCAAGATCAAGTTTTCAAAAGATTCGGCCTTTAACATGAAGATCAGCCATTCCGACGGAGGAAAGATCGAACTCGAACACAAAAAAGACGGCACGGAAGATCTTACACTTTCTCTTACGATGTCTGCGGCGCTTCAGGATTCCCTGTCAGGAAAGTTCAGCCTGCCGGATACGAATCCGCTCTCAGTGGAACTCTTGTCCCGTTCCGGGTCAGCTAAAATTGAATACACGAAGACGTTTTCAAGGAAGATTGAAAACTACCGTTCGGACAACGCTTCCCATCAGCAGCTGGTGGCAACCTATATGGCACTGGTATTGCTTGCGAACAATGAATCGCTGGAGACTTCCAGTATCTCGGAGTTTCTGGGAGATACCATCGATCCGTTCTTTTCAACTGCGTTTTCAAGGGTATTGTCCAATCTTACGGAACTTACCTTTGATCAGGACGGCACATCGGTGAAGGCAAAACTTTCCGGATCAACAACGATTCTTACCCTTACCAATACAGGACTGGAACCACTCAGTGAAGACCTCAAAGTCGGAGATCTGAGCGGGGAGACGGCTTATTCGATCTCGGTTAACAATGATGAATCCGAAGATCAAACCAAGAAGACCTATTCTTCTTCCGTGAAGTCGGAAACGTTTTATGCGCTTCTTTCAGGCTCGACGATGGAGCTCGTCGGAGTCCGGGGAATCTTAGGCGGAATTAAGATCAACGATGCAAAGGCCTCGAGCACAGCGGCAGATGTTCCGGAAGCAGATCAGGAAGTTTCGATCTCCCACTGCAATTATGACAGCGGAATCCAGGATGTCGTAGGGTGGAACGATGTTCTGCAGTACCACAAGTTTACAGCAAAAGGCACGGATGCGGTAAATCTGATTGGCAGCAGTTCGTATCTTCAGAAACTTCAGAAAGGAAGCGGGCTCTTACTGCCTTCGGATTACAAAGACCTGGCCAAGCAGTTCCAGGAAAGCAGCGGTACGGTGACATGGAAGGATACGGAAAAACTGGCCAATGCATACAATCTCGGTATTGGATTTAAAGTTAAGAATCTGCTCAGTATCGGGATCAGCTTAAACGCCGAAAAAGAATATAATACCGAAGTGCAAAACGGCGCATATCAAAACGGAAGCGTTTACTATATTGCGGATTCTGCAAATGCGGTGAAAAGAGCAGTGAATGCGGAAAGCACAACCGATCTGAATGAGATCCTTGCGGCTCCGTCTGATGTACTGGGGGACGTGTTCAGCGATTTTATTGATGACTACAAGGGAACGATCGGAAGGATCATCGAAGCAGGAAAGGCACTTGTCAGCACGGACGGCGTCGAAGATCATGATTGGAATGTGCATGTATATAAAGTGAAAAACAGTAGCACAAAATCAGCCTTTGCCGTAAAACCGTCGTTCCGTCTGATGACGTTAAACGCAGCAGGCGAGCCGGACGATGCTTCGGCAGCTGCTACGATCGGAGAAGCGTATCATATCCTGTGTGAGGACGAGGGCGGCAATTCGGTAGAGAACCTTTCTGAGATTTCACCGAAGCTTACGATCAGCTACACAGACGAGGAACTTGCAGCTGCAGGTTACAATGCGGCCGAAGGTTCCATCGGAATCTACCGGATGAACCGGGCAAAGGGCGGATTTGAGTATATTGGCGGAACAGTTGACAGCGAAGCGAAGACGGTGACTGCGGACATCTCTGCACCCGGGGAATATGTACTGGGCTATAACAGCGCAGGACCTTCTGTTTCCGGAATCCGGTATTCGGTAAAGGATAAGATCATCATGGCAGACATCGAAGGATTCACCGCGATCACTTCCGGACAGCTTGAGATCGATGGTAAGGCGGTTCTTACAGGCGATAACTTCATGAAATATCTTGACCGGGAAAGCGGAAGATTTGAATGGAACGGATGGACAGCAGCCAACGGAAATAAGGCAGGAGACCATACGATCGTCTTTACCGTAACCGATGAAGAAGGGCATGAAATGAGGCAGGAATTTACGTGCTCGATCAAAGCAGTGCCTGTAATATCCGAGGTGATCGTTCCGGGATTCTGGTACGGACAGACCATTACCGTAAAGGCAAAAGTCACATCCGCTTCGGCAGATGAAGATCTGAAAGTATGGGCGGATATCGTTATCGATGGGGACAGCAGTAAGCGCGATACGGTCATGATGCTGAAAGAAGGGGAGTACTGGTATCTCAAATATCTGACAGAACCGGCAATGAACAAGTATACGTTCTATATTTATGCAAGTGATGACAACGGTGTTTCGGCTTCGGTATCCAAGGTATCTTCCCTGAGCTTATACGCGACGGAAACCGTGAACGGGATTACCTATGAGATCAACAAAGCAAGCGGACTGATCATGGCGACGAATCAGAGTCAGCTTACCGGCATTCAGGAGCTTGTGATACCGGCACAGATCGACGGAGCCGTTGTAAGAGGCATCGGAGGAGATGCATTCCGCAATAACGAGACCCTTGAACGGATCGTTTGTCCAGAATCGCTGGAGTATATCAGTGCCGAGACATTTTCCGGATGCACGGCGCTTAAGGAAGTTGTTCTGAATGATGGACTCATCGAGATTGGAAAGGAGGCTTTCCTGAATTGTGTGAATCTGCTGCAGGTTGCCGTACCATCTTCTGTTACGGTTATCGGTGAACACGCGCTCGGATTCGAAAGGCCCGAATATTATGGAGACTATGAGAGCATCGCAGGATTTGCGATCGAAGCAGAAGAGGGCAGTGCTGCGGCAGAATACTATAAGCAGATGGAGGGAGAAACCCCGCCGGATGATCCGGGTGAGTGCGAACATGAATTTGACTGGTATTATGAAGAGGAGCCGACCTGTATCTCCGGAGGCGTCAAAGTCTATGTCTGCGAAAAATGCGGATACACATATAAAGAAAACGTCGGACCGGATGAGGTTTATGGCCATTCCTGGAGCAGCAATGGTTTAGTCGAAATACCAACGCCGGAAAGACCGGGGGCAATCCAGTATATCTGCAGATATTGCGGGAAGACCCGTACGATTAATGATGTGTACTGGATGGAACCCCAGATCATTTTCAGCTCGGCCCGGGATTTCGTATACAACGGAAAGGTGCAGGAACCGGATTTCTATCTACTGATCAACGGATATTATGTCAGTCCGGATCATTACACCGTGACCCATCCGCAGGGAAAGAATGTCGGAAAACATACCGTAAAGATCACACTGAACAATTCCGGATATGTGAGCAGTTTTTCCTACACGATCAAACCGAAGGGAACAGCGATCAGCAAAGTCACAGCGAAAAAGAAGGCTGCGACGGTGAAGTGGAAAAAACAGGCAAAACAGATCGACGGGTATCAGATCCAGTACGCGCTTAACAGCAAGTTTACCAAAGGGAAAAAGCTCATAAAGATCAAAGGCACGAAGAAAGTTTCCACGGTGATCAAGAAGCTGAAATCAAAGAAGAAATATTACATTCGGATCCGGACGTATAAAAAAGCAGGCGGAGTAATGTATTATTCGTCCTGGTCAAAAGCGAAAAAAGTAAAAGTGAAATAAGAGCAGATTGATGCAAAAAAATGGAGCCGAAGCTCCATTTTTTTTGTATATCGTAGTTTTGTGATTCTTAATAGCTGATGCCCTGCCATACCATTGCATCTGCAACTTTGAGGAAGCCTGCAACGTTAGCGCCGACTGCAAGGTTGCCCGGTTTTCCGGCTTCTTCTGCAGCTTCTGCACAAGCTTTGTAGATGTTCTTCATGATGCTGTGAAGCTTCTCATCAACTTCTTCTGCAGACCAGTAGATTCTCTCGCTGTTCTGGGTCATCTCAAGACCGGAAGTAGCAACGCCGCCTGCGTTAGCAGCTTTTGCAGGTCCGAAGAGAACGCCAGCTGCCTGGAATGCTGCGATCGCTTCCGGAGTAGAAGGCATGTTAGCACCTTCGCATACGCACATAACGCCGTTCGCGATCAGAGCTTTTGCGCTTTCCTCGCTGATCTCGTTCTGGGTTGCGCACGGAAGAGCGATGTCGCATTTCACTGTCCAGATTCCGGAGCATCCTTCTGTATAGGTTGCGTTCGGATGAGTCTCTGCATATTCTTTGATGCGGGCTCTGCGAACTTCTTTGATATCTTTGATCGCTGCAAGATCGATTCCGTCCGGATCATAGATATATCCGGCAGAGTCGCACATAGCAACAACTTTTCCGCCGAGCTGGGTAGCTTTCTCGCATGCGTAGATCGCTACATTTCCGGAACCGGAGATAACAACGGTCTTTCCTTCGAAGGACGTTCCGTTTGCTTTCAGAACTTCGTCTGTGTAGTAGCAAAGTCCGTAGCCGGTAGCCTGTGTACGGATCAGGGATCCGCCTGCGCCGACTTTCTTTCCTGTCAGAACGCCGGTGAACTCATTTGCAAGACGTTTGTACTGTCCAAAGAGGTAACCAACTTCACGAGCGCCAACACCGATATCACCAGCCGGTACGTCTGTATCTGCGCCGATGTGACGGAAGAGCTCTGTCATAAAGCTCTGGCAGAAAGCCATAACTTCACGGTCGGATTTGCCCTTCGGATCGAAATCGGAACCGCCTTTGCCGCCGCCCATCGGAAGGGTCGTAAGGCTGTTCTTGAAGATCTGCTCGAATCCGAGGAATTTTAATACGGAAAGGTTTACGCTCGGATGGAATCTTAAACCGCCCTTGTAAGGTCCGATTGCGGAGTTGAACTGTACGCGGTAGCCTCTGTTGACCTGTACTTTGCCGTTGTCATCAACCCACGGTACGCGGAACATGATCACGCGCTCCGGCTCAACCAGACGCTCGATGACTGCGTTCTCTTCATACTCCGGGTGTTTCTCAACGATCGGCTCCAGAGACTCTAAAACTTCTTCTACTGCCTGAAGAAATTCTTTCTCGTTTGCGCATCTCTGCTCAAGACCTTCAAATACTCGTTTCAAATAAGCGTTGTTAAGTGACATTAGATTATCCTCCTTTTTTGATCCGTGTACATTCTACGGATTTTTTGCAGCAGGGATACTGCAGAAAACCGGTAGAATGTACCGCTGTGACGCTTTAACGCATTAAAAAAACATTTACAAATTATAAAACAATGTTATTTGTTTTTCAATAAGAAATTGAAAGAGTTGGTGAAGGAAGTTTTAGTTGCTAAAAATGGAGGGGTTTAGTAAAATTTACGGGTAATTAACGGAATGGGATGAGGATGATCGAGTGGAAGAGAACAGAAGGATAACAATCGCGCTGGATGCTATGGGCGGAGACTTTGCTCCGGCCGAGACGGTAAAGGGCGCATGGGAAGCAACGGAAGCGGATAAAGACCTCTGCGTCAAGCTGTTTGGCGTGGAAGATCAGGTCTGCGCTGAGCTTGCAAAATATACATATGATAAGGAACGGCTGACGGTCGTTCATGCACCGGATGTGATCGAGACCTGCGAGCCGCCGGTAAAAGCGATCAAGACGAAGAAAGAGTCTTCGATGGTAAAGGCTTTGTATGCCGTGAAAAGCGGGGAAGCGGATGCTGTCGTATCCTGCGGAAATACGGGCGCTTTGCTGGTTGGCGGACAGCTGATCATCGGCCGTATTAAAGGGATCGAAAGGGCGGCGCTTGCCTTCCTGGTTCCGTCCCTGAAAGAGCCGGTCATGCTGATCGATGCCGGAGCCAACGTGGACTGCCGTCCGGAGATGCTGCTTCAGTTTGCGCAGATGGGCTCGATCTACATGGAAGACGTCGTTTTAAGAAAAGATCCGAAGGTCGGACTTCTGAATATCGGCGAGGAAGAGGAAAAGGGCAACAGCCAGGTAAAGGCGACCCTGCCTCTTATGAAAGAATGTGAAAGCATCAACTTCGCAGGAAGTGTCCAGAGCCGTGAGATGACTGACGGTGTCGTTGATATTGTCGTTTGTGACGGCTTCATCGGAAATACGATCCTCAAGACCTATGAAGGCGTGGCCGCCCTGATGCTGCAGTCGCTGAAGACGACGCTGAGCGAAGGCGGATTGAAGACGAAGATCGGCGCAGCCCTTGTGAAAGATTCTCTGATGTCAATGATCAAGGAGTTTTCTGTGGATCAGTACGGCGGAGCACCGATGCTGGGTCTTAAGAATCTTGTCGTAAAGACGCACGGCAACTCCCTTGCTGCGGAAATCCGCAACGCCGTCCTTCAGTGCCGGGACTTTGTCAACGCAAACATCGCAGACAAAATCTCCGGGGCATTAAAATAAAGAAGTTGTTAATATTTCAGCTGACATGTTATAATACACCGATACAAAAGAAAGAGCGGAAAGAGAGAAAAACATGGAATTCGAAAAAATCCAGAATATTATTGCAGATGTACTGAATACACAGGCAGACACGATCACAATGGATACGCGTTTTGTAGACGACCTCGGCGCAGACTCCCTTGATCTGTTCCAGATCGTTATGGAGATCGAAGAAGCGTTCAATATCGTGATCGATGACAGCGAACTCGAGCATATCTCAACAGTTGGTGATGCGGTATCCGCAATTAAATCCATTGGTTAATATGGATCCGCTGGTTGAGTTTGAGGATATAATCGGTTATAGATTCACCAATCGCGAGTTTCTGATCACGGCGCTGACTCACAGTTCCTATGTGAATGAGAACCGTTCCAAAGATCCGGACCTGGAAGACAATGAACGATTTGAGTTCTTTGGCGACGCTATAATCGAGTTTTATATCAGCGAATATCTTTTTAATAAGTATGGAACATTCCCTGAAGGCGACATGACAAAGCTCAGGGCTTCCATGGTGTGCGAACAAAGCCTGGCGGAGTGCGCAAAGCAGATCCGTCTGGGTGAGTTTATGCGCATGGGAAAAGGGGAGGCACTTTCCGGAGGACGGGAACGTGCGTCCATTACTTCTGATGCGTTTGAGGCGCTCGTTGCGGCGATCCACCTGGATGCCGAAGATGATGAGCCGGTCAAGGCTTTTATTCAGGCACACCTGATCAACGGACTCGAAAACAAGCCGCTCTTTTTTGACGCGAAAACAAAATTGCAGGAGATCGCACAGCAGAAAGGCAGTAACAGCCTGCGTTATGAGCTGGTCTCCGAAAGCGGGCCTTCCCACAACAAGACCTTTGAGATCATCGCGGTTCTGAACGATAAAGAAATCGGCCGGGGAAAAGGCCATTCCAAAAAGGCTGCCCAGCAGGCGGCAGCAGAACAGGCGATCCGTACACTTTCTGACTGACGGATCCTTTGCATCTTCTGAGTTTATTGACCTGAAACTGGAGAGATTATCACATGTATTTAAAAACCATTGAGATACAAGGCTTTAAAAGTTTTGCAAAAAAAATCGTATTCGATTTTCCGGCCGGGATCACGGGCATCGTAGGTCCGAACGGCTCCGGAAAAAGTAATGTCGCGGATGCTGTGCGCTGGGTTCTCGGCGAACAGAAGATCAAACAGCTCCGTGGATCTAAGATGGAAGACGTTATCTTTGCCGGAACGGCAACCCGAAAGCCGCTGGGCTTTGCGTTTGTCTCCATCACGCTGGACAATTCCGACCACAAACTGAAACTGGACTTTGATGAGGTCACGATCTCCCGCCGTGTTTACCGGTCCGGAGAAAGTGAATATATGATCAACGGATCGATCTGCAGACTCCGTGATGTGCGAGAGCTCTTTTATGATACCGGTATCGGACGGGAAGGCTATTCCATCATCGGACAGGGCCAGATCGACAAGATCCTGCAGGGAAAGCCGGAAGAGAGAAGAGAACTTTTTGATGAGGCTGCAGGAATCGTAAAGTATAAGAAACGGAAGACGATCGCGCTTCGGAAACTGGAAAATGAACGGCTCAATATCGCCCGTGTCAAAGACATTTTAGGCGAGCTGAACCGTCAGATCGGACCGCTCCGCCGTCAGAGTGAAGCGGCGGATAAGTACGTGAAACTGCGTGAGGATCTGAAACGTTATGATATCAACCTGTTCCTGTTTGAGAACGGAGATATCAAACAGAAGATCCGTGATTATCAGACCAAGGAACGGATCGCTTCGGAAGATCTTGAAGCAAGCCGTATCGAGTTTGAAAACGCGAAAGAAGAATATGACCGCCTGAGTGAAAATATCCTGCATCTGGATATTGAGATCGACTCTCTGAAGAATAAGATCTCACAGGGCGATATCGTAAAGACGAATCTGGAAGGACAGATCCGCCTGCTTGACGAGCAGATCAATTCTGCAAATGAGGCGGAAAGCCGTTTCCGGGAACGTCTGGCAGAGCTGACAGATTCCATCAGCAGGCGGAATCCGAGAAGGCGCGGATCGAGGGCGAGAAGGCGGAGAACCAGAAAGCCCTGACGGCAGCGATCTCAAAGGCATCCGATCAGGACAGCCGTCTGATCGAAGTCCAGAATGAAAATGAAGAGATCCGGCAGCAGATCGGAAAAGAGAAGGAACATATCATCGAGCTCGTAAATGCAAGGGGCGAGATCAATGCCCGGAAGGAACGTCTTGATGCGGTTCTGGAACAGATCGCAAACCGGAAAAAGGAACTGACGGAAAACCTGGAGCGGATCTCCTCGGATCAGGATGCACAGCTTTCCAAGATCAACGATCTGAAAGCGGAATATGCGTCTGCGGAAGAAGTTGTCCGCGATATGGAAGCGCAGATTGCGGAGAAGGAAAAAGACCTGAAAGAAGCGGACGCCCAGATCGCACGACTGAATCTTGATCTCGGAAACGCGAAAGAGCAGTATACACGGAACAAGGCAAAGCTCGAATCGCTGAAAAACATTACGGAACGCTACGAAGGCTACGGCAACAGTATCCGGGAAGTGATGAAGCTGAAAGAGAAGAAGCCTGGCATCCACGGCGTTGTTGCCGATATCATTAAAGTTGAAAAGAAATATGAGATCGCCATCGAGACCGCGCTTGGCGGCAGTATCCAGAATATCGTCACGGATACCGAGGCGACCGCAAAAGAGGCAATTGAATACTTAAAGGCAAACCGTCTCGGACGGGCGACTTTCCTTCCGTTGAAAGCCGTAACCGGAAGAGGCGAATTCCGGAATGAGGCAGTCCTGGAAGAATACGGTGTTTTAGGCCTTGCAAGTTCTCTTGTCGATGTGGAGCCGCGCTACGAAGGCGTTGCGAAATATCTGCTTGGAAAGATCGTTGTCTGTGACAAGATCGAGAATGCACTGCGGATCGCACGTAAATACAACTACTCGCTGATCATTGTAACGCTCGAAGGCGAATTACTGAACCGCGGCGGTTCCATGACCGGTGGTGCGTTCAAGAACAAGTCAAACCTGCTCGGACGACGCAGAGAGATCGAAGAGATTGAAACTCTGCTCGTTAGCCTGGAAGAGAAGCAGAAAGACTGCGAAAAGAATCTCGAACTGATCGCGGGACGCAAAGACATCCTCGAGAAAGAAATTTCGGATTCCGGACAGGAACTGCAGGAAAACCGGATCTTCTTAAATACTGTAAAGATCAACCTGGAACAGGCGGAAGAAAAACAGCAGGAGATCCAGGGCGGTGTGGAAAATATCCACAAAGAAAACGCGGATATCGAGCACCGGACAGAATATATCCATTCCCAGAACACCTCCCTCGATGATGAGCTGGAGGCAAATGAGAAGGAAAGCGACGGCGTGAAGGCCCATATCCTCGAACTGGAACAGACCCTGACCGAGCACAAGGCGAAAGAGGCGGAAGAACTCCTTCTTTCCCAGAGCATGAAGGTCGAGAACTCCCGTCTGACGGAGCAGAGCAGTTATCTGACGACAGAACTGATCCGTGCGGAGAACACGCTTGCCGAATTGCAGCAGAACCTGACGGATCTGAAGAAGAATAATGAGAATTCTGCAGCGATCATTCAGGAAAAACAGGCGGAGATCGAAAAAATCCGGGATTCCATCGCCCTTGCGGAGAAGGACCGTGCGGAACTTGCCGAGAACCTGAAGAAGGTCGAGGCGGAAAAAGAAGAGCAGGCCGGAACGCACAGAGGCTTTATCGACAAGCGGGAAGAGTATTCCAGACGCGTTGCAGATCTGGACAAAGAAGTATTCCGTCTTTCTTCCGCAAGAGAAAAACTGGAAGAGCGTTTCGAAAACCGCTCCAGCTATATCTGGGAAGAATACGAACTGACATACAACAATGCGCTTCCGCTCAGAGATGAAGAACTGAACGATCCTGCTGAGATGAAAGAGCAGATCAATACCTTGAAAACCCAGATCCGCGGACTTGGAACGATCAATGTCGGCGCGATCGAGGAATATAAAGAAGTCAGCGAACGGCATGAGTTCCTTTCCACTCAGTATGAGGATCTCCTGAAGGCGGAAGCCGATCTTGTTAAGATCATCCGTGAGCTGGACAAACAGATGCGTGCGCAGTTTGACACGGAGTTCCAGAAGATCCGCGAGGAATTCAGCCGCGTCTTCAAAGAGATGTTCGGCGGCGGTTACGGACGGATCGAACTCGAAGAGGATGTGGATATCCTCGATGCAGGAATCAGCATTATCGCGCAGCCGCCTGGAAAGAAACTGCAGAACATGCTGCAGCTTTCCGGTGGAGAGAAGGCTCTGACAGCCATCGCTGTTCTGTTCGCGATCCAGAGCCTGAAGCCGTCTCCGTTCTGTATTCTGGACGAGATCGAGGCTGCACTCGACGATGCAAATATCACGCGTTTTGCAGACTATCTGCATAAACTGTCGGATGAAGTGCAGTTCATCGTGATCACGCACAGAAGAGGAACCATGGAGGCAGCAGACCGCCTGTACGGTATTACGATGCAGGAGAAGGGTGTCTCGACGCTGATCTCCGTCGACCTGACCGATCTGAACGAGGCCGACCTGCAATAACGTTTACTAAAAATCCAGCATGTGCGCAGCTGCATATGCTGGATTTGTTCAGCTTTCGTGTCGCCTGTTCTTCTAAGACTTTGTTCTCAATTTTCTTGGCCGGCGCAATTCGAAAAATTTTCTTGATGAAAATTTTTTTCACTG
>CAZOHB010000079.1:0-12580 GCA_964579345.1 uncultured Parasporobacterium sp.
TGGTTCCTTAGCAGCTTCTTCTTCGTATCTTTCCAGGATGATACGCTGGATGCGGTCGCGTGTTTCTGAGTTAATAGGATGAGCAATATCGCGATACTCGCCGTCCTGAGTTTTTCTGCTAGGCATAGCAATGAATAAGCCTTTTTCGCCTTCGATGACTTTGATGTCATGTACGACAAATTCCGAATCCAACGTGATGGATACAACGGCTTTCATCTTACCTTCCTTAGCGACCATTCGTACTCTTACATCAGTGATCTCCATATTCAGTTACTCCTTTGTTCTTAAAAAAATACAGAACGGCACGTAAATTATAGCATACATTCTCCAAAAAGCAACAAAATATACGATCGTGTTTTTGTGTAATAATCCATTTTTTTTGATCTGTTTCGAGTGAAAGATAATTCAGCTTATTTTGATTTATAAAATAATGAAAGAAAAAAAGATTGAAGAGGCCGGGGCTGACCATTATAATCTCTGTATTATGAACAACGCAGCCTGTGCCGGTACCCTCTTAAGAGGATCCGGCGAAAACCGGGTAGGGACGTTTACAACCCGGGATCTGCCCCGGTCTTACCGGCCGGAGAGAAGGCTTGATTCAAATATAGAAAGAGGACAAACGATGTATCTGATTGCAGGACTTGGAAATCCGTCGGAGAAATATGAAAAGACCCGCCACAATGCGGGCTTCGACACCATATCCGTTCTGGAGAAACGGCTGAATGTAAATATGAAAAAGACGGTGTTTAACGCGCTCGTCGGAAAGGGAATGATCGGCAGCGAAAAAGTGCTTCTGGTCAAGCCTTTGACCTTTATGAATCTGAGCGGCAACGCGATCAAGGCGGTCTGCCGGTTTTACAAGATCGATCCGGCAAAAGAACTGGTGGTGATCTATGACGACACCGACCTCGATGCAGGCCGTCTGCGCCTGCGTAAAAAAGGCTCAGCCGGAAGTCATAACGGCATGAAAAATATTGTGGAGCGCCTTGGCACGGAAGAGTTCGCCCGCATTCGTGTCGGCATCGGCGCCCGTCCGGAAAGGATGGACATGGTCGATTTTGTCCTCGGACGTTTTGATAAGGAAACGAGAGCCGTGATGGAGCAGGCCTTTGAGCGGGCAGCGGATGCGGTAGTCGATATCGTGGAGCACGGCATGGACCACGCGATGAACAACTATAACCGATAAGAACGGAGAGAATGATTGAAGATAGAAAACTGGGAGATCATCCGGCAGATCAAAGAAGCGCTGCAAAAAGGAATGGTACTGGCAGACGGCTGTGTCCCGAGCCAGATGGAGCATCTGCTCTGGCACTTAAGTGACGGCTTTGGATGCAAGGTCATCGTTACCTATGATGAGCAGAAAGCGCTGGAGATCCTGAACAATTACATGGTGTTTGACCGGGACGCGGTCTATTATCCGGCGAAGGATCCGCTCTTCAGCAAAGCGGATATTCGCGGCAGCTACCTTTCCGAGCAAAGGCTCGAAGTAGTGCGCCGCCTGTTTGCAGGGGAAAAGCTGACCGTCGTTACGACGCTGGACACGTTTGCGGAGCAGCTGCAGAGCTTTGACGGGATCCGGAAAGAACTGATCGTGATCCGCCAGGGCGGAACGCTCAATGTTGCGGATCTTGCGGAAAAGCTGGTGCAGATGGGATATGAAAACGAATCACAGGTCTCTGCCCACGGCGAGTTTTCCATCCGCGGAAATATCGTCGATATTTTCCCGTTCACCGAGCAGGCGCCGTTCCGTATCGACCTTTGGGGAGACGAGGTGGAAAACATCAAGATCTTTGATGCGGAAAGCCAGCGTTCGATCGAGAACGTGGAGGAGTGCACGATCTTCCCGGGGGACGGCAGCAGTTTTGAAGAAGAGCCCTCCGAGGATTTCTTTACCTATTTCGATGAAAATACGTTATATGTTCTGGACGAGCCGGCGCGCATTTTCGAAGAGGCGGTTTATGATGAGCGCCTGCTTGAGGAATTTAAAAAACGCACCTGCCTGCAGCTTTCTTTGCTTGGCGTTCGTTTTGAAGAGCTGCCGGCGGATATACAGATTCATATCAATGCAAGAAATATCCCGTCCTACAACGGGCGCTTTGAGGATCTGGTCAAGGATCTTCAGAATTATAAACAGCAGGGGTGGGACGTTACGCTTTATACGGCAAGCAACGCGCGTGCGGACCGTCTGATCCGGGAGCTTCAGGAAGCCGGAGCTCCGGCTTCCGTCCAGGTCGGCGGGCTGCGCATCGGCTTCGAATATCCGGATCTGAAATTTTCCGTTATCTCGGAGGTGGATATCTTCGGCCTCAGAAAGCGTTCCCGCAGAAAACGCAGACGTTTTACCGGCGACCCGATCAAAGATTTTACGGATCTGAATATCGGCGATTATGTGGTGCATGAGCAGCACGGCGTCGGCATCTACCGCGGCATCGAACGAATCACCGTCGACGGCACGGAAAAAGATTATATGAAGATCGACTATGCCGGAAATGCCAGTCTTTTTGTGCTTGCGACACAGTTCGATAAGATCCAGAAATATTCCGGCAGCGAAGGCAGCAAGCCGAAGGTCCATAAACTCGGCAGCAAAGAGTGGAACAATACGAAGGCCCGCGTCCGCTCTTCGGTCAAAGACATCGCCGCCGAACTCGTCCGTCTTTATGCGGAGCGGCAGAACGGAACCGGTCACAAGTTTATGCCGGATACCGTCTGGCAGCAGGAGTTTGAAGACGAGTTTGAATTTGAAGAGACCGAAGATCAGCTCCGCGCCATCGAGGCAGTGAAGGCGGACATGGAGTCTACGAAGATCATGGACCGTCTGATCTGCGGCGACGTCGGATTCGGAAAGACCGAAGTCGCTCTGCGTGCGGCATTTAAAGCGGTGCAGGAGGGGAAACAGGTTGCCTTTCTTGTGCCGACGACGATCCTTGCACAGCAGCATTACAATACGATCCTTGCGCGCATGAAAGATTTTCCGATCACGGTTGCCCAGCTTTCCCGTTTCTCCGCGGGAGCGGGACAGAAAAAGATCGTGGAGGAGATCAAAAAAGGAATGATCGATATCGTGGTCGGTACCCACCGGCTTTTAAGCAAGGATATCGCCTTTAAGGATCTCGGCCTTTTGATCATTGATGAAGAACAGCGCTTCGGCGTTTCCCATAAAGAAAAGATCAAGCAGTTCCGCAAGAATGTGGATGTGCTGACGCTCAGCGCGACCCCGATCCCCCGTACCCTGCATATGTCGCTCGCGGGGATCCGGGACATGAGCCTGCTGACCGAACCGCCGGTCGACCGTGTGCCGATCCAGACCTATGTCATGGAATACTCGGATGAAGCGGTGAAGGAGGCGATCCTCCGTGAAGCGAGACGAGGCGGCCAGGTTTATTATGTGTACAATTTAACAAACAATATCGACCGCGTCGCCGCGAACATCCAGGAGATGGTGCCGGATCTGAATGTGCAGTTTGCGCATGGAAAGATGGCGGCAAGAGAACTGGAAGCGATCATGGACGATTTTACTTCCGGCGATATCGATGTGCTTGTTTCCACGACGATCATTGAAACGGGCATGGACATCTCCAACGTGAATACGATCATTATTCACGATGCGGACCGTTTCGGCTTGAGTCAGCTGTATCAGCTGCGCGGCCGTGTGGGACGTTCGAACCGGACGGCGTACGCCTTCCTTTTATACCGGAAGGACAAGCTGATCCGGGAGGTGGCGGAAAAACGTCTGAAGGCGATCCGCGAATTTTCAGATCTGGGAAGCGGGATCAAGATCGCGATGCGGGATCTTGAGATCCGCGGCGCAGGCAACGTACTTGGCGCGGAACAGTCCGGACACATGGAAGCAGTCGGCTACGAGCTGTACTGCAAAATGCTGAATGAAGCGGTGTCCCTGCTGAAAGGTGCATTTGTGCTTGCGGATTATGATACGACGGTGGATCTGAAGATCGACGGATTTATTCCTTCTACATATATTCAAAATGAATATGAGAAACTGAACATGTATAAAAAGATCTCTGCCGTCACTTCGGATGAGGATGTGGAGGATGTGCTGAATGAGCTTGAAGACCGGTTCGGCCCGGTTCCGGAGGCGACGCAGAATCTTCTGAAGGTCGCGTATCTGAAAGCACGCGCGCATGCCGTTTATATCACGGAAATTTCCGGAAGCCGCAGCGAGTTTAAGATCAGCATGTTTAAGAATGCGCCGATCGACACGTATAAAGTGTTCGGTTTCCTGAAAAAATATAATGACGCGGGAGTGGCGGAAAACAGAGAGGCAAAAGGAAAGCCGGTTTATCGGACGGCACGCTCTGCAAGCCCCGGCGTCGCCGGTCAGGCAGCAGGCAAACAGGTCCTGCGCTTCGTTGCGGATTCGAGACCGTATTTTGTGTTCTCTCCGCCGCAGGTGCCGAACAATATCGATAAGATGCAGGAAATCCTGTTTGAGTTTTTCGATGGTCTTTCGGAACTGATCATGACAGAGGAACCGCAGCAGAAGGAAGAAAGGGGACAATCTTGAGAAGAGAAGAAAGAGTGCAGCATATCTTAGAGCTGCTGGATGAACATTACAGCGTGCAGAAAAAATGCTGGCTGGATTACGATAATGCATGGCATCTTCTGATCGCGACGATCCTCAGCGCGCAGTGTACGGACGCGCGCGTGAATATTGTGACCAAAGATCTTTTTCAGAAATATCAAAGTCTGGAAGATTTTGCGAACGCCGATCTGAAAGAGCTCGAGCAGGACATCCATTCGACCGGCTTTTATCATAACAAAGCAAAGAATATCATTGCCTGCGCGGAGAAACTGGTGCGGGAATTCGGTGGTGAAGTTCCTTCGGACATTGATGCGCTGACCTCGCTTCCGGGCGTCGGCAGGAAAACTGCGAACGTGATCAGAGGAAATATTTATGATATTCCGAGCATCGTTGTGGATACCCATGTCGGAAGGATCTCAAGAAAGCTGGGACTTACGAAAAATGAGGACCCGACGCGGGTGGAGCATGATCTGGAAAAAGTGCTGCCGAAAGATCACTGGATCCTCTGGAACATCCAGATCATTGCGCACGGGCGGACGATCTGCACGGCAAGAAGTCCGAAGTGCGATGAGTGTTTCCTTGCGCCGTACTGCCCGGCTGCGGGAAAAAATAAGGGGAAGAAATCATGAATATCTATGTCGGCGGATGCATCGCTTACGAAACCACCCGGAAGCTTTATGAGGAACACAAGGCGGAACTGGAAGCGCGTTTCCCTGCATTTTTCCTGCGGGAATTTGAAAATCTGACGGAAGGAGCTCCCTCTGCGGCGGATTTTTTAGGCAATTTATGTATTGAAAAAAATACACAAAAAAACTATAGTAATGGGAAGTATTATTTTGACGGGGAAATTTATGTCCGTGAGATCCGGGATGGAGGACTCTTCGGAGCGCTCTGGGCAGCCTGTGAGGATCTTGTCGCACAGCATGAGGCATTGAAGAATGCGGATGATGCATTTCTGACGGAAGGAGATTTTTCAAAGATCCTGCAATCGTCTGCTATCGGCTGTGAGATTTATCTGGACCGGATCCCGCTTGACCAGCATGTGGTCGAGGTCCTGGAATATCGGAAGGAAAGCCCGTATGAAGTACCTTCTGCGGGAAGCTATCTGGTCGTTTGCGAAGAGCAAAGAGTTCCGCGCGGAAAGAACGGGGGAGCGCGTTCGGGAGATGAAATCGGCCACAGTCCCCTTCTGACAAAGATCGGAGAGATCACATCCGCCAGAGACAGAGTCATCCTTTATGGAGATAGCAGGCGGTTTCTGACGCCGCCGTCGCGCCAGAAAAAAGACATTGCCGACCGGCGCGGACATGAGGATGGCGCAAAATAATAATTTGTTGATAACGATCTGCAAAAGCAGATCCTGAAAAAATAGAAAAGGAGACAACGCGATGAAAGAAGAATTATTGAGACTGATCGAAAACAACTCAAGAATTGAACTGAAGGACCTGGCGACCTGCCTGGGTGCGGAGGAAGCGGCTGTCGCCAATATGCTCCAGGAACTGGAGCAGGACGGAACCATCAGCGGATACTACACACTGATCAACTGGGACAATACCAGTGAGGAAAAAGTTGACGCGCTGATCGAGATCAACGTCAATACGCAGAGAGAAGTGGGCTTCGACACGATCGCGGAGCGCATCTATAAATTCGATGAAGTAAAGAGCTGCTATCTGATCTCCGGATCCTATGATTTCCTGGTCATCCTGGAAGGAAAGACGATGCGTGAGATCGCAAACTTTGTGTCGAGCAAGCTGAGCCCGATCGAATATGTCACGGGAACCGCAACGCACTTTATTATGAAGCGCTATAAAGATTACGGCACGGTTCTCGGTGAGAAAAAAATCGATGTAAGGGAGAGAATTACTTTATGAGAGATCCAATATCAAAAGTAACCAGAGATCTTCATCCTTCGGGAATCCGTAAGTTTTTTGATATCGTTGCAGAGATGCCGGAAGCTATTTCTCTCGGCGTCGGCGAGCCGGATTTTGATACCCCATGGCACATCCGCGAGGCAGGTATTTATTCTCTGGAAAAGGGACGTACCTTTTATACATCCAACTCCGGTCTGATGGAACTGCGGCAGGAGATCGTCAAATATTATAAAAGAAAACACAATCTGGATTACGTCGCAAAGAGCGAGGTCCTGATCACAGTCGGCGGCAGCGAGGCGATTGACATGGCGCTGCGTGCGATGGTGGATCCGGGTGACGAAGTTATTATTCCGGAGCCTTGTTACGTCAGCTATGTGCCGTGCGCGCGTCTTGCAGGCGCAGTGCCGGTTACCATTCCGCTTCAGGAAAAGAACGAATTCCGTCTGACGCCGGAAGAACTGGAAGATGCGATCACGGAAAAAACCAAAGTGCTGATCCTTGCCTTCCCGAACAATCCGACCGGTGCGGTCATGGAGCGGGAAGATCTCGAGAAGATCGCAAAGATCTGTATTGAAAAGGATCTGATCGTGATTTCCGATGAGATCTACGGCGAACTGACATATACGGGCAATCCGCACGTAACGATCGCGGAACTTCCGGGAATGCAGGAGCGGACGGTTGTCATCAACGGTTTCTCCAAAGCGTATGCGATGACCGGATGGAGACTGGGATATGCGGTCGGACCGGAAATGATCATCCAGCAGATGACAAAGCTCCATCAGTACGCGATCATGTGCGCGCCGACAACCTCCCAGTATGCGGCGATAGAGGCGCTTCGCAACGGAGATGCCGATGTCGCAAAAATGCGCGAATCCTATAACCAGCGTCGCCGCTATCTTGTAAAGACGCTGCGCGAGATGGGACTTCCGTGCTTCGAGCCGTTTGGCGCGTTTTACGTTTTCCCGAGCATTCAGCATCTGCATATGAGCAGTGACGAATTTGCGACGCGGCTGTTAGAGAGCAAGAAACTTGCAGTCGTTCCGGGAACCGCGTTCGGCGATTGCGGAGAAGGTTTCCTCCGTATCAGTTACGCGTATTCCATGGCGGAGCTGAAAGAAGCGCTCGGACGGATCCGGGAGTTTCTGCAGGAGCTTGAGGCATAATCGCATCTGCAATTTGAAATAATGTTGATCAAGTATTTGCGCAGGTCTTTGAAAGGCCTGCGCAATTGATTATAATAGGGGCGGATTTGTTGTATGAACAGGAGCTGGATTGTTGTATGAAACGAATCGGCGCGGGTATTCCGTGAATGTATGAGACGGGAAGGAATATGGAAACACCGATTTTTGAAACACCGAAATCTGAATATGATCCGCAGACGGCACAGGCGCTTTTGGAGTGTGCCGCTTCTTATCTGCGCCATGCTGACCGGCTGATCTACTCTTTTGGCAGCAGAACATTTCTGGCCGGCTATGATTTATTTGACCGGGAGTATGACGACCGTGGAAACATCGACTGTTCCACCTTCGTTCTTCTTGTGCTTTCCGGAATTCCTTATGAAAAAAGTCCGTATGTCACCGGCGATGTGAAAGGCTTTTGCGCGGATCCATCGTTTTTGGCGGATCCTGCGCTTGTGGATTTTTCAAAATTGCCGGAGCGCTACATCCCGATCGCGGAACGCATCGGGCATCCGGAACTGGCCGGGCCGAAGGGTCTGGATTTGAATAAAGCGGAGCAGATCGGCATCGATCTGAAGACGCTGGTGAAGGAAATCCATGCAAGCGGCGTGGTGCGCTGGTCGGCGAAGATCGCGCAGTGTTTTCTGGACCGGGGTTGGTGCTTTACGGACGCTTCCTGCGCAAAGCCCGGGGATCTTGTCTTTTTCCGTTTCCCGGGACACTTTACAGAAGGCGAAAGAAAATATAAAAGCAACGCGGAGATCAGCCATGTCGGAATTTTCACAGAAGATCCGTCCTTGATGATCAACAGCTCCGGGTCTTATCAGAAAGAGAAAAATGCGGATCCGTCACGGCCGGCGGTTTCTATCGATCCGGTCTTTGGCAAACGGCAGCCGGCATTTTTTGCGAGATTCTGCAGGAATGATTGAGGGGACTTTTGCTCCGACGAAAGTAAAAAACAGAGTCGGCTTGTACAAAATTTAAAAACAGAGTCGGCTTCTGCATAATAAAAAACAGAGGCGGCCGGCTTTTGACAGACTAATAGAAAAAACGGATGTATTATAATAGCTTTAACAATGCAATGAAAGAACGCTTCGGGTGCAAGGTATATAAGCTTGCGCTGGACGGGGGATTTACCTGTCCGACGAGGGATGGAACAAAGGGCAGCAGGGGCTGTATCTTTTGCAGCGGCCGTGGCTCCGGCGATTTTGCGGAACCGGTGTTTGATTCCGACGGTGCGCGGATCACATATCAGATCGAGCGTGCGAAGAAGCGTGTTGCCGCCAAAATTCGTGACGGCAAATACATTGCCTATTTCCAGAATTTTACGAATACTTATGCGCCGGTGGAAGTTTTGAGAGAGCGGTTTCTTCCTGCGATTCAGCATCCGGAGATCGCGGCGATTGATATCGCGACCCGGCCGGACTGTCTCGAGCCGGAAAAGATCGAGCTGCTGAAAGAACTAAACAGCATCAAACCGGTATGGGTCGAGCTCGGGCTTCAGACGGTGAAGGCAGAGAGCGCGGAGTATATCCGCAGAGGCTTTGACCTTCCGGTGTATGACCGCGCGGTCAGAGATCTGAAAGACATAGGGATTGAGGTGATCACACATATGATCATCGGCCTGCCCGGAGAAAGTGAAGAAGATATTTACCGGACAGCCTCGTATATCAGTGAAAGCGGAGCAGACGGCATTAAACTGCAGCTGCTGCATGTCCTGAAGGGGACGGATCTGTGTGAGGAGTATCTTGCAGGAAAAGTCGATGTGTTAGAGCTTCCGGAGTATATCCGGATTCTGGAAGGGTGTATCCGAAGGCTTCGGCCGGAGATCGTGATTCACCGCATGACCGGCGACGGCCCGAAAAAAGATCTTGTTGCACCGCTCTGGAGCGCGGATAAGAAGAATGTATTAAACTCGATCCGCGCCGCGTTTCTGAAAGATGATCTGGTACAGGGCGCGCTGGTCGTTACCTGAAACAGCAGCACGAATGCTTTGTGATCACCAGGCTACCAGCGGTGCTCATGCAGCTGCCCCTTCAGCTCCAAATCGAGATATTGGTTTTGCCGCAGCGCTTCATACAGAACAACTGCAACAGAGTTTGAGAGGTTTAAGCTGCGCTGTTCATGCGCCATCGGAATGCGGATGCAGGTTTCCTCGTTATCCATCAGAATTTCTTCCGGAATCCCGGCGCTTTCCTTGCCGAACATGATATAGTCCCCATCCTTAAAAGCGGCTGCATCATGCGTCCGTTTTGCTTTGGTCGTTGCAAGCCAGAGGGTAGCTTTTTCGCTTTCTGCTGCGATCTCTGTGCTGCCGCTCCCGGAACCATCTTCTTTACTGCAGCCTTTTGCGCCGTAGCTGCTTCCATAGATTGCGACTTTATCTTTATTTTTTTCTACAAAATCCCGCCAGCTGTCATAGACCGTGACGTCGAGTTCGCTCCAGTAATCCATGCCGGCGCGCTTTAGATTCTTATCATTCAGAATAAACCCCATCGGCTCGATGAGATGGAGTCGGCTTCCCGTTACAAGACAGGTCCGTCCGATATTGCCCGTGTTTGAAGGAATTTCCGGTTCCAGTAAAACAATGTTAAACATAACGCTCTCCTGTTTTGAAATTGCAAAAGAAATCTTAACACATCTTCCAGAGTTCGACAAATCAGTGGACCGCATCCAACCTTATTACGATCATAGAAGCACAGGATGTGGAGGAATTTTTCAGATTCTAAAGCCGTGTGTCATCGTGTATAATTCAGTGGGGATAAACGCGACTTTGATTCCTGCGCCGGAACCTGCATTAAATTCTCGCGCCGGGTCTTGCAAAAAACTTGAATTTCGCGACCGGACATGTATGTCGGTGGCTGAAAATACGGCATTTCTCGCTTTGTGTCGTGTTCATCAGCGCGCATTTTCTCTATTCTGTGACCGAAAAGGAGGACACAAACATGGATCAGATCAAAATCGGTTCCTTTTTGAAAGAGCTTCGAAAGGAGAAAAATCTGACGCAGGAAAGCCTGGCTGAGCAGCTGGGTATTTCCAACCGCACGGTATCCCGCTGGGAGACCGGCAGCAATATGCCGGATATCAGTATGCTGGTGGAGCTTGCGGAGTTTTACGATGTAAGCATACCGGAAATCATCAATGGAGAAAGGAAAAGCGAGAACATGAATCAGGAAACAAAAGAGACCGCTGAGAAAATGGCGGAGTACAGTAAAAAAGAAACCAAACGAGGAAAACAGAAAATTGCAGGAGTGCTGATGACGATCTTCGGCGCATTTATCATCGCATCGGCGCTGATCATGTTTCCGAGTGAAAGCAGCTGGGGTGGCACTTACTCCCTGCTCGGGGGCATTATTTTGATCATTGGAGTCTATTTTCTGATCAAACAGGTCGTGAAGAAGAGAATCTTCCGCATTCTGTGCGTAGTTGCAACTGCGGTCGTGCTGTTTGGATTATTCTCTTTATCGGATTATCTGGCCGTCGCGCATTTTCACCAGGTGCCGCGGTTCCGTTATGAAACAGCATATACTTCGGAGCACCCGGATTTGCTCGAATACAAAACCCTGTTTTTTACCGCGATCCGGAAAAATCCGGGAACAGAGCAGGAAGAAGTTTATATCGCTGACTGATGCAGCAAGGCTTATTCCACACATGAATGAAAAGGGTGCCGCTGATTAATGCGGCACCCCGTTATTTTGTATTCTACTGTTCGTTTTGATCTTCTTTCTCTCCCGGAGTTTCGTCCGCGTCCGGCTCTTCTTTTTGGTCAGAATCCTCCGCCCATTCCTGCACGTCGTCTACCACTTCGGAGCCGGTGTTGATCAGGGTTTTGCCCAGACCGAGAATCGCATTTCCAAGGTCTTTTCCGGTCTCTTTCCAGGATCCGTCACTGAATACGGTAGATTCCGGCTGCTCCTTCGGCTTTTCATCGCCTTCCGCCCATTCCTCCGCTTTGTCGAAGCTTCGTTTCGCGGAACGGACCAGTGTTTTTGCGAGTCCTGTAAAGGCTCCGCCCAGTTCTTTTCCTGTCTGTTTCCATTCTTCTTTTCCCATATCGTTTCCCCTTTCTGATGCAGGTGGATTTGTTTCTTTTACTTGCCCCCATCATACCATAACCTGCCGGCAAAGCAAACAAAGACAGGAAATCATTCGCCCTCAGAATTTTGCGGAAATTTTATTTAGAAAGCGAATGCCGGAAGAAAAATATGATATACTGTTTTTGATATTTTACATTGGTTTGTCGTATTGCAGACACGCGGCGTTTTTCGGGCCGCATGTTCAAAAACAAATCTGCAGAATGCGAATCTTATAATGCACATAGAAAGTTGATGAGGGATCAACAAGAAAAAAACAAAACGTTTCAGATAAGATTGCAGAAAGCAAATGAGGAGGTTCGAAATGATGATCAAGTTACAGTGCCCGAATTGTGGAAATATTATGGATTATGATGAAAGCAGAGATTTCATGTTCTGCACGAATTGCGGAAGCAAGATAAGCAACAAGCCGATGACCAGCATCAGCATGGGCGGCGTTGCACAGCCGAGAGTCAATACTGCGACCATGCCGAATGTTGCAGTTGAGTATACAACCACGCGTCCGGAATTCCCGCTCACCCTTGTGGTTGACGGAGAGCGCTGGACATTCCCGAACAATTCCCGCAAGGAATTCACCCTTGCCCCGGGCGTGCACACGGTGCTCTTCTATGTTGCACGGCGCGGATGGAAAAAGGTCGTCAATGTTCCGTATGGAAATGTTCCGGTCCGTATCAGTGTTGTATATGCCGGCCGCGTGAAGATCTTTATTCAGTAAGATCGGGACAAAAGGAACGTTCCCTTCCCTGCGAGGTGCGCGAGAGCGAAAGCTTCGTGGTGCGCGGCATCACTTCTATATTGAATCAGAACAAAAGACAACGCCCCCTGCCCGGGGGCGTTTTTGTGCGAAGTGAGGGCAGCGGCTGTCGTGCTTGCACGAACAGCCATTGCCCGAGAACG
>CAZOHB010000080.1:0-12561 GCA_964579345.1 uncultured Parasporobacterium sp.
CCTCTCGGGACTCCACTGGGCTTGGTGCGTTGGAAGAGGGCCTCATCTCCAGTTCCATATCTTCAAGGATGCATGACGGTGCAGTTTTTTTCTTCTTTTATTCTTTTTTCTTGCCATTCCTGCAATGCTATGTGTATAATATAGAACATTATTTTAATCTCTTCACTTCTTTAAAGTGGCAGAGCCACTCCAAGAATGATTACCATATACCACAAGGAGGTCCCAATGAAAGCTTATACAGAAATGACAAAAGAAGAACTGCTGCAGGAAAGAGAACTTGTCAGACAGGAGTACAAACGTTTTCAGGCTATGGATCTGAATCTGAATATGTCCAGAGGTAAGCCTTGCCGTGAGCAGCTCGATCTTTCCATGGGATTGATGGATGCCCTGACTTCGGATGAGGACCTCTCCTGCGAAGATGGAACCGACTGCCGTAATTACGGCGTACTGGAAGGTATTTCCGAGGTTAAGGTGCTCATGGGCGATATGATGGAAAACAACCCGGATAACCTCATCATTTACGGAAACTCTTCCCTGAATATCATGTACGACCAGGTTTCCCGCTGCATGACCCACGGTGTCATGGGTAGCACTCCGTGGTGCAAACTCGATAAAGTAAAATTCCTCTGCCCTGTTCCGGGATATGACAGACATTTTGCGATCACAGAATATTTCGGAATCGAGATGATCCCGGTTCCGATGTCAGAAGACGGTCCGGATATGGATATGATCGAACAGCTGGTCTCCGAAGACGAATCGATCAAAGGTATCTGGTGTGTGCCAAAGTATTCCAACCCGCAGGGCTACACCTACTCCGATGAAACGGTCCGCCGTTTTGCAAGACTGAAACCGGCAGCAACCGATTTCCGTATCTTCTGGGACAATGCCTATACGATTCACCATCTGTATGATCATTCTCAGGATCATCTGATCGAGATCCTTGCAGAATGCAAGCGTGCAGGAAATCCGGACATGGTCTATAAATTTGCATCAACTTCCAAGATCACCTTCCCGGGAAGCGGTATCAGTGCGCTGGCTACTTCTCTCAACAACCTGGAAGATATCCGGAAGCAGCTTTCCCGTCAGACCATTGGTCATGACAAGGTAAACCAGCTCCGTCACGTCCGTTTCTTCGGTGACATCAGCGGCATGGTTGAACATATGAGAAAACATGCAGATATTCTCCGCCCGAAGTTTGAGGCAGTAGAACAAGTCTTTGATGAAAAGCTCAGCGGCTTAGACATCGCGACATGGACAAAACCGAACGGCGGCTATTTCATCAGTTTTGACGGACTTCCGGGAACAGCAAAGAAGATCGTAGATAAAGCAAGAAAAGCAGGTGTTATCCTGACCGGTGCCGGTGCAACCTGGCCATACGGAAAAGACCCGCTGGATTCCAACATCCGTATCGCACCGAGTTATCCTCCACTCGAGGATCTCAAGATCGCAGCGGAACTCTTTACCCTTTGCGTCCGTCATGTCAGCATCAAAAAGCTGCTTCGCGATATGGGCGTCGAAGTAAAAGGAGCGTAACAGGATCAAGATTCGAAACTGTTTATAAAGAAGGAGCTGCAGCTGGTTTGCTGCAGCTCTTTGTTATTTGCCTGTTCCCGAGCCTTATTTTATTTTGATCTTTAATGTCACAGTTTTCCAGCTCGAAGCTTTATGGTTTGCATCCCCTGCTGCCTTGATCTTCACCTTGATCTTATAGGTGCCTTTCTTAAGCCCTTTCTTTACTGTCACCTTACCTGTAGAAGATACTTTGATCTTTTTGTTTCCATTGGATTTTTTATAACTTACTTTGCCGTTCGCCTTTGAAACTGTAAAGGCTTTTTTTGCTGTGATCGTCTGCGTTTTCTTTGCAACCTTTGCCTTTTTAACCGTAACAGTCTTTCCCTTTGCGGTCATGGTATTCGATGCTTTTTTGATCGTATAGGATGCCTCAAGAGTCGTGCCGGTATAATTGCCTTTCCCTGTTACTTTCACAGTATAAGTATTCGTCGAGAATCATATTACACGAATACAAGCTGAACGAGGATCATATACACCGCGGTTCCTGCCAGGATACTGATCAGGGAATTGCGCTTCCAGATCTGCAGGCCGACAACGCATCCAGCAGCGATCAGTTCCGGAAGCCCGAAAGGCGAAGCCGTTACTGTAATGTCCTTCAGACAGTAAATCACCAGCATTCCAATGATCGCAGAAGGAAGTACTTTTCCAAGATATGCGATGTAAGGCGGAACAGTCTTTCGAAATACAAGGAACGGAAGGAAACGGGTAAACATGGTCACGACCGCCATCACAGCGATCAGGATTGCAGTTCTCATTTTTGCTTCTCCTCCCTTCTCCGCAGTATCGTTAAGACCAGCGTGATCAGGAGCATCGCCGGGATCAGGAAGCGGTCTTTTCCAAAAATCAGAAGACAGATCAAGGTTCCGATCAATCCGGTCAGCGCCGGGACGTGATCATGGGTTGTCAGCCACTGCTCTGTAAACGATGCTATAAAAAGTGCTGTCATCGAAAACTCGATGCCTGCTGTTGAAAAAGGCAGAACAGCGCCAAGGAGACTTCCCAAAACACATCCGATCACCCAATAGCAATGATTAAACAGGGAAACCAGGAAACGAAACAAATGCGGATCTTCATTTTCTGGCGTTTTTCCATCGCATAACAGGGAGTATGTCTCATCTGTCAGGGCAAAGATTAAATACGGTTTCCACTTCCCGGCATCTTTATACCGATCGATCATGGATATGCTGTAGAATAAATGCCGCGCATTCACCATGAATGTTGTAAAAAGCGTTGTCAAGACAGAAGCTCCTCCTGCGATCAGACTGACTCCCACATACTGCATGGAGCCGGCATAAATAAAGGTTCCCATAGCAAACGACCAGAGAACACCATATCCGGCATTTCGAAGCAAAATCCCAAACCCGATGCCCAGGACAACATACCCAGCAAGTACAGGAAGCGATTTCAAAAAGGCTTTCCTTATAACAGTCCTGTTCATGAATTCTTAACCTCTATTTCATTTGATCAAAATCCATTTCAATACATTGTCCACGAGGCGGGACGGTGCCAGATTCATAAGAAGCAGAAGCGGATTTCGGTTGATCTTGTATATCTTTTTCGGATGCTTTGCATGTAAAGCTTTCGAAGACAGCGCAGCGATGCGCTCAGGCGGTATCTTTCTTGACTCCACGCGGTCCACAATGCTGCGGAAACGGTTTGCATTGTACGTATATAATGACGTATTTTCGCAGAAATCTTCCAGCCGGCCGGTAGATACGTTCAGCAGTCCGGTATCGACTGCACCGGGCCGTAAGATGATCACACCGATATCCAAAAGCTGGAGCTCCCGGCGAAGGGAAACAGCATAGCTTTCCAGCGCTGTTTTGGTAACTCCATAGATTCCCGTGAAAGGAAGCGGACTTAACGGAGCGAGCTCACTCGTTGTGATCAGGATCCTGCCGCCTTTCTTCAACAAAGGAAGAAAGGTTTTATTGACGCGGAATGCTGCAAAAAGGTTCACTTCAAAATCCCGTCGAAAGTCCTCTTCCTGCATTTCCACGAATGAATTCAGATCATATATTCCTGCCATATGTATGATGGCATCGATAGATTGCGTCTTGCTGCGGATCGCGTCATACGCACGGGATACAGACGCGGCATCTGTCAGATCCGTCTGAACAAAATGAATCGCTGTTAATTCTTTGTCCGGAGCCTTGATGTCCAATCCGAAGATCTCATGGCCTTCCTGACGCAGTCTTTTGGCAGTCGCAAAGCCCATGCCTCCGGAAACTCCGGTGATTAGTATTTTCATTAATATTGCATTTCCCCTCACTAAAGAACCACTCTGTATTCAGCATCTCTGTGAGGCTCCTTTATGTATTTACCCGAAATCATACCAAAACTGATTTCATCTGGCAATCAGCCGGCTTTGTCCGGATAACCTTTTACTTTATTAAAAATCCATGATGCCAGCATAAACCCAAGATCCATCAGACAGGTTCCGACGACTGTCAGGATCCCGAAACCGATCAGATACCCGGGATTGCCCATAAAATCTGCGATCCACTCAAGTGGTGAACCCGCGGATGGAACATTGATAAAAAGGTAATTTGTTCCAAGCTTTTTATTAAAGAAATAAATGGGGACCGCAATGATCAGCAGGAACAGATACACTTTCCAGATTTTCCGTATATCCGGTCGGATCCGTTTTGAGATCAGCTGACAGAGCACATACAGAGCTACGCCGAAATGGTATAAGAATCCTTGCATTGTAATAAAATGGATCGGCGGATAATAGATCCAGTCCGGAAACGTTAATGCTACCAGGGTTCCCGGCAGACATAACGCATAAAGGACCTGACCGATCCAGTCTGCACGTTTGATCGAATGAATAAATCCGAGGATTCCGGCCATCGTGCAAAGATGAAACGGCAGTTCATAAATTGTCAGATATCCGACGATAAGAAGATAGATATCCCGTATGACGATGCAGAAAAGAAGAAACGATCCGATCCAAAGGTCCATCCGGCGCCGGGTTTTCTCACTTTTTCTGCGATACAGAATTGCCAGAAGAACGGTCAAAACAACGCCGACCGCAAGCCAGAGAATATGAGCAATTCCATACATCGGAAAGCCCACATTCTCCGGCAGTTCAGATCCATATACAAAAAACAGATCAAAAATGTTCATCTCAAATATCCGCTTTTGCCAGGGCCGCATTCCGATAAGCCGGATCATCGGTTACTTCTTTGATTACATTAATTTCCTTCGGAATTTCGATCTCCTGCTCTTCGTCCCGCAGCTCGATCTCCATGATTGCCTGATCTTCCCAGAACGGATAAAGATCGATCTCAAAATACTGGCCTTCGTAGGTCAGGCAGTAGCGGGTCTTGCGGATCGGATGCTTTGTTGTGTCTGCTTCCATTAAAAGCTCCAGATACTGGCTCTGCGTCAGACGCCGCTCGACCTCCACCCGTTTCAGATCGGTGATCTTCCGCTTCGTCGTCTGGAAATAAACGTAATGTCCTTTGTCACCCCTCTGTCTTACACGGATTTCTTCCTCCGGGTCGCTCTTTAGATAGGTCTGTATGATTTCCACCCGCTGACAGTTCGGGTTTTCTTCGAGCCATTGAACAGAAGGATATTCAATCAGATATTTCCGCTCGATCTCACAGGGTTCCGGCTCTCCGAGAAAGACCGCAATCTCTTTGATCAGTCGGTTGATCTTCTCGTCAAATTCTGTGGAGTTATCAATAATCCGGAAATGTGGATGCCCGGTCCATGCTGCAATCAAAAGATCATCCAGCTTTGCAGCCTCTTCCGGTGTCTCCGTTCTCGCTGCATTGTTCGCTCTGGTATACGCTTCCTCTGCTCCTTTTGCTGCTGTGACAAGATGAAAGACCGCATCATACTGATCCCGTAGCTCGATCTCACTTAACTGGAGGCGGTTCAACACATCCTCAAAGGCATCCTGTGTCATATACGCTTTGTTATCCATTGCACCGCGGTCACATACGATCAGCACTTTCTCTGCGGACATCGTCTTTGCCGCCTCTTCAAAGACCTCTTCTTTTTTCAGCTGGAGCTGTAACAGACAGGTCTGGAAGTCATTGACCGTTCCGCAGCTCCATGGCGCAACGCCGCCGGTGATCAGCTCGGTCGCCGTCTCGTCAATAAAAAGTACAACATATCCCATTTCGGAAAACGCTTCCTGGATCTTGCAAAGAGCGGTTGATTTTCCACCGCAAGGCCCTCCCGTAATCGCAATTTTCGTAATTTCCATATCAAATGCCTCCCTCTCCAAAAGATATCCGGATTATAACATGTCCGAAACGCAGTTTTGTTATTACAAAGAGCGGAAGCTCTCCCTCCGCTCTTTGCGTGTTTTTCATCTTGCAGCATGATTGATTACACATGAATTCGAATCACTTTACCTTTATCGTCACCGTGACTGTCTTCACAGCCTTATTATAATTCGCATTTCCTGCTGCTGTGACTTTGATTTTAAGCTTATAAGTTCCCTTCTTCAGGCCTTTCTTCACCGTCAGTTTGCCTGTCTTTTTGTTAAGGCTGAAATACTTCTTGAAACTCTTTTTGCCTTTCTTTGCAGAAGACAGGCTGTAGGTCACTTTGCCCTGTCCCTTCTTCGTAACGCTGATCAGTTTGGCCACTTTCAGGGTCTGGGCTTTTTTCTGCACCAGTGCAAATTTAACAGTGGCTGTCTTTGCCTTGATCTTAAGCGGATTGGCGGCTTTATTGATCTTAAATGTTTTTGTAACCGTGCCGGTATAATTACCGATGCCGGTACAGATGACACTTGCCGTACCGACGTTTGTATTGTTCCGAAATTCCACCGTATAGTCGGTTCCGGCGGTCAGAATATTTCCGTTCTGATCGGTTACTGTCACAACCGGATTTATCGCTTTGCCCGTGTAAGAGAAAGCAGTTTTTGAAAGCGAAATACCTGCATCCGTAATCTGCGGTCTCAGCGTTTCAATAGCAATCGTTTCCGGCTCAGCACCAATCGTGACTTCATTATCAGAAGTGACTTCATCATTTGTATAGGTAAGCGTTGCCGCAGTTCCTTCTGGAGCTTCGAGCACCAGATTGTCTTCTTCCATAGTAACAGCCACGTTGTTTCCGGCTTCTACAACCTGCGTAACAGCTGCGACGGAATCTGCCCTCTCGGCATTTACGCATGTAACAGATACTTCCGTTTTTTCCACAGCGTTTACAGACACACGGCTGCAGTCAGAGGAGATGACCGTCGTTGCTGCTCCGTCTGCGCTCACCTGAAATCCCTGTTCTTTTGGCAGATCGATGACAGCCACATCCGTCACATCTCCGGAGATCGTAATGTCGCCTTTCCCGATGAAGCCTGCCAGATAGCGGGCATTTCCTTCCTCCCCGTCAGAAATAAAATCTAATGCGGCATCACTGCGGCATTCCGTGAGTGCGTTTTCCTGCACAGAGATGATCGTTCCCTCTTCATCCGTGATCGTAAAGGTCCCATTGCTTTCAAAAGAAAGTACTTTGGCATTTTCTTTATAAACATTTTCTTCTTCCGATCCTACAAAAAGAGCATTTGTGATCCACAGATTGGATTTTTTCGAACCATCGAGATACCCGGCATCCAGTTTACTAATATCGTAAAATACGATTTCGTGAATTGGCAGTCCGGCACCGGAGTCTTTATATTTTCCCTTTTTATCCTTTAATAAATATCCGGTCTTTTTATCATAAGTATTCAGTTTCCAGTCCCCTGTTTCAGTATTTAAATACAAATAGCTTTCGTGATCATAAGCATCTGCCCGGTAATCCATATCGAGATCAAACGCTGTATCGACAGGAGTATTTGGATCGTAAAGAGCCAGCTTGACCCAGCCGGTTCCCCATTCCGGATCGTCATCTAAATAGACCGGAAGCATGGACGGAACCAGTACAACCGCATGGTCCGCATTTCCACATAATTTTACGACCAGCGGACCCGTCTTTCCTTCTTCGATATCTGTCAGCAGATCCATATAGTAAGAATCTTTTTTGTCCTGATCCTCATACACTCCGGTGCGGGCTACAGCGGATGACATCTGAAGCAGCAATGCACGCTCAATGGTATCTCGAACGTCACCTTTCCCCGTTACATAAAAATGATTGCCAAACGTATCCAGATAGCTTGTTTCTGAAAACCATTTCTGGCCGGATGTTCCAAACGGATTGTACACTCCGTAATAACTTGCTGCAGAAAGCGCAGCCAATCCGAAGCAGTTTCCTGTCCATCCCTTCAAAGCGTTGACTCCATTGGCTAAGAGCAGTCTCACGACGTTGCCCTTTAAGTGGAAGGTTTCCTTATATCTTTTAATCGGGATCTTATATTTGCTATGATAATCAAAGCTGTTCCGGTCATTTCCGGTTGCCCAGCCGTCTTTGATCGCTGTATAACCGTCAGAATTCCGGAACCGGATCGTACCGCCATATTGGCTTTGAATCGCATCCTTCCATGCTGTAGAATTCTCCGGATACAGAACGGTTGTATTGATTCCGGCAAAAGCGTTGTCTGCAAAAGCCGGAGCTGCTCCTTCGAATTCAATGTACTCCAGCTGATTGCAGCCGTTAAACACATTGTTCCCGACTTCACTGACAGATCCTTTAATAACTGCAGATCTCGCAAAGAGGCAGTTCCGAAATGCGTTTTCCTTAATCCGGGTAACATCGGGATTTACCACGATCCTCTTGATTGCGGACAGATATTGCGCCCATGGAACCTGATTCTCCGCAAAGGCCATCGCTGAGTTATCATCGATCGTAAGCACGCCGTCTTCGTAAAACCAACCCTGTCCGAGTACGCCCATACTGACGCGCATCATCGGACGGATGCCGGCTCTGGAAATCTCGGTTATGTATGCACCCATAATTGATGCAGGTGAGGAGTATCCGATCTGTTTGTTATCAACACAGCAGACCAGCTTGCCGCTTGGTTTTTCAATGGCGTCCTGAAGCAGATAATGCGAAGACGTATCATACCCTTCCGGATCCCATTCCGCACCCATGCATTTTGCAAAATCCGTTGCTTCGGCTTTATAATTCTGGCTTTCCGGCAGGGAATAACCGGCTGAGCCTCCGCTTCTCTCCCAGGTCCAATCAAAGCCGTAATTTTTATTCGTTAAAACATCAATGGTCGGGAGCGCCACATAGTCCTCGACCGTGGTTTTCTCTCCCGGAGATTTTTCTCCGCCTAGCTCCGTGCTGTCAAAACCATCTCCATAATAGCTGTATTCACCTAAAGCGATACTTTCTTTTTCAAGCATTGTGAACGCCCTGGAATAAAAGTCCGTATACAGCCAGTCTCTGACGGAACTGATCTGATAATCATCTGCCGGGGTCAGCGCCGAACTCTGATAGCTGACTGCGATCTCATATCCGGGAGAGATTTCTTCAAAATTGTAATATATGGAATTGTTGTATGGTTGTACATCGATGACATTCTCGCAGAGAAGAAGCCCTTTCTTCGGATCCAGTACCCGCCATGCGAGCGGTTCATATTTGAAATAATAAGTGGTGTTTACATAATACCCGCTGGCCTCCTGCATGGGCTCCTCGAAAACATAGCCGGAAAGGGCTACATATGGCGCAGCCTTTTGATAGCTTTCCGGATTCTCTCTGAAGCTGGTAAGGAAATCCGATGAGACCTGAATATCTGTGGTTCGGTATTGAGAAAACGTGATCCTGCGATAGGTTTCTCCCTGATACTGCACATCTTCACTGGTATAGGTATCCGCTTCGTGCGAGGAACCGTTTACCGATTCCTGCCAGGATCGTATCGCATCCGAATAGTCCCAGGCATTACCTGTTTTTTCGCCTTCATAATTCTGGGAGGAACCCTCACGCCAGTTTAAAGACACGCTGCCGCCGGTCAGCTTATCCAGCTCCCTGATCAGGGCTTCATCCTTTACCTGACTCTGCGGCCAGCTTCCAAAATACAGAATATCGCCAACCTCATAGGTTGTTTCGGTGCCGGAAACCGGATCCTCTGCTGCAAAAGCAGTAAAAGCTGCAGGTATGATCAGGAGGATACACAAAAAAAATGCCAGAACTTTTTGTTTCATGTTTCTTTCGCCTCTCGAAATATCCTTGTGACATGCTCCAAATAATATTGATTATAACATTATTCACGTGGCGCGCAAACAAACGGCATCCCATCTTATCGATGAAATGCCGTTTTAATACCCCTCTTCAAGTAGTGCCTGTTGCTGTCTGGATTTCTTTTTATTCATATTTGATTCCGAATTTTTCCTCATTGAATCTGCGGATCTCGTCGCGGATCACCTGCAGGGAAAGCGGGAAGAAGCTGGTCGGATCTCCGTAGGTGATACTCGGGATAAAGTGTCCTGCCGGTGTGTAGGTTTCCAGCACACGGCGGGTCTCCTTGCGGATCTGCTCCTCTGTAGCATCTTCCGTATCAACAAGCGCGGTCTCAATACCGCCCATCAGTGCCATCTTTCCGTCGAGTTCTTTCTGGATCGCCAGAATATCGTTGTCCGGAAGCACGCCCTGCCACAGGTCAATTCCGATCTCCGCCATATCGGAAACGATCGGCTGAAGGAAGCTGTCTGCATGGTGGATAACAAGGATGTCATGCTCATGTGCATAATCGTAAAGCTTCTTATACTGCGGCTTTAAGAACTCTCTCCAGACTTCCGGGCTCATGAACATACTCTGCTTTGCGCCCCAGTCATCATGCGAAAGGATTGCGTCCGGATGGAATTTCTCTGTGATGATGCGAAGGTACTCGAGGCGGTGATCGCCGATTGCTTCGCAAAGATCCATCATATCATCCGGCTCCAGCAGGAAGTTCATCAGCGTATCTTCAAATCCCATCATGGAATGGAGCTGTTCGAACACGCCGGTCGTCATAAACGCCATCGTCATTTTCTGTGTTCTGTCGATGGCATCCACGCGTTTCTGAAACTCTGCCCAGACAGCGTCATCGTTTTCAATCGGAGTAAGATCCGGAATTTCAACCTGATCACGCCAACAGGTGATATCCGTGATCGCCAGTTTGGTGTGATCCGGAATCGCTGCAATCTGATCTTCCGGCCAGACCTTGGTTACGCCCCATCTCGTTGTAAACGGTTCCATTCCTTTATAAGGCGCGCCGTGTACATAAACGTTTACCGGATCGCCCGGAAGCCATTCAACCGCTTCATACTCGTTAACGATCCGATCCGGATGTCCGTCTTTTTTTATGGTTTCCAGAAAATTTTCGCGTGGTGTTAACATCTCAATCTCCTCCTTGCATATTCTTTAATGCAAAAATATCAGAGCAGACGTTATGTGTAAAACGAATGATTCGATGCCTTGGATTCCATTTTGGAATCGAGAGCTTTCGAAGGAGTGGATGCACACTTTTATCTGTTCTGTGTTTTACAGAACGTTTTTAAACGCAAGAAGGTTTGTATTTTGCGTATCATTTTTCTTGATTGCAAATACTGTTTTTCTAAAAAATCTTCCATACCCTCTGTCGATCAGTAAATGCCGGAATACACTGGCTACAAGTTCCGGAGGGTTGTTGAACGCGCCGCATCCGAAGGCCCCCAGGATAAGAACGTCCACGTCGTTCACGGCTGCGACTTCCAGAATGTTCCGGATTCTCCCCTGAAATACCGTCTCCAGTTTCTCCATAGAAACCGGTTTCTTTTTATCCGGATCGTAATAGGGAGCGGCGCTGGTTAAAACATCGACTTCAAACCACTGTTCCAGTTTTTCCGGTATGGCATCATCTGATTTTATTACGGTAACACCGGGAGAATAAATCACCGCATCCGTGCCCATATTCCCTGTATTCTTTGCATTCCATTTGTAGTAATTCTTCAAAAGATATGGGATCGTAAGCGCTTCATAAAGGTTGCTGCTTCTGCAAAGACATTCCTCCTGTGCCATAGCGCCGGACGTCACTCCTCCACCAGGAGAATAGGCGTTTGCGAAATTTAACACGGCAACTTTGTTTGTGCCGTCCGCAAAAGATTGTGCACAGTGAAAAGATGTATCTTCTACAACTTCGATCTCCGGCAGATCCTTTTTCACTGTTGGATTTATCGCATCATAGCCGCCTAGATAAAGCAGCGTTCCCGCCTGCATTTTTATTGTCCGTGCGCAAAGATCTTGATTTTCCCGAATCATCTTTTGGGTATCTTTGAACGCTTCAATCAACGCGACTCTGCTTGTCATCACTGTTCACCTGTTTCTTTCTATATTCATGTCATCGTTAATTTTTTCCAGGTCATTCATCTCTTCTGCGAGATGTCATCGAGTATAACATTATGACTGATTGTCTGTTTTCTTGTATGAATAAGGATTCTTATTCTCCTGCTCCGGCTTTTCCGTCATCTGTACGCTGCTGTTTGCCCATCCCAGGATCACCGTGATCAGGATAGAATGCAGGATCCAAAATACAATTGGAATAACGACCAGCCATGCCGGCCAGCCTATAGCAAAATGCAGAATGATCAAAATGCAAACCGGAATCAGCCAGTATGCCCGGAATAACATATTCAGAATAATGCTCAGAATCAGATTATGTCCCTGTGCTCGTCTCATAATATATGGTCTCCTCTATTCCTTGATCAGGTACCTGGCAATTATTGTCACACGGACCGGAAGCATTTGCAATACTGGCCGTGTTTTTTTGTTCAATCGAGCGAAGTTCGGTTAATGTTTGACACTATAAAATTATCTGTCATATGAGTACACTGTACCTCATTTCATCCACATCTTGACAGTCTGTATTCCATCGGGCTCGTATATCCTAATGTTGAATGCAAAGGTTTTCCCTGCATTTTCTTGACCCTACAAGAGACCCTCCTCTTTTAGGTCATGGTTTTTCCTGTATTTCCTTGACCCTACAAGGGACCCTCCTCTTTTAGGTCATGGTTTTTCCTGTATTTCCTTGACCCTACAAGGGACCCTCCTCTTTTAGGTCATGGTTTTTCCTGTATTTCCTTGACCCTACAAGAGACCCTCCTCTTTTAGGTCATGGTTTTTCCTGTATTTCCT
>CAZOHB010000081.1:0-12442 GCA_964579345.1 uncultured Parasporobacterium sp.
ATCACCCGGTGCAGGATATCCTGGTTTCTACCTGCGGCCAGGACACGTATCCTTGTTGGTGAGCGATATTGTTTTATTATTGATTGGCGTGATATTCGGCTGATATCAGAGTAATAAACGTTAAATGATAAGTTAAACTTATTATATGATATTAAAACCGTATTTTGAACATTTTTTTATTCGTGATATGATGAGTGCAGTTGAAAAGCAGTTTCTGTTTATGGGAAAAGAAACACACAGGAGGTATTTATGAGCGAGAGAAATCCGTATTTTCCGAATTTATTCAGCCCGCTGAAGGTGGGTACAAAAACGATCAAAAACAGAATCGAGGCAGCGCCGGCCCTGTTTGCATTCCTGCATCTGGTTGAGGCGCCTGCTTTTAATTATTACGGACCGGGTCCGGAACGCGCATTCCGTATGCTGGAGGCAAAAGCAGCCGGCGGCGCGGGAAGCATCGTTCTCGGAGAGCTGAGCCCGAACCATACGTATTGCAAACGATTCCCGTTCGAGCCGGACATCGATTACAGCAGCCGCGATGATGAATATTTCAACATCATGAAAAAGACGGCAGAGATGATCAAGAGCTACGGCTCCCTTCCGCTGGGCGAGCTTCTTTCCACCGGTGAGATCAAAACCAATATCGGTGACGGCATCAATCCGAAGGGACCGGACAGCAAGGACCTGGAAGACGGAACCCACCAGGATGCGTTTACAAAAGAAGAGATCAAAGAACATATCCAGGAGCACATCGATGCCTGCAAATGGTTCCGTGATGCCGGATGGGAAGGCGTCGTGATCCACTGCGGCCACGGCTGGCTCCCGGCGCAGTTCTTATCTCCGATGTTCAACCACAGAGAAGATGAATACGGCGGCTCTTTCGAAAACCGTGCAAGATTCACGATCGAGCTGTTAAGCGCTCTGCGTGAAGCGATGGGACCGGATTTCCTGATCGAGATGCGTGTCAGCAGTGATGAGCATATCCCGGGCGGTCTGAACCTGGATGATGCGGTCAGATACTGCAAGATGTGCGAACCGTATATCGATATGATCCACGTTTCCTGCGGACATTACCTGATGTCTTCAAGAAGCTGGGAGTTTACAACCGCATATGCGCCACACGGTGCAAATATTGAAAATGCGGCAGTGATCAAGCAGAACGTCAATGTTCCGGTCTGCGTTGTCGGCGGAATCAACTCTCCGGAGCAGGCAGAGGAAGCGATCGCTGCAGGCAAAGTGGACATGGTTTCCCTGGGACGTCAGTTCTTTGCGGATCCGGCGTTCCCGAACAAAGCGGCAGAGGGCAGAGCGGACGAGATCCGCAGATGCCTGCGCTGCGGCAGATGCTATCCGGGTCCTGCCGGCGAGCATGAGACGGAAATCTGGACGATCAAATATCCGCCGCTGGATTCCTGTACGATCAACCCGGATACCGTTTGGCCGGCTTCTCACCACAAAGTTCTGCCGGAACTGATGCCGAAACCGGAAGCTTCCCGCAAGGTGCTGATCGTCGGCGGCGGCTGCGGCGGCCTGCAGGCAGCAATTACGGCATCTGACAGAGGACATAAAGTCATCCTTTGCGAAAAAGCAGACAAGCTCGGCGGCCTGATCAACTTTACGGATCACACGGATCACAAGATCGACATCCGCAACTTTAAGGACCTCCTGGTTCGCGAAGTGGAAAAACGTCCGGTTGAAATCCGTCTGAACTGCGAAGTAACACCGGAAATGATCGGAGAGATCGCACCGGAGGCAGTGATCCTGGCAGTCGGTTCCGATGACCTGATCCTTCCGATCGAAGGAATCGAAAATGCGGTCACAGCGATGGATGTTTATGCTGCAGACTTTGAAAATCTCGGAAAGAGCGTCATCGTATTAGGCGGCGGTCTGGTCGGATGCGAAGCGGCAGCTGACTACATCGACCATGGAAAAGAAGTTACGATCGTTGAGATGAAGGGTGCGCTGATGCCGGAGACCACAGGTCTTTATCGTACGGCGGTTCACGACTTCATCGACAAGAACGGCGGCAAGTATGAAGTGAACGCCAAGGTCACGAAAGTCGGAAAAGACTTTGTCGTTGCAGAACAGAACGGAAAAGAAATCACACTGCATGCGGATACGGTCGTGAACGCGATGGGACGCCGCGCACACAACGCAGATGCTCTGAAAGAGGCTTGCAAGTGCCCGGTCTGGACGATCGGAGACTGTGTCAGAGCACGCCAGATCGGCGACTCCGTCCGCGAAGGCTGGACAGCAGCGATGGAAATCATCTGATCGCATGATTTAAGAAAAGTACAAAGGCCTGCAGAAGTTTCAAACTTTTGCAGGCTTGATTTTTTGCGGCTGAACGTTTTTGCAATCGAGAGTTTTCACAATCGAAACTCGTGTAGGCTCTGTTTTTGAAAACCTGAACCCCGCGAAACGAGGGGGTGTGATTTGGCGATGATAAAACAACCACGCGAAACCGAACAGCTTGATTTGGCGTGGTTCGCCGACCCCGCGAAAAGAGGGAGTACGATTTCGCGATGATAAAACAACCCCGCGCAACAGAAGAGTTTGATTTGGCGTGGTTCACCGACCACGCGAAACGGCAGACATCAAATTCGCGTGGAACGAATCTTCCCCGCGAAACAAGACAGTGCTCATACGCGGGGAAAATCAGGCCGTTTACAGCCTTTTTTGAAAACTCTGGCTTCCGCGAAATGAGAGAGTGCGATTTCGCGATGATAAAACAACCCCGCGAAACAGAAGAGCTCGATTTGGCGTGGTTCACCGACCCCGCGAAACAGAAGAGTTTGATTTGGCGTGGTTCACCGACCCCGCGAAACGGAAGCGTTCGATTTGGCGTGGTCCACCAACCACGCGAAATAAGAGGGTGCGATTTGGCGTGGACGGGAAACAATAGTTATTCAGGAGCGAGAGCTTTCCGCCTTCGAAAATCAAGGGCTCGCGCAGAAGTAAACAATCGGGGTTTTGCGCATAATTAAATGATTGACCGTCATTTAATTATGCTTTAAAATCTTACTCATTATTTTATAAAAAGAGGTTATTTAAGAAGAACGGAGTAAAACAATGAGTGATTTAAACATCGTATGCCTTGATCTGGAAGGCGTTCTGGTACCGGAAATCTGGATTGCGTTTTCGGAAGCAACGGGAATCCCGGAGCTTCGCCGCACAACAAGAGATGAGCCGGATTATGACAAGCTGATGAAATTCCGTATCGGAATTCTCAAAGAACATGGACTGGGCTTAAAAGAAATCCAGGAGACGATCGCGACGATCGATCCGATCCCGGGCGCAAAAGAGTTTCTGGATGAGCTGCGTTCCCTTACCCAGGTGATCATCATCAGTGATACCTTCACACAGTTCGCAGGACCGCTGATGAAAAAGCTCGGCTACCCGACACTGTTCTGCAACACGCTTGAAGTTGCGGACAACGGCGAGATCACCGGCTACCGCCTTCGTATCGAACAGTCCAAACTTTCAACGGTCAAGGCTCTGCAGTCCGTCGGTTTTGAAACGATCGCTGCAGGCGACAGCTTCAACGACCTCGGTATGATCCAGGCGGGCAAAGCAGGCTTCCTGTTTAAGACAACCGAGCAGATCAAAAAAGACTACCCGAACATTCCGGCCTTTGAGGAATATGATGAGTTCCTTGCTGCAATCAAGGCAGCACTGTAATTTAGAGAACTTCATTGCGGGGAATACGACGAATTCCTCGCGGCGATCAAGGCAGCACTGTAAATTAAGAGAACATCCGTACAGGGGATCGGGCAGCCGTTCCCCTGTGTGATTATTGGAAGGACCAAATGGTAAAAGGAATCATTTTTGATGTGGATGGAACCCTGCTGGATTCCATGCCGATGTGGAAAAATCTGGACTACCGGTTTCTGGAAAGCGTAGGAAAAGTGCCGGAGCCCGGCTATACGGACATCGTCAATAAGATGACGCTGGAAGAAGGCGTAACCTTTACGAGAAAGCATTTCAATCTTGATATGACCGACGAGGAGATCCTTGAGCGGGTCAACGAGATGGCGCTGGAGTTTTACGAACATGAAGTGGAATGCAAGCCGCATGTGAAAGAGTTTCTCGAAAAGCTGGAGCAGAAAAAAATCCCGATGGTTGTTGCGACTTCGAGCCAGAAAAATTTCATCGCCCCGGCATTGGAAAAAAACGGGATCCTGCATTATTTCCGGGAAGTTTATTCCTGCGCGGATATCGGGATCAATAAACAGTCGCCGGATATCTTTCTTCTCGCGGCAAAGCACCTTGGGATCAAACCGGAGGAAGCGCTCGTCGTGGAAGACTCTTATCATGCGGTCATGACAGCAAAGTCGGCCGGTTTCCCGACCCTCGCGGTCTATGATAAATCCAATGAAATCTGCCTGGAAGAGACGATCAAAGAAGCAGATCTGTACATGGAAGATCTGCGGGATTTTGAAATGTTTCAGCAATCATTTGAGATAGAAACGATCTAAAGGGTATTGTCAGGAGACTCTTCTGAAACAGTATCCTCTGCAGTATCATCAGCTGCATTCGGAATACTATCCTCTGCAGTCTCTGGATCGTCAGCATTCTTCGAACTATCATCCGCTGCGGATCCTGCATCTGCAGCTTTTTTCTTTTTCTTTCTTACAATCAGAACAATGACAATCACAATGATCAGGACCAGTACGGCGCCGCCGACCACAAACCAGATCCGGTTCATATTTTTCTCGGCCTGCGGAATAAAGACGAAGCTTCCGCCGTCCTTTAAATCGAACACGATATATCTGCCGTCCCTTTGATAGGACAGCTCGCGGGTTTCGTTTCCTTCCGTCTGCAGGAGTCTGCCGTCATGCTCTGCAAAGAAACGCACGCGAAGCAGATCGGTATCCGCATAGTTTCCGGAACCTGTCAGCTCCAGCGTATAAGCAGAAGGCGCTTCCGGCGCGTCTTCCTCTGCATACTGCGCTTCCGTTTCCGGATGGCGCGTGATCTTCAGTCCGGCGGTGTCATCAAACAGACCTTCCGCTAAAAAGGTCGGAACATATTCACCGGTCGCGATCGTGGTGATCAGATTCTTCCATTCGCCGTCGACCGTCTGGCTGAAGCGGATGTCAGAGGCTTCAAATTCATCCCAGCACCAGTATTTCCCGTCTGCCGGTTTTACATCCGGGATCGCGTCAAAGGATCCGCCGTAGGAAACCGGGAATTCTTTCAGCAGGACACCGTCCTGTTCAAACCGGAGCGTCAGTTTTTTCAGACTGTCCGGAACAAATTTCTTTGTGATCAGTTCTTCATATTTCAGCGGTTTTGCAGTCTTTGCATAACTGATCCCGTTCACGCCGCCAAGCGTCTCGCTGGCAAACAGATTCTTCTTTCCCTTTACCAGGTTTCCTGCGATGCCGCCGAGATAAGCTCCCTCGGAGTCGATCGTCGGAACCGCACGGCAGCGGTTGATGATATTCGCGTCGCCCGCAATGCCGCCGACGTAAGAATCTCCTTTGAAGCGGCCGATGCTTGCACTCTTTTTGATCGTTCCGCGGAAGACGCCGGCGATGCCGCCGCAGTAATCGTTTCCGGCTTCGAGATTGCTGCTGCTTTCACAGGAGATGACACTGCCGCGGCTTCCGTAGCCGAGGATGCCGCCGACATAATCATACTTGACATTCAGCTCACCCGTGTTTTTACAATCGTAAACCGTCGCCCGGATAAAAAGCGTCGTATCCGTAAAGAGCATATTGGTCAGTGAGGCGTTCGGATCCTCCTCCTGATCGATGGAAAGCTCTTTGGAAAGGTTTCCTGTGATGCCGCCCGCGCTGTAGTCGGACTGCACCGCTGCGCTGTTCGTACAGGAGGTGATCATTCCGTTCTCCTGCTTTTTGATCTGCGACGAAATATCTTTTTCTGTACTTGTTTTTCCGTTCAGGACATCCGTTACGCTTTCCTGCAGGGCCTTGATCGAAGACAGACTTTCTTCGATCCCGCCTCTGGCGATTCCCACATCGCCCTTTGCCTGCTCGAGGAAGGCGTTCGCGCTTGTAATGATCTCTGCAAGACGCGTGGAAGCATCTTCGAAAACAGAAACACTGTCCGTTCCGAATGACTGCAGACCGGTCGTAACCGTTGCAACAAGGCTCTTGAAGCTTCCGGAGATCGTGGAGAAGTCTTCCGAAACCCAGGCAAGATCGTCGAGACTGAAGGAAAGCTGCGACAGATAGCTGCTGAGCTCATCGATCAGATCCGGCCACGTGGAAGTATCGGAAACATCGAACTGTTTCAGGATATCTTCGATCTCGTGAATGATCTGTGTTACTTTGGAGCTTTGCCCGCCCGGCATATGATCGCGGATGGACTGGAGCGCCGTGCGGATCGCATTGACGTGCCCTTTCGCGGTGTCGACCCAGGTCAGGCCGGAAAAGAGGCCTTCCACTTCTGCAGAAAGGTTCTGTGAGAACGCCGTGATCAGACCGAGCGTTCCGGTCAGGCCGTCTGCGCCGTTGTTGATCGCCTTCTGGATCTGTCCGGCAGCCTTGCTGAGGTTTGCGGTCAGTCCGTCGGTCGAGTTTTCCAGAAGCTTCAGCGCGTTCTTTCCATACTCCAGACGGAAGGAAGGCTCCATCTGTCCGGCAATGCCGCCAACGTCCCTTCTTCCGGAAATATCAGCCCGGTTTTCGCATTCATTGATAAACCCGCTGCTGATCCCGGCGATGCCGCCGACGTTATAACCGGTGTGCAGATAGCCGATCTCCCCGTTATTGGTACAGTTTATGATCACGGACGTATTCTTTCCTGTGATGCCGCCGATATCCGTTGCCGTTTCATTGGCTTCGATATTAATTGTCCCGTTATTCGTACAGTTTTTGATCGTTCCGTCGTTCTGACCTGCGATGCCGCCGGAACGAAGCGTTGCGGAAAGCTCTGTATTGGAACTGCAGTCGGTGATCGTGCCGAGATTGATGCCTGCAATGGCGCCGGCCATCTCATAGCCTTCCAAGGTGCCGGAGGCAGAGCAGCTGCGGATCGTACCCTTGTTTTCACCGCAAAGGATACCGGTTCCTTTCCGCTCCCCGTCTGTTTTCAAAAAGGCGGACACGTTCAGATTTTTGACAACGGCCTTTTCTTCCAAAACGCGGAACAGGCCGGTCCGGTCTGCTTTTACATCCGTAAAGAATCCGCTGATCGTATGGCCGTTTCCGAGAAATTGTCCGCAGAAGACGGGCACGCAGGGATCTTCAATGCTGTAAAGGTTGATATCTGATTTCAGCTCTACGGTCAGATCTTTGGAGTAGGAATCCAGCGTGCAGTTTTTTACAAACGCAAGCCAGTCTTCCCGCGAGCGGATCTCAAGCGTACCGCTGTCCGCAAAGGCGGAAGGCGACAGGCCCGCGAGCGGAATCCCTGAAAGCAGCAGGACGAGGGTCATCAGGATAGAGAAACACAGATTACGAATCTTTTTCATCTGCACCTCCCCGGATCAGTTTTTTCAGGTCAAACGTTGTCTTTTGCATAAATTTATTTCCCAGCAGCAGGATCTGCGGAAGCGCGGTAAATACCAGGATCAGTGAGATCGCTGCACCGCGCCCTACGGCCAGACCGATCGATCCGACATACAGATCCGTCGTAAAGCCGGCAATGATAAAGCCCGCTGCTGTCATAATAAAACCGGACGTCAGCAGAGTCGGAAAACTCTCTGCAACGGCCTGCGCCATCGCAGCCTGCGGCTGAAGCGTCTGCTGGTTTTTCAGGAAACGGTTATATAAAACGATCGCGTAGTCGATCGTTGCGCCCATCTGGATCGCGCTCACGATCAGGTAGGTAACGAAGAACAGGTTGTTGCCCATGATATAAGGGAAGGAGAAGTTGATCCAGATACTTCCCTGAATCACGAAGATCAACAGGATCGACGCACCGAACGAGCGGAAGGTGAACAGCAGCACGAGGAAGACAAAGAAGATTGTCAGCAAAGAGACGAGCCGGTTGTCCGAAGCATAAGAAGCTTCGAGATCCCGTGCACTGGTGATATCGCCGATGACCAGCGCTTCATCGCCGTAGAGTTCCGCAGTGAGCGTATCGATCTTATCGACGAGAGCATAGCTTTCCTCGCCCTCGACCGGAGTTCTCGAAACACAGGCCATGCGGACATAGTTTTTTCCGCGCAGCTGTTTCAGCGCACTGTCCAGGGTCTCGCGCATTCCGTCCAGCATCTCCTGCTGATTCGCATCCAGCGAGACCATGCCTTCATCGATCCGGTCAAAGAGGAATTCCAGCATGTCCAGAAGCGGGACAGCGTAGGAATCGCGGTCGCCGACAATCGGCTGGTACTGTTCGTTGTCGTATCCGTAAAGCGCATAAAGCAGTTTTGCGGTCTCGATATCCACACCGATCAGCTCGGAAAAATCCCGGGCGGTAAACGGATCGGTCAGCACCTTTCCGTCGTCAATTTCAATATTGGAAAGTCCTGTTGCCGACTTGATCTCCGGCAGCGCGGAAATCTCGCGCAGGAGCTGCTGCTCCTTTTCATAATCGCCGATCGGAACAAGGACAGCGACGGCGGAAGTCGGCGCAAAGGTTGCGTGGATCCGGTCGTTGATCCGGTCCTGCTCGGAATAGATGATCCGGTCTGTGCCCTGATCGGAGAAGGAATAGTCCGTCCTCGAGGAAGCAAAGATCGAAAGCGGGATCAGGATCGCGAAAATGATCAGGAAGATCGGTTTTCTCCAGGAAAGGAACTGTCCCCAGCGCTTGATGCTCGGGACCAGGTTTTTGTGCCGCATCTTAAGGAGCGGTTTATGAAAGAGCATGATCAGTCCGGGCATCAGCAGGAACACGGTCAGCATGCTGCAGACGATTCCCTTGATCAGCACGATACCGAGATCGAATCCCAGACGGAACTGCATCAGCGTCATTGCAAAAAGGCCGGCGATCGTTGTGAGCGAAGAGGCGCTGACTTCCACGATCGAATAGGAAAGCGCATCGATCAGCGCAGACTTTACCTTTTGCTGCTTCGAATATTCATCCTGGAAACGGTGGCAGAAAATGATGGCGTAGTCGATCGCGAGGGCCAGCTGGAGGATGACCGCGATCGTATTTGTGATCGAGGAGATCTCCTTAAACCAGTAGTTGGTACCCATGTTCAGAACCGCCGCCACAAGAAAGACGATCAGCATGATCACGACTTCGAAGTAGCTTTTGGACGTAAAGAGCATAACGCCGATGATCACGATCAGAGCAAGTGCTAAGATCAGGATCATCTCTTTTTGCAGCTGCTTGACATAGTCGGCCCCGACCTCGCTCGAGATGCTGACATCATACTGGCTTAGGGTCTCTTTGATCCGGCTCATGGCCGTAAGGACTTTTTCATCCTCCGAATCGCCGGAAAAAGAAATAGAGAAGAGGGCAGACGAAGAGGCGTAGTGTTCCGCGGTGTCGTCGAAGGCGACCATGGAAACCCCGTCGATCTTTTCGATCTTTTCTTTCAGTTCTTCCGCCCGTTGATACGTAATATTGGAGACCATGACATTCGCGGAGGCGAAGGTCTCGAATTCCTCATCCATGATCACAATCCCGCGCCGGGTAACCGTATTCGCCGGAAGCAGGGCTGTGATATCCGGATTGATCTTTACCTTATCCATGGACAGCGCGCTGAAAATGACCATAAAAAGAAAAAGCGCAAAGATAAAGATCCGCTTTTCCACAATAAATTTTGCGATTTTTTTCATGATCGTTGACTGCATGCTGCTCTCCGGATTCTACAATAATTATATATCATATAATTTTCGTGACGGATAGGCAAGGAACAGCGGGCAGTTTTTCAGAGAAATCACGAGGATTGATTCATTTTCTGAAGCATCGCGGAAAGTGTCGGCTCCGCCCAGCTGTAATCGCTTAAATATTCGCCGACAAACAGCGAGGTGTTACCTGCAAGATAGTCATAATAATCGCAGGTGAACTTTTCGGTATTGACCCGGATCTTGCCGTACTGGCTTTCCACAATGTCCGGAAGATCGGCCTTTTCCAGGGTCTGGCGGAGACGATGCAGGATCGTCCGGCAGTAGTTTTTCGCGCTTTGCTCTTCCATGTATTCAAACAGGTTGAAGGTGATCCGGTCGAGTTCCACCCAGTTTCCGCGGTAGTGCACGAGAAGGGCCAGAAGTTCCTTTGACTTCTTGCTCGGAAAGATCAGCGGGATCCCGTTGACCAGACAGTCGAACTGCGGGAAACAGCGCATATGAGGCAGGTCTTTTTTTACGCTGTAGTGGATGCGGATCGCACGCTCAAGGACGGAGCAGATCTGCTCCGACTCATAGGGTTTTAAAATATAGCCTGCGGCAGGAACAGACCAGGCATCCAGCGCATACTTCGGAAATGCGGTTACGAAAATGATCTCAGGAGGAGTGCTGGAAAGTTCCATCACCTGATTTGCGAGATTCAGCCCGTTGATCGCAGGCATCTCAATGTCCAGAAAGAGGATGTCTGCCGTGTTATCCCGGAAAAAAGCCAGTGCTTCGGAGGAACTGGTAAAGGACAGGATCTCATCCTTCGTTTTGTCAACGGGAGGGCACTCTTCTTTTAACAGGATCGTGAGCAGGTTGACTGCTCTTTCCTCATCATCTACGATTACGATTCTCATCTTTTCTCTCCTGTCGGTTACTGTTCCGGAATTATGATTTCAACACGTACACCGCGTCCGGAAGGTTCTTTGGAAGATATCGTTAACGTTCCATGCACCAGGATTTCCAGTCGCTTGCGAATATTGTTCAGGCTGTGCTCTTCGGTAAGCCCATCCGGATTCAGGCCCGGACCGTCGTCTTCGACAACGATATGGATCTGTTCTTTTTCCTTGAAGGTATGGAGCGTGACCGTACCGCCTTCGTCTGTGGCGCGGACGCCGTATTTTACGGCATTTTCAATCAGCGGCTGCACGGAAAGAGGAGGAAGCAGGAAATCTTTTTCCTCAATATTCTGGATATAAGTCAGCTTGTCATTGAAACGGGCTTTCTGTACGTAAATATAGGTATCGATATGGGAAAGCTCATCTTCAAACGGGATGATGTCGCTGCTTTCCATAAAGTCAATGTTATTGCGCAGATAGTTTGAAAACCTGACGATGAGATGCGCTGCCTGACTTGGCTCCGTATAGCACATTTCCTGAATCGTCATCAGCGTATTGTATAAAAAATGCGGATTGATCTGGCTGGAGTACAGCGCCGTCTGCATTTTTGTTGCTTCTTTTTCCAGCGCAAGGAGCTCACGGAGCCGCTGCAGCTGGAGTCTTCGTTTCTCCGCAAGTACATAGAACAGAAGGACAAGATAAAAGACCAGACAGCCGGGAAGAACAAAGTTCATCCATTTGCTGGAGCCGTTCAGCTGGATAATGCCTGCGATCGCAAACCCGCCGAAAACGATCAGAACGCCGGCATACAGAAGAAGCTGGTCTCTGGTGAGGCGGCCGAGTCTTCGATAGACGGATACGATCCAGAGTGCCTGCAGAACAAAAAACAGAAGCAGGCCGAGCGCGCGGAGAATGCCCGGGACGGCAAAAACACAGGATGCAAGCTGGAGCAGAACACTCAATGCGATCAAAACGAAACACCAGACATACTGTTTTTTTGAAATCTTTGGACCTTCCGCGCGGAACACGGTATAGAAAAGGATGCCGAGACAGACCGCGGCAAGGATCAGCGGTATCTGGGTAAACAGAACATTTGGAAGCCACCCGGTCAGCGTGTCTACGAAACCGGTGTTCCAGAACACGGAAAAGATATAAAACAACGTACTCAGGATACCGATCAGAAAATAGGGCAGCAGATCCGAAAATTTCGAGGACCGGATGGAAAACAAAAGGACCAGGAAGATCGCAATGAAAACAGAGGTGACGACCATGGTTATGTTCTTCTGAATATCATAATAGTCCATGGACGTTGCGACCGTCATGATCCTTGGTGTGATGTTCAGTCTTCCGGAAGCACCGGTTACTTCAATTATGATCTCGTTTTCCGGGATGTTCTCGTCGACTCCGTCCTCGGATACGCTCTTATCCATCAGATAATTCGGCCATCCGTTCGGGGTCTGCATCCTGACACCTTTCAGGTTGCCGTTAATAAAGACGCGGTAATTACCTTCCACATTTCCGAGAAAACTCATAAACAGCGGGTCCCCGGTCCGAAAGAGATAACAGTCTTTCAGGACAAGCCGGTAGGACGCACGGAAGGGCTGCGTCCGGAACAGGTCGGAGAAAGCACTCTCCATTCCGGGCGAGCGGTACTGCGCCAGCTCATTGGATGCTGTTGTAGAGACATAATCTGTTTTAATATTATCTCCGTATAAGGCTCTCTTTTTTCGGCTGTTTAGTACCTGCCCCGGCAGGGAACGGATTTCGTCACCACTGACCAGCAGCGTATCCGGATATCATTCGGTAGATTCTTGGCGATATGAAGCATCGCAAGATCGCCATTCTTCA
>CAZOHB010000082.1:0-12379 GCA_964579345.1 uncultured Parasporobacterium sp.
GTTAGAAAAGTCTCCAACGGTGTCGGCGTAGAAAAAACATGGCCGCTTCATTCCCCGACGATCGAGAAGATCGAAGTTGTAAGAAGAGGTAAAGTCCGCAGAGCAAAACTGAACTACTTAAGAAACAGAGTAGGAAAGAGCGCGAAAGTCAAAGAAGTTATTCGCTGACGAAAATCGATTCGAAACAAACAAAGCTGTCACGAAAGTGGCAGCTTTATTACTTTAAGCATCCTGCGGGAGTGAAACGGAGCAAACGATCAAAGCTACACGGAGCAGTTGATCAAAGCATCAATTTGCATAGATTTTACAGGAGGTTTGTGTTAAAATACTTGCCATGAATTTTCAGTGGTATCCCGGTCATATGACCAAAGCAAAAAGACAAATGCAGGAAGACATGAAGCTCATCGATCTGGTGATTGAGCTTCTGGATGCAAGAATTCCCCTATCCAGCAGAAATCCGGACATCGATTCGATCGCGGGAAGCAAGTCCCGTCTGGTTTTGCTGAATAAAGCGGATATGGCGGATCCTGCGATGACAGAGAAGTGGGAGTCCTGGTTCCTGGAACAGGGGCTTCATGTTTGCGTGATCAATTCCAAGAATCCGGCGGATGTTAAGAAGATCAACGCGGAGGTTCAGAAAGCCTGTGCGGCAAAGATCGAACGTGACAGAAAGCGCGGGATCAAAAACCGTCCGGTGCGTGCCATGGTCGTTGGGATTCCGAATGTCGGAAAATCCACATTCATCAACACCTATGCAAGAAAGGCTGCGGCAAAGACGGGAAACAAACCGGGCGTAACGAAAGGCAAACAGTGGATACGGCTGAGCAATACGCTCGAGCTTCTCGATACACCGGGAATCCTCTGGCCGAAGTTTGAAGACCAGAGCGTCGGATTGAAACTGGCTTTGATCGGGTCGATCAAGGATGAGATCATGAATATCGAAGAGCTCTCCCTGGAACTGATCAAAATGCTGGATGAGAGATATCCGCAGCTGCTGAAGGAGTATTACAAACTGGATGCAATTGATTATGAGAAGTATCCGGGCAAACCGGAAATTTCCGAACTGGAAGCGATCGCATCCGCGCGCGGGGCGCTGATGAAAGGCGGAGAGATCGACTATCTGAAAACGGCGAATATCCTTCTGGAGAATTTCCGCAATGCAAAGCTGGGCCGGATCTCGCTCGAAAGTCCGAAGTGAGTCAGAAATAATAGAAAGAAAAGAGAAATAAGATGGCAGGATTTTTTTCAAAATTATTTAAAAAAGGAAAAGCAATTGACGAGGATTTTTATGACGAGATGGAAGAGACTCTGTTCATGGGCGACATGGGCGCGAGTGCAACGGAAGAACTTGTCGAAAATCTGAAAACGCATGTGCTCTTTAAAACGGTCAAGACACAGGAAGACGCAAAGGCACATGTCATGAATAAAATCAAGGAGATCATGGCGGTCCCGGAAGAAGCCTATGCATTTGAAAACATGAACAGTGTTGTGCTGCTCATCGGCGTCAACGGTGTAGGCAAAACCACGAGTGTCGGAAAGCTTGCAAAGCTTTACACAGACCGCGGCAAAAAAGTCATCATGGCAGGCGCGGATACGTTCCGTGCGGCAGCAGAGCAGCAGCTGAAGATCTGGTCCGAACGCACCGGCTGCTATATGGTCGGCGGAAAAGAAGGCGCGGATCCGGGCTCTGTGATCTATGATGCGACAGCAGCAGCCAAAGCGAGAGGCGCAGACATTCTCCTTTGCGATACGGCAGGACGTCTTCATAATAAGAAAAACCTGATGAGCGAGCTTGGAAAGATCGACAAGATCCTTGCCGGAGAATACGGTGATGCGAAAAGAGAAAACCTGATCGTTCTCGATGCAACAACAGGGCAGAACGCGCTCGAGCAGGCAAGACAGTTTAAGGAAGTCATGAAAGTGGACGGCATCATCCTGACCAAGATGGACGGAACGGCAAAAGGCGGAATCGCGGTTGCGATCTCAAAGGAATTGGGTGTTCCGGTTCTCTACATGGGATATGGAGAAAAAGCTGAGGACCTTCGCAAGTTTGATGTGGATGCGTTTGTAGAAGGTCTTTTCGCAGAAGACTAAAAAGAAATAACAGGAGTAAACATGAAGTATCAGAATTATACAACTATTTTAGAAAAAGACGTGGAGGCGCTGAAGAGCAAGGCGATCCTGCTGAAGCATGAAAAGACCGGCGCAAGAATTTTTGTTCTCTCCAATGATGATGACAATAAAGTATTCTATATCGGATTCCGTACGCCTCCGGCAGACGATACCGGTGTGGCGCATATCATGGAGCATTCGGTCCTTTGCGGAAGCAAAAAATATCCGTTAAAAGATCCGTTTGTAGAACTTGTCAAAGGTTCACTGAACACCTTCTTAAATGCGATGACCTATCCGGACAAAACGGTTTATCCGGTGGCCAGCAGAAACGACAAGGATTTTGCGAATCTGATGGATGTCTATCTGGATGCGGTTTTCCATCCGGCGATCTATCAGCGTCCGGAGATCATGAAGCAGGAAGGCTGGAATTACAAGATCGAAAACGCAGAGGATCCGATCGAATACAACGGTGTTGTATATAACGAGATGAAAGGCGCATTCTCCTCACCGGAGGGTGTACTTGACCGCGAGATCCTGCATTCACTGTATCCGGATACTTCCTATGGCGTGGAGTCCGGCGGAGACCCGCAGCATATCCCGGAGCTGACGTATGAGAATTTTATCGCGTTCCATCAGAAATATTATCATCCGTCCAACAGCTTTATCTATCTGTACGGAGATATGGATCTGGAGGAGCGTCTCGAGTTTCTGGATAAAGAGTATCTGAGCAGCTATGATGCGATCACCGTTGATTCCGAGCTGAAAAAGCAGGAGACTTTTAAGGCTCCGAAGGAACTGTCGGTGGAGTATCCGATCTCAGAAAATGAAGAAGAGGCAGGAAATACCTACCTTGCATATAACGTTGTCTGCGGAGACAATCTCGATCCGCACCAGTATTACGCGCTGCAGATGATCCAGTACGCGCTGGTGGACAATCAGGGCGCGCCGATCCGCGACCGTCTGCTGAAGGCAGGCATCGGAAAAGATATTCTTTCCGGTTATGAAAACGGAATCCTGCAGCCGTATTTTAATATCGTTGCAAAGAACGCTGATCCGGACCAGAAGGACGAATTTGTAAAAATCATTCAGGAAGAGTTTGAAAAAGCAGCAGCCGAAGGGCTGAATAAAAAGAGTCTGACGGCCAGCCTGAATCAGCTCGAATTCAAGTATAAAGAAGCGGATTTCGGAGGCTTCCCGAAAGGCCTGATCTACGGACTGAATCTGCTCGACAGCTGGCTTTATGATGAAAACCAGCCGCTGATGCATATCGACTGTGAAGAAACCTTCCGTTTCCTGAGAGAACAGATTGCAGGAAACTATTACGAAGATCTGATCCGCACCTGGTTCCTGAACAATCCGCACAGCTCGATCCTCAGTCTGGTTCCGAAGAAAGGACTGACAGCTCTGCGCGACGCGGAGACAGCGAAAAAACTCGAGGAACTGAAAGCCGGTCTTTCCAAAGAAGAAGTTGAAAAGATGGTGGAAGAGACCAAAGCGCTTGCAGCCTTCCAGGAAGCGCCGGACAGCAAAGAAGCGATCGAGACGATCCCGCTTCTTGACCGCAGCGATCTGAAAAGAGAGATCGAACCGACGAAAAATGAAGAGCGTACCGTAAACAATATTCCGGTCGTTTTCCATGACTACTTTACAAACGGCATCGCTTACATCAGTCTCCTGTTTGACAGCAACCGGACAGCTCCGGAAAAACTGCCGTATCTGAGCCTGCTGAAATCGATCTTCAGCTTTGTGGATACTGCGGAGCATTCATATTCCGAGCTTAATAATGAAGTAAATATTTACACCGGCGGACTTTCGTTTGAAACCGGTGTGTACCTCAACAGAAAAGACAGAGAGAAGATCTCGCTTCTTTCCGATCTTTCCTTCCGCTGCCTGTATGGCAACATGGATAAAACCTTCGATCTGATCGAAGAGATTCTGGTCAGCAGTGATTACGAGAATGGAGAGCGGCTTTATGAGATCATTGCCGAGCTGAAGAGCCGTCTGCAGATGACGTTGAACAGTTCCGGCCATATTGCAGCAACACTTCGCGCGTCTTCGTATTTCTCCGCATCCGCATATCTGAAAGAGCAGATCAGCGGAATCGAGTTTTATAAATTTGTGGAAGATCTTGAGAAAAACTTTGAGGAACGGAAAGACGAACTGATCCGCAATATCAAAGAACTGCTGACAGACATCTTCCGTCCGTCAGGACTTCTGGTAAGCATTACCGGAGACGAGGAGGGCTATAAGATCTTCGAGAGAAGATTTGCGCATTTCACAGAAACTCTTTGCAAGCTTGCGGACGAAGAAAATGAGACGGCTGCTGAGGCGCCTGCGCTGAAGGACAGCAGCTATCCGTATAAAGATACGCTGAAACCGGAACAGAAAAACGAGGGCTTCAAGACCTCGGCAGGCATTCAGTATGTAGCAAGAGCCGGCCGGTATGCAGAAGACGGCTCGGATCTTACGGGCGCGCTCCGCGTATTCCGCACGATCATGAGCTATGATTACCTCTGGTTCAATATCCGTGTTCAGGGCGGCGCATACGGCTGCATGTGCAATTCTTCCATCAGCGGAGAGAGCACCTTTGTTACCTACCGTGATCCGAACCTGAGCCGTTCCAATGATGTCTTTGAAGGAATTCCGGAATATCTGGAAGGCTTCAACGTCGAAGACCGTGAGATGACAAAATACGTGATCGGAACGATGAGCGGAGTAGATACGCCGTTAACCCCGGCAGGAAAAGGAAGCCGTGACATGCAGGCATACCTTGCGGATCTGGATCAGGAGGAGCTGCAAAGGATCAGAACGGCAACGATCGACTGCACACAGGAGGATATCCGAAATCTTGCTCCGTATATCCGGAGAGCCCTTTCGGAAGGAAATATCTGTGTCATCGGAAATGAGCAGAAGATCGAGGAAGAGAAGGAGCTTTTCCATTCGACACGAAATCTGTTCGAATAATCGGACGACATATGACAAGGGCGGCAAGCAGATTTGCTTGATATAGATGAAATAAAAAGCATTCCCCTGCCACTTCGCCGCCTGCGCCAGCGGGTCATTGGTCCCGTGCGCGTTTTAGCGCCAGCGGGGCCAATGAGAGCTGGGACATAGCTGGCGGCGGGGGGAATGCTTTCATTAGTGCATGGATAATTTAAATATTAAATCAGGATATGTTGCAATTGTCGGGCGGCCGAATGTCGGCAAGTCCACGTTAATGAACCGCATCATCGGCCAGAAAATTGCGATCACTTCGAATAAACCGCAGACGACGCGCAACCGGATCATGACGATCTTTACGGATGAGCGCGGCCAGATCATCTTTCTGGATACTCCGGGAATCAACCGTGCGAAGAATAAGCTCGGTGAGTATATGCTGCATTCCGCATTGAATACGATTCGTGATGCGGATGTTGTTTTGTGGCTGGTTGAGCCTTCCGACTTTATCGGAAAGGGCGAGCAGTATATTATCAGCGAGCTGAAAAAAATCAATCTTCCGGTTATTCTCGCAATGAATAAAACGGATTCCGTGGAGAAAGACAAGATCCCCGGATTTATCGATACGTACCGCAAGGAATTTGACTTTGCGGAGATTGTGCCGGTTTCAGCGAAGACCGGAGATAATGTGGAGGTCCTTCTGGAACAGCTGTTCCGGTATTTGCCGTATGGACCGATGTTTTACGATCCGGACGAACTGACAGATCAGCCGATGAAACAGATCGCGGCGGAAACGATCCGTGAAAAGGCGTTGTACTGCCTGGATGAAGAAGTTCCGCATGGAATTGCTGTTGTGATCGACACGTTCCATGAAAGAGAACGCACACGGAAACTGGAAGATGGAACGGTGGTGCGTGAGCCGATCGCCGACATCGAGGCAACGATCATCTGTGAGAAGGATTCCCATAAGGGCATCGTGATCGGAAAGAAAGGCGCGATGCTGAAAAAGATCGGCATTCTTGCACGTAAGGATATCGAAAAGCTGACGGAATGCAAAGTGAATCTGAAGCTCTGGGTCAAAGTCCGGAAAGAGTGGAGAGACAGCGATTCCCAGCTTCGCAATTTCGGATACGAAGAACAATAACATGAACACGATCACGGTACGCGGCATGGTGATCTCGTCCATGCCGATGGGAGAATATGACAGAAGACTGGAGATCCTGACAGACAGCCTGGGCAGGATCTCAGCATTTGCCCGCGGCGCAAGAAAGCCTTCTTCGCCGCTTGTTTCCGCGAGCCGTGTATTTGCCTTCGGAGAGTTTGATGTCTATGAAGGCCGATCCTCCTACAGCGTGAACGCAGCCAGGATCTCCAACTATTTTGAAGAACTTGCTGCGGACGTGGAGAAAAATCTTTACGGATTCTATTTTCTGGAATTCGTTTCTTTTTTTACCAGGGAAGGGCTGGATGCCTCTTATACCCTGAAACTTCTGTACCAGAGCCTTCGCGCGCTGAGCGTGAAAAGTCTTTCGCATTCTCTGGTGCGTTCTGTTTTTGAACTGAAAGTTCTCGAGATCAACGGTATCTGCCCGTCGGTGGAAGATATCCGCTCGCGCTATGGGCAGCTGGATCCTTCGACTGTCTATGCGGTGGATTTTGTCAAACGCAGTCCGGTGGAAAAACTGTATACGTTCACTTTGACGGAGCCTGTCATGAAGGAATTTACGGAGCTGGTTACGGCTCTTGCAGGCCGCGTCGTTGACAAACGGTTCAAATCCCTGGAAATGCTGGATGAGATCACCCGGTAAACTGCTTTCTGATCAGTAAAAAATCTTCTCGAATCTCTGAAAAATTTCTTGCTACAATCACTTTATTCAAGTAAAATCTAAAAGTTAATATTCGATGCAATCCAACGGCAGGATGGTCTGCCGCAAGCCAGCATCGAAACAAGAAAGAAAGGTGAACAGCTATGGAAAAAACAATGGACAAAATCGTGGCATTATGTAAAGCAAGAGGATTTATCTTCCCCGGCTCTGAGATCTACGGCGGTCTCGCCAACACCTGGGATTACGGCAATCTCGGCGTTGAGCTGAAAAACAATGTAAAAAGAGCATGGTGGCAGAAATTCGTACAGGAAAGCCCTTATAATGTTGGCGTTGACTGCGCGATCCTCATGAACCCGAGAACATGGGAAGCATCCGGTCATATCGGCAGCTTTTCCGACCCGCTGATGGACTGCAGAGAGTGCCATGAACGCTTCCGCGCAGATAAAGTGATCGAAGACTATGCAGCAGAGAAAGGCCTCGAACTTGAGGGCTCTGTTGACGGCTGGTCTGATGAGAAGATGGAGCAGTTTATTGCGGACAATAAAGTTCCGTGCCCGAGCTGCGGGAAAAGCGATTTTACGGCGATCCGTCATTTCAATCTGATGTTCAAGACCTTCCAGGGTGTTACGGAAGATGCAAAAGACGTTGTTTATCTTCGTCCGGAAACCGCACAGGGTATCTTCGTTAACTTCAAAAACGTACAGAGAGCATCCAGAAAGAAAATCCCGTTCGGTATTGCACAGATCGGAAAATCCTTCCGTAACGAGATCACACCGGGTAACTTTACATTCCGTACCCGTGAGTTTGAGCAGATGGAACTGGAATTCTTCTGTGAGCCGGATACCGACCTTGAGTGGTTTGAATACTGGAGAAGCTTCTGCATCAAGTGGCTGAAAGATCTCGGCCTTAAGGATGAGGAAATCCGTCTTCGTGATCATGATCCGGAAGAGCTTTCCTTCTACTCCAAGGCAACGACCGATATCGAATTCACCTTCCCGTTCGGCTGGGGTGAGCTCTGGGGTATCGCAGACAGAACCAATTATGACCTTTCCCAGCATCAGGAATTCTCCGGGGAACCGATGGATTACTTTGATGACGAGAAGAAAGAAAAATACATTCCGTATGTCATCGAGCCTTCACTCGGTGCTGACCGTGTGGTTCTTGCTTTCCTTTGCAGCGCTTATGATGAAGAAGAACTCGAAGGCGGCGATGTCCGTACGGTTATGCGCTTCTCACCGGCGCTTGCGCCTGTAAAGATCGCGGTTCTTCCGCTGTCTAAGAAGCTGAATGAGCCTGCAGAAAAAATCTATGCACAGCTCAGCAAATACTACTACTGCGATTTCGACGACCGTGGAACGATCGGCAAGAGATACCGCAGAGAAGATGAGATCGGAACCCCGTACTGCATCACCTACGACTTCGATTCCGAAGAAGACGGCTGTGTCACCATCCGTGACAGAGATACGATGCAGCAGGAGCGAGTTGCGATCGCAGATCTGGAAGAATACTTCAGACATCGTTTTGAGTTCTAATACGCGAAGCACGCGGCAATCCGTTACTTTCGAGAGGACTATAGCCCGTCCATAGCAGTCTCTGCCTGCATTGGACGGGCAGATATGAACTAACATAAAGGACACAAACATACATGAACAAAGAAGAACTCATTCAGGCCTGCAGTGTCGGGTTTATTGAATATTCGGGGATCAAGGTGACCGAAATTGGTGAGGGATATGCGGAAGGGTATATTGATATCGAGCCGCATCACCTGAATCCTGCGGGAGCTTTGCACGGCGGGCTGCTGTTTACGATCATGGATACGATCGGCGGCTTTTCAACAAGAACTCTCGGCGTTTTGCCGACGACACTTTGCTCGAATATCAACTATCTTCGTCCGACACTGGGCGTAAAGAGACTTACAGCAAAGGCAACCTGTATTAAACGCGGTAAAAATATTTCCGTGGTCCGGATCGACCTTTTTGATGACAAAGATGTTCTGGTGGCAAGCGGGGCCAGCAATTATTCAGACCTTTCCGGAAGAGTAGAGGACGAAAGCATCAAAAACCTGAAGATGGATCCGGAAAAGTAAAAGCACGGAAAGATACGCATCCAAAGAAACGGCCATGAAAAATAAACCGGTGATCATCACTTTAATCATCTGCATTCTGATCGCGGCAGCAGGACTGGCGTATCGTTTTGCAGTGTCGGCACAGCAGGGGCCGTCAGGAAACCGGGAAGCGATGAAAGAACTCTTTGAAAAGAAACAGAAGATCGTGATCGACTGCCTCGGAGATTCCATTACCTGGGGGATGTACTCGTCGCCAAGACTGATCGAGAGTATCGAAAATGGTGAAGTACAGCCCGGACTCGATGATGGCGGACAGCTGTTTGAAGATTATGATATTTATATTTCCAGCGCCTATCAGAGTGCCCCCTCGTATCCGGAGATGCTGGAGCGTGAGCTGAACAGACGGCTGGAAGAAGACGGACTTTCCAATAAAGTTCAGACGGTTAATGACGGAATCTGCGGAGACTGGATCACGGAGACGACGTACCGGCGAATGAGCTGCGATCCGGATATTGTGATCCTTCTGATGGGCGGAAATAATTTTTATTTTCATTACCCGATCGCTGGGATGTTCGAGACAAATGTGGAAGCGCTGAAAGCGCAGGGAAAGATCCTCTATCTGGCAAATTATCCGCTGTTTCCGGGAGAAAAACATGTGACGGCATTTCGTGATGCCAATGAGCATATCGAAAAAATCGCAAAACAATATGATCTTCCTGTGATCGATCTGTATTCGTTTTATCAGAAGATCCAGACAGAGGAAAATATTGCGTGGAGAGATCTTTTCAGTCCGGATCACATTCACCTTTCGGAGACAGGATATGAACGGATCGGCAGCTATATCGCAGAGAGTTTATATGCAGACCTTCGCTGATCTTCCGGCAGAGGACTGAAAGCAGGAAAGGATTATGATTGGTTTAGGAACCATTATCAATACAGCTATGGTAATTGCGGGAGGCATCATCGGCCTTCTGTTTGGCAAGCTGATTCCGGAGCGGGTGCAGAAAGCACTGCTCCTTTGCAACGGCATTACGGTTATGTTTATCGGAGGCGGCGGTGCGGTCGCAAAGATGCTGACGACAGCCGAAGGCGGCGGCTTTGATACGCGCCGTTCCCTGTTGATCGTGATCGCGATGGCCATCGGAACGATCATCGGATCACTGATCGATCTGGAAAAACAGATCGGCCGATTCGGCGACTGGCTGAAGAAGAAAACAAAAAGCACGAATGACAACGGTTTTACAGACGCGTTTATTACGGCCTCCTGCACAATCTGCATCGGCGCGATGGCTGTCATCGGTTCGATCAACGACGCGATGTTCCATGACTATTCGATCCTGATCACAAAGGGGATCATCGACCTGATCACGATCTGTATCATGACCTGTACCCTTGGCAAAGGTGCGATCTTTTCTGCCATCCCTGTTTTTCTGTTCCAGGGGATCATTACCGTCCTGGCAAAGCTGATCATGCCGATCATGACCGATCTTGCTCTGGAAGATCTTTCCATGGTGGGAAATATCCTGATCTTCTGCGTTGGATTGAACCTGATCAGAGAAAAGAAGATCCCGGTGGCAAACATGCTTCCGGCAATTGTAATCGCGGTCGCTCTGGCGTTTGTTCCGTGGCTGAATTAACGGAAGATACGCTGCAACCGCACAGATACTGCGCTTCAATAGCACAGCATCTTACAAAAGCCCTGTTTTTAGGGCTTTTTTTGATTTATTAATGAAAAATGTCTTACAAAATAAGCACTTTTGTGCTACAATAAATCATCCAAAAAACTTTTAGAGGAAAGGAGGTATTTGTGTTTAAAGTTGGTGATCTGATAGTCTATGGCAACACAGGAGTATGCATGGTAGAGAAGATAGGCAAACCGGATCTGTCCGGTGTATCGGATGACAAAGAGTATTACACTCTGTTACCATATTATTCGAGGAACAGCCGCATTTTTACACCTTGCGATAACGACAAAGTAGTCATGCGACCGGTAATGTCGAAAAAGGAAGCGCAAAAGCTTCTGAAGGAAATTCCAAACATTGATCTTCTTGTTATTACGGATGAGAAGAAGAGAGAAGAGTGCTACAAAGAAACGATGAAAACCTGCGACTGCAGAGAATTCGTCAGCATTCTGAAGACGATTTACAATCGTAAAAAGACTCGACTTGCTGAGGGGAAAAAAGTAACAGCAAGCGACGAAAGATATTATAACATGGCTGAAGACAAACTCTTTGGTGAACTGGCAATTGCACTGGGAGTGGAAAAAAGCCAGATGAAAACGAAACTGAAAGCTCAAGTGTGGGAACAATAAAACGAAGGGCACTTGAGACATTTAGAAAGACCCGGGGTGAGAAGAAAAGTCGGGTAACAAAAATTGCCGCAGAACAAACTGTCTGATGTAATTGTTCGCGAATCGTAATTAAGAAGTATACTGATTCTGTAAAAGAATTATTAAATCGACAAATATAGATAAAGTGTCCGTTGTAAAAGACGGGCGCTTTTTTTATAATAAAGTAGATTGGGGAAAGTGGCTGCAGAACTGACCTCATTCGATGTTCCGGAAACGGAAAATGTATAAATCCGGACTGCCCGGAGACTGTTTTTTCGCGGAAGGGACAATGGCAACTACAGTAATTTTTACTAGTAAGAATTGATGGAGGAAAATTTATGGCAGACAATGGACAATTCTTCACACTGAAAGAAGTCTTCCAGGGTGAAGAAATCGAAGCAATCTACAGAGTCGCAAGAAAACCTGTAGACAATCAGGAAGAGATCGATCTTTCTCAGGCAGAAGATCCGATGGCAAGAATGGGACAGGGTTTCTGCCCGGCATTCAACCAGAGAACATATGAGGCAGCTCCTGGAATCATTTGCCACCAGGACGTTGAAGTAGTTCTTCGTGACGGATGCAAGATCTACACAGACATCTTCCTGCCGAAGAACCTGACAGAGAAGATCCCTTGCATCGTTTCCTGGAGCTGGTTCGGAAAGAGACCTGGCGATGGAATGAGCGAGTGGCAGATCATGGGTGTTCCGCCACACACAGTATCCAAGCTGGCAAAATTCGAGTCTTCTGACCCGGCATACTGGTGCTATTACGGATATGCTGTTGCTAACGTAGACGTACGTGGCGCAGGACATTCCGAGGGCAACGTTCACATGTTCACACATCAGGACAGAGAAGACGGATATGATTTCGTTGAGTGGCTGGCAACTCAGGAATGGTGCAACGGTAAGATCGGTATGACAGGTAACTCCGGTGTTGCTATGCACCAGTGGGGTATCGCATCTGAATGCCCGCCGCACCTTGCTTGCATCGCTCCGTGGGAAAGCACAACAGACCTTTTTGCAGATTCCCTGTTTGAAGGCGGAGTTCCGGCTCTTTCCTTTAACGAGTTCATCGCAGCTCAGGTTACAGGTCTTGGCGGAGTAGACGATC
>CAZOHB010000083.1:0-11822 GCA_964579345.1 uncultured Parasporobacterium sp.
TATATGCTACGATATATTTATCTGCCATGAAATAGCTCCTCCCAGTGATTGAATAGAAGCATAATAGCAAAATCAGGGGTATTTCTCAAGGGCAGCACCTGCGGACAGAAAGACGAAAAAACTCGAAAAGCGCGAAGCGGCGACGGCCGGCGTGAAAGGGGACGAAGTCCCCGGCGCGAATCCCACCGCGAAAACGAAAAAGGCTCCCTGGAAAAACAGGGAGCCTTTATGCATATATCACTTATTTCTGCCATTCATACCATGGATATCCTTCGTAATCTTTCAGATAGATCGGACAGAATTCTGAGGTCTTTGTATTACCGTGATAGTCTTGCGCGTCATAATGGAATACTTCCCGCATGTGTACATAATAATCGAAGAACGTATAGCCTTCATCGTTATATCTCCAGCCATAACCATAGGGCTGAGAACCCTCGAAAACACAGAGACAATCCGGATGATCCTTTTCGAATGCTGAACTGGCTTTTTTCGGAATATCAGTGCCCATGGCTGTCAGCCGCTCCAAGTGCAAATCGTTCAAAGGAGAAAGATCAGAGACACCGGTAAATCCAATGTTCAGATATCTCAGGGAAGGAATATCCTTCAAAGGTGAAATATCCGTGATCAAGCCGCACCATCCCAGTTCCATCCAGGTCAGATTCTGACAGTTTTTGAACGGAGTAAGGTCTGAGATCGGGGATCCGCCGGCGATAATGCATTCCAGCTTCGGCATATGGCTGACAAAGCTGATGTCCGTAAGCGACTCATTGTGCCCAACATCCAGATAGACACATTCTGTACAGTAATCCAGCTGATGGCAATTCGAATCGTCAAGATTATAAGTGATGCGCAGAGCCTGTTCATCGGTCAGAAAATCGTAATGATCCTCCGGGAAAATAGACTTGAGATAAATTCGCCATACGATTTTCTTATCCGGGAATTCATCGCGGAGAGCTGCCATTTCTTCGTCGTCAATGCCGCAGGTATCCAGCAGAAGATAGCTGCATCCGGACATAATGGAAAGAGCTTCGCGTATCTCATCAACTCCTTCGTTTCCGATTTTCACATCTACATACTCCACGCGTTCGTCCTGAGTCGAAATATGCTTGCCAAAAAGATCAAATTCATAGTGAACTTTCACATTCGGAAGCTTTTCCGTCAGTTGCTTTACATCTGCAATGGAAAGCGCAGAGGAACCGGACGAAGACATCAGTTCAATCTCAGAAAGCTCCGGAAGTAAAGCCAGCTTCGGCGCAGCCTGTAAAAGCTGTTCGGAATCAAGTTCAGATAAGTCAAGCTTAGTGCAGGTCTGATCATAGGTTTTTCCGCCGATATCCAATGTGAAGTCTATTTCGACTCCGTCTGCGGCGCTGCGGATCCTGTCTAACTCCTCTGCGGAAAGCTCTGTTTCCGGAAAGGAAATTTTTGTGAGTTTTTTCAGCTGCGGAAGAGCTTTGATAAGAGCGTCCGTATCGTAATCACCTTCCGAAAGTGTAAGTTCCTGAACATTTCTGTTGACAGACTCACTTCCGATCGAGACCTTACCGTTTATGAGTAGAAGAATAACGACAGCAGCAATTATGACTACTGCAATAATGGGAAAAATGATCAGTGGGGTACTTCGTCTTTTGCGCTCCATGAATAATTATCCTCGTTTTTGATTCAAGTTTGCCTTTCCCTGATCGGGTGGCTTTCTCTTGTTTGCCCGGATTCCGGAATCCCGGAATCTCAATTTCGTATTATACTCCTGCGTACGAGTTAAGTACAAGTAAAAGAGCATGAGTTGGACAATTGTAAACAGTATATTGTATTGGTATACTTTACATGAACTCTGCAAAGTAAGTCCAAAGGGAGCCTGCGATGAAAAATACAAAAAACATCAACAAAAGAATATTGCTGGTTTTACTGTCGGCCCTGCTTGTGCTGACGACTTTTGTCCTGCCGGTCCGAACAGAGGCAGCAACCACCGTCCGCAAAGCAACGGTCAGGTCGTTAAAAACCACAGCCTCAGGACTGAAGCTGACCTGGAAGAAAAGCAGCAAGGCATCCGGCTACCGGATCTATCGCAGCGTCAACGGCGGAAAGTATAAAAAGATCAAAACGGTCAAAAAGAACACGACCGTCAAATACACTGATACGACGGTCAGAAACGGCAAGACCTACCGCTACCGTATTAAGGCGTATCAAACAAAGAACGGACAGATCGATGTATCAAAAGCGTCCGAAAGCAAAGCGGTCATATATCTGATAACGCCGGCGATCACCAAGGCGGAACAGAGCGGTGATACCGTCGCCGTCACCTGGAAGAAAAATAAAAAGAGCACCGGATACCAGATCCGATATACGATCGATGGAAAACGCACGACGGTAAAAACTTCGGGGACTTCTCTGGACTTTTTGGTGCCGGCAGATATAAAAACAGAAGAATGCCTGATTTCTGTTCGGAGCTACCGACAGGAGAATGACATTACCTCGTACAGTCCGTGGTCAAAGACGACGATCCAGATCCGCGCGCCGGATCCGGGAGAAAGCGAATTTGATCCTGCATCCATCCCGGATTACGATGGCACGACAGTGCTTACCGTCAATGGCGATGAACCGTTTTTCACGGATGAGCAGAAAATTTATAACGGCACATTTATCTGGCTTTCGGACCTGGACGGGCTTGGACGATGCGGCCCGGCGTTCGCCTGCGTGGGACTGGAAACTGAGCCGGCAGATGACCGGGAAGATATCAGCAGTGTAACTCCGACCGGCTGGATCCAAAGAAAACTTTCAGATGGGACATGGCTTTACAATCGAAGTCATCTCCTCATGTATGCCCTGACCGGTTTGAATGACGATAATCGCAATCTGATCACCGGGACCCGCCAGTTCAACGCTTCCAACGGCGATGGTATGCTGGGCTGGGAGACACAGGTAAAACAGACCGTCGAGAAGTTCAATGCCCATGTTGTCTACCGTGTGACCCCGGTCTTTGAAGGGGACAACCTTCTTGCCAAAGGGGTGCTGATGGAAGCGTATTGCATCGAGTATCCGGAAGAGTGCACATTTTGCCGGTTTATCTACAACGTCCAGAAAGGCGTGACGCTGAATTATGCAACGGGAGAAAGCGAGGAGATTTCAGAGCCGGATCCGACTGATCCGGAGGAACCGGCGGAGGTCTCTTATGTGCTGAATATCAAAACGAAGAAATTTCACCTGCCGACCTGCACGTATGCGACATCGATGAGTGAAGAGAGCCGGCAGGAGACAGTTAAAACACGAGAAGAACTGATTGCGGAAGGATATGAGCCCTGCGGCACATGCAAGCCGTGAGGATCGTTTCATCCGCAAAAGTGTAATCTGCCTGCACTTTAAAACAGGTGTCGCCTCCGAAGCGACCCGCGGAGCTTTTTTGTGTAGTATAATAAGCGCAAATAAAGATTTAGCGGAGGGATTATCAAATGACAGGAAATAACAATATCTGGTTAAACGGAATCATGGGAGTTGTTATCGGGGATGCGCTTGGCTGTCCGGTACAGTTTGAGAGCAGGGAAAAGGTTGCAAGCCATCCGATTACAGGTATGCGCGGTTACGGAACGTTCAATCTTCCGGAGGGCTCCTGGACGGATGACAGCAGTCTGACGATCGCACTGCTGGAAAGCATCCGGCGTGTCGGCAAAATTGATCTCGATGATATCATGGAAAATTATATGAAATGGCTCTTTGATGGAGAGTTTACTCCATATGGAGAATCCTTTGATATCGGCTTCGGCACGATGCTGGCGATCAATCAATACAAGAAAAAAAGAAAAGCAAAAAAGTGCGGAGGCGATGACGAAAACAATAACGGAAACGGGAGCCTGATGCGGATCCTGCCGGCCTGCATTTACTGCGTCAAAATGGAAGGACGCGGAGAGTTATCTGAGCAGGATGCCATCGAAACGATCCATGCGGTCGGCGGTCTGACGCACGCGCACATCCGTTCCAACATTGCCTGCGGCCTGTATTACTTTATGGTGAAACAGATCCTGACCGGGACAGGTTCTTTGCAGGAGAGACTGCAGACCGGTATTTCTCAGGGTTTTGCGTTTTATGAAGCTTATCTGGCAGACAAGGAGAATCTGCATTATTATGACAGGCTGCAAGACCTTGATGCGTTCAAGGCTTTGCCTGCAAACAGGATCTACAGCAGCGGATATGTCGTAGATACTTTAGAAGCAGCAGTCTGGTCGCTGCTCACAACGGACCGGTTCGATCAGGCACTGCTGAAGGCGGTAAACCTCGGAAAAGATACCGATACCGTTGGAGCGGTCGCCGGCGGTCTTGCCGGTCTGTTTTACGGATATGACGCAATTCCGGCGGAATGGCTGTCCGTGATCCAGCGCAGAGAATGGATCGAGGAACTGTGTCAGGTTGAAATATAAAATAATCAATACCCGAGTTTCTTGTCCACGATATGGATCGGCCGTACATCGATTTCGGAATGAACTCATCGAATATTTCGATTGTCAATTTCAGGATAGAGACGACGGCGCAGTTTCTTCTCTGCTATAATTTGTTCAATAAAAGACATTGATTTCAACTCAGTTCTGAAAGGAGAATTGAAAGATGGAGTTCATTAAGATCATCCCTTTGCCGCCCGATGCCCCGCCTTTTATCCAGCCAGATGTGGATGTCAGCGCGATAAAACGGAAATATCTGGACGTACCTTATGCCGGGACGGATCATCCGGACCAGACGCTGGACATTTTCCTTCCGGAAGAAGGAGAAGGACCGTTTCCTGTTCTGGTACAGTTTCATGGCGGCGCCTTTCTTGGCGGACACAAGCGTGATTCGCAGTGCGTTTATCTGTTCGGCGGTATCCTTCGGGGCTATGCTGTTGTGAATGTCAATTATCGTCTGAGCGGGGAAGTGAAGTTCCCTTATCCGGTATTTGACGTAAAGGCAGCCATCCGCTTCCTGCGGGCAAATGCAGACACATACTGTCTGGACCCGACACGGATCGCGGCCTCCGGCGACAGCGCGGGTGCCTACTTTGCAGCCATGCTTGGCACATCGGCTGGTGTTGCCGCACTTGAGGATCTGAGTATGGGCACTCCGGAATTCGACAGCTCCGTACAGGCCGTGATCGGAATGTTCGGCCTGTACGATCTTGTTTTACAGTCCCACTTTACCGAGGACGCACCGCCGATGCCGGACGGCGTAAAGATCTCCAATTATGCCGATGCCTTTGCCGGCGTGAATTGCCGCGCGGTTCCGGGCCTGGCTTCTCTGGCATCTCCGATCAATTATGTGACTGAGAAATGCCCACCGGTTCTTATACAGGCGGGAACGGATGATGAGATTGTGCCCTATCAGGGCTCGGTGGAATTTGTAAACCGTGTCAACGCTGTCTGTGGAGAAGGGCATGCAATCCTGGAGCCGATCCCGGGAGGACTGCACGGAGACCCGGCGTACGAATCGGAAGAGCGGGAACGCAGCAGATTTGAATTTCTTGACAGAGTGTTAAAAAAGGCATGATAAAAAAGAGGCTGCCGCTGCAGCCTCTTTTACTGTTATTCAGCCATTTTCTATTTCATCCCTCTGCGGACCATTTCCTTCACACAGAAGGTGGCTACATCGTTGGCAAATTTTCCGGGACCGAAACCGGCATCGAAGCCAAGCTCCTTGGCGAGCTCATGTGTGATGCGAGCGCCGCCGCAGCAGATCACGCAATCGGAACGGATCCCTTCGGCTTCCGCCAGTTCGATCAGCTCCGTCAGATTCATGACGTGGATATTTTTCTGCGTAACGGTTTGGCTTACCAGCAGCACATCGGCATGCAGCTCTTTCGCTTTGGCCAGAAATTCCTCGTTCGGAACCTGCGCTCCCATATTCAGAGCCTCGATCATTTCATAGCGCTCGAGACCGTAGTGACCGGCAAATCCTTTCCGGTTCATGATGGCATCGATGCCGACCGTATGGGCATCGGTTCCGGTGGACGCGCCGAGCACCACGATCTTTCTTCCAAAATGCTCACGGATAAAATCATCCACCTCGTCCATTTCCATGGACACATCTTCGATCGTCCTGGTTTTGATATTGTTATAGTCCACGGTATGTGTACAGGAGCCGTAGACCACATAGAACGTGAACTGCTCATCCAGTGTTTTTGCGCAGGCAACATTCGGATCCTCTAAGCCCATCTTTCCGGCAAGGATCCTTGCGGCCTCCGTGCCGCGGTCATTATTTGCAACGGGGAGGGTAAAGGAAAGCTGCACTTTACCGTCGTTCATGGTGTCGCCGTACGGTCTGACTGCAGACAGATCCAGCGTTTTGTCAAAGTCCTTCGCGGACATATCGTAAAGTCCCGAGCTCATGAACGCACCTCCTTTTTCATTTCCTCGATGAAGGGGTTAAAGTAGCGGTCTGACTTCACGACGACTCCGTCCAGACCTTTCCCGCCGTCCATCGGCCGTTTGATTCCCGCAAAGATGCCTTTTTCCAGTGTGGCAAACAATCCGATGCGTTCGATCTCGCCTAAAAGATCCGCTGCTTTCTGCAGCACTTCGGCAGCGCGGCTCTGAATGATCCCGCCCGGTTTATATTCGATATCATCTGCCAGATCCGCCATCGTGCGGAAGATGTACTGCGCATTTTCGATCGCCAGCGCGCGGTCGCTCATGAACGGCGTGTGGATCGCTTCCGTCATCATGCCGAGCAGATGGATCTTCTGATTCGTAAGGATTGTCACCATGTTAAACAGCGCATCCTGGACATGCCCGCGGAAGATGTTGCCTGTCATGAACTTGGTCGGAGGCATATATTTCAGCGGCGCTTTCGGGAAGATCTCCCGGGCCATCTGCGCCTGCGCCAGTTCATAGAGGAAGGCGTTCGGAAGATTCGGGTCCATCTCAAACGCATGCCCAAGCCCCATCTGCTCCTCCGGCAGTCCCGCCTGGAGCGCGAACTGCTCATTCAGAAACTGGCTGGCCAGAACGGTGTGCGCCTCTTCATAGGCGTCCGCTGTGGTCAGGTAGTTGTCTTCGCCGGTGTTGATGATGACCCCGGCGAAACTGTTGATCACGCGGGAAAAATACTGATCCACGATCGTGCGCTGCATATTGATGTCACGGAACAGGATTCCGTACAGGGCGTCATTCAGCATGACATCCAGCCGCTCGAGCGCACCCATCGCTGCGATCTCCGGCATGCAAAGACCGGAGCAGTAGTTGCAGAGCCGGATGTACCGGTGCAGTTCCTCACCGACTTCGTCGAGCGCAGCCCGCATCAGACGGAAATTTTCCTGGGTGGCATAGGTGCCGCCGAACCCTTCCGTCGTTGGTCCGTAAGGCACATAGTCCAGAAGACTCTGGCCGGTCGTGCGGATCACAGCGATCACATCCGCTCCCTGTCTGGCAGCAGCTTTCGCCTGTGTAATGTCTTCGTAAATATTTCCGGTAGCGACGATCAGATAGATATAAGGTCCTTCCTTGTCGCCGAATTCTGTCAGATATTCATTTCTTTTTGCCACATTGCCCCGGATCCGGTCAAGCGTTGCTGCGATATAAGGCGAAAGCGCTTCCCGGATCTCTTCTTCCGGATGGAGCGGCAGGGCAGACAGATCGATCTCTCCGCGATCGATTCCTTCCGCGATCTCCTGCGGCGTAAGTTTAAGCTCCGCGATCGCATTGCCGATACGCAGGGCAGCGCCGTCGGCCAGAATATTCTTTGCCGCCAGATGGTCTGCAACTGCATTGGGCAAGGGAACTTCCACTTCGTTGATCCCGTCAATGCCAAGCAGCCTGCAGACCGTACGCTCGACCGCTTTTGTCGTATGTCTGTTGATGAAGCGCTGCGTATCCTCCGCCACCTTTCCGGCTGAGGCGCGCGCTTTTTCCACTAATGTATAATCCAGACCGAGTTTTCCAGTCATTCTTTCTCACTCCTCAACTTGCTTTTCTGTGCAGGCACAGCGCTTGTTCCTTTCCAGATCCTTTGGCTCCAGACTCAGTGTGTGGCCGTGTTCCAGACCAGCAACGCCTACCAGCTTCGCCTCTTTTTCGCCGCGGCAGTACTCACACTGGCAGGTCTCTTTATAGTTTTCCGGTTCGGTGTAGGTCGTGATCACGCCTTCGAAATTTCGCAGGATCACTTTATGCGGCGTCTGGGAGATCACATAATTCGGCATGACCGGGATCTTTCCGCCTCCGCCCGGTGCGTCCACAACAAATGTCGGCACACAGAAGCCGCTGGTATGGCCGCGCAGGCCTTCCACGATCTCGATGCCTTTTCCGACCGGTGTCCGGAAATGCTCAAGGCCCATGGACAGGTCGCACTGATAGAAATAATAAGGACGCACGCGGATCTTCACCAGTTCATGGACGAGTTTCCGCATCGTAAACAGACAGTCATTGATCCCGGCAAGCAGCACGCTCTGATTGCCGAGCGGGATTCCGGCATCCGCCAGCATCGCGCAGGCTTTCTTTGATTCCTCCGTGATCTCGTTCGGATGATTGAAGTGCGTGTTCAGCCAGATCGGGTGGTATTTCCTCAGCATGCTGCAGAGCTCAGGGGTAATGCGCTGCGGCATCACGACCGGCGTGCGGCTTCCGATCCGGACGATCTCGACATGAGGGATCTCCCGGAGACTGGAAATAATATATTCCAGCTTCTCATCGCTCATGACCAGCGGGTCGCCGCCGGAGATCAGGACGTCGCGCACTTCCGGATGGTTCCGGACATACTCGATGCATGCGTCGATCTGTTCCTTCGGAAGGGTCTGGTCCGTGTGACCTGCGAAGCGCCTGCGGGTACAGTGCCGGCAGTACATGGAACACTGGTCGGTCACCAGCATCAGCACCCGGTCCGGATAACGGTGAGTGAGTCCCTTGACCGGGGAGTCCGTATCTTCATGCAAAGGATCGAGCAGATCCGCCTCTGCATGATGCAGTTCATTGATGGTTGGGATGGCCTGACGCCGGATCGGATCCTGCGGATCGTCAAGATCGATCAGGGACAGATAATACGGTGTCACCGCCATCCGCAAAACACCCAGACACTTGCGGATCCCTTCTTCTTCCTCCGGTGTGATATTCATATATTTTTTCAGGTCGTCCACCGTTTCGATCCGGTTTCTCACCTGCCACTTCCAGTCGTTCCACTGTTCTTCCGGGATATCAGCAAATAATCCATTTCCAGTCAGCATAATATCTTCTCCTCTTATTTACAAATAATCACCAAGTGTTATTGAAACCGCATGCCGCGCGTTGTGCGCTGTTTTTTTCTATACGTATTTTTTATCAAACAGTTCACGGATCTTTTTATTTTCCCGCAAAACATTCAGTGTGATCTCCGCATGATCTTTCGCGTATCCGTTGCCGACGACCATCGTAATGTCCTTGCCGACACCTTCCGCACCAAGAGCTGCGCGCGTGAAGCTGGTAGCCATGGAGAAGAAATAGACCGTCCCTCCTTCCCTGACCGGAAGGATCGCGCTCATCTCACAGGCTTCGACATTCACACAGCTGATGGACAGGTCATACTCCCTGCCTCCGTTTGCCTCCAGGGCCGCTTCCAGTACAGCAACCGGTTCTGTGGCGCTCGCTACGATGACCTTGTGATACACGCTAAGATCCATCAGGGCATCCACCTGTTTCGGGTTGCGGACCACGCCCACGACATTGCCGTTCGGGCCGACCTTCTTCATCGCTTCATACCCGCAGAGTACACCGGATTTGCCGTTTGCTCCGAGGATCAGGACACTGTCGCCTTCTTTCGGAAGACGCCTAGCCTGTGCCGGAGCTCCTGCCACGTCGAGAGCTGCCAGAGCAAGCGCTTCTGACATATCGTCAGGAAGTTTCGCATACAGCCCGCTTTCAAACAATACCGCCTGACCGATGATATCTACGCGGTCAATGTCTTTGTGCACCGCCAGGATCTGATCGATCTTCAACGGGGTCAGAGACAGGCTGACCAGAGAAGCGATCCGGTCACCGACCTTCAGGTCTCTGTCCTTTAAATCGTCACCGATGTATGCGACTTTGCCGATAAACATGCCGCCGGATCCGGTGACGGGATTCTGCTGCTTGCCGCGTTCTTCGACGATGCTCATGATCATTTCCCCGATCTTCTGCTCGTCGCCGCCGCAGACTTCTTCGATCTGCGTAAAGGAAGCAGAATCAATATTCAGGGCAGTTACGTCGCAGATGATCTCGTTCGAGTAATGCTTGCTCATATCATTGTCGATCTTCCAGGCGGCCTGGGTCAGGACGCCTTTCGGTTCGATCACGCGGTGAGTTCCGTATTTATTGCCTTTTAACTGTTCCATAGTCGTCTCCTTTATTTCAGTCCCAATATTATCCTCGCCTCCTCGGGTGAAGCGATTTCCCTGCAAAGTTCCTTCGCAATACGAACGACCTTTGCGACCAGGGCTCCGTTGCTTTCTGCCGGAACACCTTTTTCCAGATACAGATTGTCTTCAAAGCCAACCCGCACATGACCGCCCATGATGATGGCAGCAGCTGCCATCGGAAACGCCGCGCGCCCGATACCGGTAGCGGTCCAGGTGCTGCCCTGCGGGATCCGGTTCACAAGCCAGGCAAGGTTTTCAACCGTTGCCGGCGTACATCCGGGAACGCCGAGCACAAAATTGAACTGCATCGGCTCTCCGGGAACTTCTCCTTTCCGGGCCATCCTAAGGACCGTGTCGAGATGCCCCATCTCAAAGCATTCATATTCCGGCTTGATCCGGTTTTCCAGCATCCGTTTTCCAAATGCGCGCATCAGGGGCAGGGTGTTTTCAAAAATCTCGTCGCCGAAATTGCAGGTGCCGCAGTCCAAAGTCGCCATCTCCGGAAACAGCTCTGTCGGCTGCAGGCGTTCCTCCGCGCTCATTCCGACCGCGCCTCCTGTCGATGGGATCAGGATCACATCAGGGATTGCTTCTTTGATCGCCTCCATACATTCACGGAATCGTTCCTTATCCTGCGTCGGCGTGCCGTCGTCAAGGCGCACATGCAGATGGACGATGGCCGCACCGGCATCATAAGCGCTTTTCGCCTCTCTTACGATCTCCTCTACGGTATAAGGGACGGCGGGATTCTGTTCTTTTGTCACTTCCGCACCGCAGATCGCGGCGGTGATGATCAGTTTTTCCATCTATTGTTTCCCCCTCTGTTTCTCCTTCGGAACCACGCAGGTGCCGCTCGCTCTGCAGACAACGATCGGCTCTTCCAGAACATCACAGGCGGAATCGTTGATATCCGGACGGGGAACGATCACCTTCCGTGCTTCGAAGACCATCTTCCGGGACGTATTGCCGAACTGTACGATCTCTCCTTCCGCCTCGATAAAATCCCCGGCATAAACCGGTGCAAGAAATTCAACATTATCGTAGGCACAGAAGAGCCCCTCATCTCCGTCGCTGCGGATCAGAAGTTCCGTGGCTACGTCACCGAACAGGTGGAGCATATGTGCACCGTCTACCAGGTTGCCGCCGTAATGCGCATCTTCCGCTCCCATGCGGACTCGAATCAAAGCTTTCATAAGGAATCCTCCTAACGTCTGAATATTTTAAGGACTATTTCAAAATCTCCTCCGGGAGTCCCAGAAGATGACAGATCGCAATCGCATCTTTGGGGCATTCGGTTCCGGGTTTCACCTCGATCAATCCATAGTCCATGTTTTTTTCTATTAATTGCAGTCCGTCCCGGCCGCTTTCGGTCAGAGGAAGGACTTTATCTTCTTTCCGGGTCAGACCTTTGACCTGATAATGGCGGACGGCGCTCTCCGCGGCACCGTCATAATGCGTCGCAAGCAGCGTGACAGCGTTTTTACCGGACAGAAAGTTCACCGTA
>CAZOHB010000084.1:0-11712 GCA_964579345.1 uncultured Parasporobacterium sp.
TCTCAATCATCGCGATTTGGAATGAATTAAGCGACATTCGGCCTTCAAAATGATGAAAAACAATCAATGATTCTCTTATGGAATTGTTTATATCATAAATTGATATTGATTGCAAGCGTTTTGGAATATATTATAAACAGGAAATAAGTTAAAATACGACTCGGGTATTTTGGTAATAAAGACATCAAACACAATTCAAAGTGGGGGAAGACGTGAAGACAGGAGAATTCTTATTACAAATCAAAGGGCTTGAAAAAGCCTCCGGTGAGAAAACCTTTTTCGTAAAAGGTGAGCCGAAAGTTATCAAAGTTTCAGATGAAGAAAAAATCGTTCCTACTGCCTGCCGCGCCTGCATCGCAAACTGCGGTGTTCTTGCACATGTGAAAAACGGCAGGGTCGTCAGCCTGGAAGGAAATCCGGTTGACCCGATGAGCAAAGGAAAGATGTGCGCAAAGGGACTTTCCGGAATTTCTGCGCTGTATCATCCGAATAGAAATAAATATCCTCTTATAAGAGTCGGTGCCCGCGGGGGCGGACGGTTCCGCAGAGCGACCTGGGATGAAGCGCTCGGCATGATCGCCGACAAGCTGATGCAGGTTCGGAAAGACTACGGTGCGGAGTATGTCTTTGCGACCACCGGCGGCGGCGGAAACCCGGAGATCTGGTCGATCGCCCGTTTCTGCAATATCTTCGGAACACCGAACTGGTTTGAGCCGGGATGCGCGCAGTGCTATCTGCCGCGTGTACTTGCAGCTGCCATGATGTACGGTGGCTCCGACAACTCGATCGCAGACTCCAACTGCCTGGAGTTTTATGATGAAGAAAACAACCCGATCAAGACGCTGGTTCTTTGGGGAACGGATCCTTCCTTCTCCTGCCCGTCAAGCGGCGGCCGTATGGTCAATGAACTTCGCGCAAAAGGCGTAAAGACGGTTGTCATCGATCCGCGTTTTACACCGGATGCGGCAAAAGCAAATGTATGGCTTCCGATCCGTCCGGGTACAGACGTTGCGCTGATGCTGGCATGGATCCGCTATATCCTGACCAATAAACTGTATGACAAAGACTTCGTTACAAAATGGACGAACCTTCCGTATCTGGTCGATGTTGAATCCAAAGTTATGGTCAGAGCGGAAGAACTGGGCCTTGCCGATACAAAAGCAGATAAAAACGGCGTTGATATCTTCGTAGTCTGGGATGAAAAGAGCGAATCTGCAAAAGCGCTCCATTATCCGTGGGATGAGGACCTCGAAGTTTCCCTCTTCGGAACGTATGAGATCAACGGCAAAACATATAAGACCGGCGGTCAGATGCTCCTGGAAAGAGCAGATGAGTTTACGCTGGAAAAAGCAGCAGAGATCTGTGACCTTGATCCGGCAAAGATCGAGGAAGCAATTCATTTATATGCAGACAATTCTCCGAGCGGACTCTGTCTCGGTGTTGCGACCGACCAGACACCGAACTCCGTACAGGCGGCGATGGCTGCGGACATGATGGATATGCTCATGGGCAACATGGAAAAACCGGGCGTCCCGATGCAGCGCTTCCGCACGAGCGGCGTGCTGAAAGTTCCGAACTATCCGGTACCGGTTGCAGAAAAGTGCATCTCCGAAGAGCAGTATAAGAAACGTCTCGGCGGACAGGAATTCAAGGGCCTTTCCATCTGGTATGCGGGTCATCCGGGCAGCGTACTTGAGGCGATCCTTACAGGAAAGCCGTACCAGCCGAAAGTCTGGATCGACCGTTCCGGAAACAAACTCGGCGTTCTGGCTGAGGCCGGAAGATGGAAAGAAGCCATCGATAAATTAGAGTTTATCGTTCATATGTATATGTATCCGACCTCGTTCTCGACCTATGCGGATGTTCTGCTTCCGACAGAAGAGTGGCTGGAGACCGATATGATCGTTGAGACCTGCAATATGCTGGTGGCAAGACAGCAGGTCGTACACCTTTGGGAGACAAAGGATGAGACCGTGATCTGGTCGAACCTGGCTAAGGCATGCGCGGAGCGCGGACATGAAATGTGTCAGAAATCGTTCGATCCGGAATTCATGGGTGAGGACCTTGCATACTGGGATTCCATCGAAGAGTTCTTTGATCAGCTGACTCCGGCGGTCGGAATGACATGGAAAGAAATGAAAGAAAAGGCACCGTTCGAATACCTGCCGCAGGATGAATGGAAGACCTATTACGTATATCTGCAGGAAGATCCGGAAACCGGAACTCTGAAGGGATTTGACACTCCGTCGAAGAAGCTTGAAATGTACTGCGAGCGCATGATAGAGCTCGGACGGAGCGGACAGCCGTTCATGCCGTATCCGATGGCGCCGGCTTCCAAGGACTATGATCCGCTTCCGTATTACTTAGAACCGGTGGAAAGTCCGAGAAGAGACGAATTTAAAGACGAGTATCCGCTGGTCATGACGAATGGCCGTGTGCCGTTCTTCCATCATGGAACACTTCGAAACGTACCGAGACTGCGCGAGATGTATCCGGCACCGGAGCTTTGGATCAGTCCGGAGGATGCAGAAAAAGAAGGTATTGAAACGGACAACTGGGTATGGATCGAATCCAAGAGAGGAAAGATCCGTGCGAAGGCGCTGGTAACGAAGGGCATCAAACCGGGCACCGTCTGCATGGAACGTTTCTGGAATCCGGAGACGATCCACACAGAGACACACGGCTGGCAGGAGATGAACGTCAACGTTCTTTCCAAATCCACAGCGCCGTATAACGATATCGTTGGAACCCATACCCTACGGGCATATCAGGTCAGGGTAACAAGAGCAGAAGAGGGCCCGAAGGGTGTATGGACAAGACCGGAAGACTTCAAATCATGGCTTCCGCTTGCGAAGTAAGAGACGGAAGTAGGAGGACTGGATTATGAGCCAATTAGCAATGGTTGTTGAAGTAGACAGATGTATCGGCTGCAAAGGCGGCTGCCAGATCGCGTGCAAGACCGAGCATAATATTTCGCTTGGAAGATCAAGAAGCACGCTCTATACGATGGGGCCGACCGGTACATTCCCGAACCTGGAAATGTATTATCTTCCGGTGATGTGCCAGCAGTGTAAGGATCCGGCGTGTGTAAAGGTTTGCCCGACAGGCGCCTGCATGAAGATGGATGATGACGGCGTTGTCCTGATCGACTCTGATGTCTGCATCGGATGCCGTGCGTGCATCAATGCATGTCCGTTCCACTGCAACAGCTTTAATAATGAAATGAGAGTTTCGGATAAATGTACGCTCTGCTTTGAACGCAGGGAAGAAGGTCTTCAGCCGGCGTGCGTACGCAACTGTGCCGGCGGCGCGCTTCACTTCGGAGATATTGATGATCCGGAAAGCGAAGTATCGAAGCTTCTCGCAGCAAACGAAGGACATGTATATACGCTTCCGGATAAGAGCGGATGCCATCCGTCCGGACGTTTTATCTTAAAGAATGCGAAGTGGATCGATATGATGCCGTACGCATTTGAAAAAGCATTAAAGGAGGGTACATTAGATGAGTAAGAACCTGAATGAACTGAAATACCGTGAGCTGATGTACCGTTTCCTGGCAAGTGTATTTATCGAAGAGGTAAATCAGGAAATGCTGGATGCGATGCTTGAAATGGAGTTTCCGCAGATTGACGAACCGGAAATCAACTGGGAACAGGATCTGAAGGCAGGATATGAAATGCTTGCTGGCGTGATCGAAAGTTTCCGCGGAAAAAGCAAAGAAGAGCAGGCGGAGATGCTTGAAGACCTTGCTGCAGATTATGCAAAGACCTTCCTCGCAGCAGGCGACGCCGCAGGAAAAGCTGCATTCCCTTATGAATCCGTATACACGGGAACCGACAGCCAGTTCGGCGGCAGCGTTCAGATGAATCTGAATGCAGAGTATGCAGCGAGAGGATTTTCCATGAGAGAGGATATGTTCAAGATCATGGAAGACCACATTGGTCTGGAGCTGAACTATATGGCAGAGCTGCTGAAAGAAGAGGCAGAACAGCTGGCAGCCGGCGAGGAGAAAAAAGCTGACAAACTGTCAAAAGATATGAAAAAGTTTTTCCGCCGCCATATCAGCAACTGGGTATTGCTCTTTGCAAATGATATATACAAATATACCGATCGCGATTTCTACAAGGCAATTGCAAGAATTACGATTGGTTTCATGGAATTAGAACAGAAAACGATTTTAGGATAGAGGCACGATATGGGATATAAAACAGACAGACTCTCCATGGACGAGATCCTGGCACAGCTCTCGGAAGACTATGTCATTTATGCTCCGAAATGGGATAAATTTAAAAAGAATGTGCGGTTTGGACCGATCAAATCCGTTTCTGAAATCGTACTGGACCGTCAGACGGACTTTTCGGTAAAAGAAACGTTTTATCCGATCTCACAGATCATGGTCTACTTCAAGACGGATGATATCGAAGAGGAAGAGCTGAAAGAAAAGCGCGACATTCTGATCTTTGCGCGTCCTTGCGATATTAACGGAATCCGCAGACTGGATAAGATCTTTTATGATAACGGTCTCCCGGATTATTACTATGCGCGGATGCGTGAAAAAGTGAAACTGGTGCTTCTGGAATGCACGGAAGGGTTTGAAAACTGCTTCTGCGTTTCCATGAACAGCAACCTTGTAAACGAAGAAGATTATGTTATGGCAGTCCGTTTTGATACGGACGAGGAAGGCGATATCGAAGATATCTACGTCAAAGTTGTGGATGAGCAGTTTGAGGATCTCTTCGAAGATGAGGAAGAGGAAGAGTTCGAGCCGGAGTTTGTAAAGGAAAACAAAAAGGTGATGAACATTCCGGATATCAGCCGCGCAAACCTCAAGGCGATCAGTGATCTTCCGTACTGGCAGCAGTTTGATGAAAGATGCATCGGCTGCGGCGGATGCAATACCGTGTGCGGAACCTGCAGCTGCTTTGATACTTCCGACATCATCTACGAAGAAGGCAAGCCGGACGGTGAGCGCAGAAGAATCTGGTCTTCCTGCATGATCCCGACCTTTACGGAAACCGCAGGCGGCGCACGCTCGAGAAAAACGCAGGGTGCGAATATGCGTTTTAAGGTATTCCACAAATTCTATGATTTCAAGGCTCGCTTTGGCGAAGAGAATATGTGCATCGGATGCGGAAGATGCGATATGCGCTGCCCGCAGGATATTTCCTTCTTTGATACGGTCAATGACCTGAACGCGGAAATTGAAACATTGAAGAAGGCGGAAGAATAAAGATCAATCATGTGGACAAAAGAAGTAAGCGAAAAGATTGATAATATCATGAAACCGGAGCCGCATCGTGTCCTGCAGATCGTGCGGCAGACAACCGCGGAGTATACGTTCCGCGTGGAGTATCCGGGTGAGAGCAAAAACGGACAGTTTTTCATGCTTTCCATCCCGCGGGTCGGCGAGGCGCCGATCTCCATCAGTGGAAAAGGCGACGGCTATGTGGAGTTTACGATCCGAAAAGTCGGCCGTTTAACGGAAGGCGTGTTCGGACTCGAAGAAGGCTCAGTGCTTTTCATGAGAGGACCTTACGGGACGAGCTGGCCGGTGGAAAAATTAGAGGGAAAGAATCTGATCGCCGTAACAAGCGGAACAGGTCTTGCACCGATCCGGACAACGCTGATGCATTTCGCGGAGCATCCGGAAATCCGAAAAGAGGTTTATCTGGTCGCCGGATTCAAGGACCGGAACTCGACGCTGTTTGATGAAGATCGGGAGATGTTTAACGAATGTTTCCATACGGTTTATCCGCTGAGCCGGGAGAAAGAAAAGCTTCCGGGATATGAATGCGGAAGGGTGACAGCGTTTTTAGACGACATTCCGTTCGAAAAGCTGGATGACTGCAATTTTATTATCACAGGAGCGCCTGCCGTGATCGCATCGGTTACGGAACATTTCCTGGGAAGAGGAGCAAAGCCGGAGCAGATCTGGGTCTCCTTTGAGAGAAAGATGCAGTGCGCGGTCGGAAAGTGCGGACATTGCAAGATCAACGAGGTTTATGTCTGCCTGGAAGGTCCGGTGTTTAATTACACCAAAGCAAAAGAGATGTTTGATTAAGAGGACTGATATATATGACCTGGACAAGAGAAGTAAGTGAAAAAATCGATAATATCATGCGGCCGGAACCGCATAAGATCCTAAGCGTTACACACGAGACGCAGGCGGAGTTTACGTTCCGCGTTGCGTTTGATAAGCCGACGCATAATGGTCAGTTCTGTATGCTGTCGATCCCGAAGGTCGGAGAAGCGCCGATCTCTATTTCCGGAAAAGGCGATGGTTATGTGGAGTTTACGATCCGTAAAGTCGGCCGTTTAACACAGGGCGTGTTTGATCTTCATGAAGGAGGAACGCTGTTCCTTCGCGGACCATACGGACACTGGTGGCCGGTCGAAGAAGAGTTTGCCGGTCCGGATAAGAATCTTCTGATCATCAGCGGCGGTACCGGACTTGCTCCAGTCCGGACAACGCTTAACTATTTCTACAACAATCCGGATCAGATCAATTCCCTGTATCTGATCTCCGGTTTTAAAGATGTCAGCGGCGCGCTCTTTAACGAAGAACGCGAGAAGTGGTCTAAGGCGGAGAAGTTCCATACGATCTACACGCTGGATAATTCCGAGGCACCGGGATTTGAGACGGGCATGGTAACCGTACATATCGACAAGGTCCCGTTTGACAGTTTCGGAGATAATTATAATGTTGCCATTGTCGGACCGCCTCCGATGATGCACTTTTCCGCACTCGGCTGCATGAAGCTTGGTGTGCCGGAAGATAAAATATGGGTCTCCTTTGAGCGGAAGATGCAGTGCGCAGTTGGAAAGTGCGGCCACTGCAAGATCAATGAGACCTATGTCTGCCTGGAGGGACCGGTTTTGCATTATCCGAAGGCAAGACGGTTATTTGACTAAGGAAAACGGACATATCTATAGAGGGGGAGAAGAAGGACAGCCGATTTTAGTGCTGTTCTTCTTCCATTTAGCGGACTTTTCTTCTGCGGGCAGCGGAAGTATGTTATGATAGTCCGGCAAAGGAAAGGAATTCAAATCATGAAAAAAGAAAAAACAGGAAGAGACTACTGGCGCGGCGGAAATATGCTGTATCCGGTTCCGGCCGTTATGGTCAGCTGCGGCAGAAAAAAAGAGAAGCCGAATATCATTACCGTTGCCTGGGCGGGAACCGTCTGTTCTGATCCGGCGATGCTTTCAATCTCCGTGAGAAAGGAGCGATATTCGCACCGGATCATCAAAGAGACCGGCGAATTTGTCGTAAACCTGGTGACTGCAGATCTGGTAAAAGCCGCGGATTACTGTGGCGTAAAGAGCGGAAGGGAGATCGACAAGTTTAAAGAGTGCGGTCTGACGCCGGTTGCTTCGAAAACAGTTGCTGCACCATCGATCGCGGAAAGCCCGCTTTCATTAGAGTGTAAAGTGAAACAGGTGATCGAACTGGGAAGTCATGATATGTTTCTGGCAGAGATCACGACAGTTTCCGTGGATGAGCGGTTTATGGATGAAAAGGGAAAGTTCCATTTAAACAACACGAAACTCTGCGCATATTCCCACGGAGAATATTTTGAACTTGGGAAAAAGATCGGCAAATTCGGCTATAGCGTGCGGAAGAAAAAATAAAAAAGAAGAGTGCTTTCTGAAATTCGAAAGACCGAAAAAAATAATTGAAATGAGAGCATCGCAAGGGTAAAATATATCCGTATTTTTATGCAGCAGGCAGGCATATCGAAGTCGGCTGTTCATCAATCAAATCAAGCAATACCCACAGGAGGAAAATGTATGGCAATCCTTGTACGACCGGAAACAATGGAAAGAATCAATACGCCGGAACTTGCTCAGGCGTTTATTGATGAGCAGATCAAAGATATTCAGGAGCAGGTCGGAGATAAGAAAGTCCTTCTTGCATTATCAGGCGGAGTCGACTCTTCTGTCGTTGCTGCACTTCTGATCAAAGCAATCGGCGATCAGCTTGTATGTGTACATGTCAATCACGGCCTTTTAAGAAAAGGCGAGCCGGAGCAGGTCATCCAGGTCTTCCGCGAGGAGCTTGGCGCAAACCTGATCTATGTAGACGCAGTAGACCGTTTCCTGGATAAGCTGGCAGGCGTTGAGGATCCGGAAACCAAACGCCATATTATCGGAGAAGAATTTATCGAAGTCTTTGCGGAAGAAGCAAGAAAACTGGACGGCATTGAATTCCTTGCACAGGGAACAATCTGGCCGGATATCTTAGAGAGTGAAGCAGGAATCAAGGCACACCACAACGCAGGCGGTCTTCCGGAAGATCTCCAGTTTGCACTGGTAGAGCCGGTACGTATCCTTTATAAAGATGAAGTCCGTATGGTCGGAAAAGAGCTTGGCCTTCCGGACAACATGGTTTACCGTCAGCCGTTCCCGGGACCGGGACTCGGCGTACGCTGCCCGGGTGCGATCACAAGAGACCGTCTCGAAGCAGTCCGCGAATCCGATGCGATCCTTCGTGAGGAGTTTGCGAAGAACGGACTCGAAGGCAAAGTATGGCAGTACTTTACCGTCGTTCCGGATTTCAAGAGCACCGGTATTACGGACGGAAAACGTACCTTTGCATGGCCGTGCATCATCCGCGCGATCAATACGACCGACGTTGTGGAAGTTACGGTTGAGCATTTAGAACCTGCGTTCATGGATCATCTGGTACAGCGTATTACGACGGAAGTTCCGGGCATCAACAGAGTCCTTTATGACTTCACCCCGAAGCCGCCGGCAACGGTTGAGTACGAGTAATTTCTAATACTCAAAAAATCCCTCAACCATGCGGATTTGCGGGACTTAAAATGCCAAAATGGCAACATTTTGACAACAAATATGAATTATTCAGTGAACAATTAAAACTTTATTAATAGTTATGCCGGGCGGGAAGCCGCCCGGTTTTCTCATTCTTTCAGTTTTTTAGAATAGGCCAATAATCGTTTCAGCTGATCTTCGCTGTACTTTTCGCATTGTTCAATGACAGAATATAGAAGTGGTGATGCTGATTTATCTATGATGATGTAATCCGGATTTTTCTGTTTGGTTTTTCCGGTTAGATACGCAGTTGAAGTATTGAATGTTCTGGCAATTTCATTAATTACCTGTAAAGAAGGTTTTCTTGTACCATTTTCGTAACGGACATAAGCTGGTTGAGAAATACCAACTCTTTTTGCAGCCTCCTGTCTGGTAATGCCAAGCGCTTCGCGGCATTCTTTTAATCTTTCTATATCTAATACGACACTCATCATTTTCTCCATTTAATAATTTAAGATACAATCAGTATACCCTTGGAATAATGAAAACAAAAGAACAAACTTGAATATACCAATGGAATATCATATAATAAATATACCAATGGTATAAGAGGGGCGGTAAAATGAAAGTTTTGGTCATACCGGACATACATTTAAAGCCATATATGTTCGACAGCGCAAAAACATTATTAGAAAACAATCTAGCACACAAGGCGGTGTGTCTGGGAGATTTGGCTGATGACTGGGGGAGACAATGGGATAAAGAGCTTTATATCGAGACCTATGATCGCGCAATCAAGTTTGCTAAAGACTTTCCGGGTACACTTTGGTGTTATGGAAATCATGATGTTGCATATCCCTGGAACCAGAAGCAAAGCGGGTATAGTCCTATCGCTGCATATATTGTGACTAATAAACTTCAGGAACTGAAGGAAACGATGCCGGATAATAAACAGCTTGCATTCATACACAGAATAGATGATGTAATGTTCATGCATGGAGGATTAAGTGACTATTATGTCAGAAAAATGGTTCCGGCAAAGGCGTATAACAATATTGATATGGTCATTGAGACTATTAATGGCTTCGGGTATTCGGAGTTGTGGACAGATATATCTCCCTTGTGGTTACGACCACAGTATAACAATACTAAAATGTACAAACCCAGAAAAATGCTGCAAGTAGTTGGACATACGCCGGTTAGCAGAATTAGTAAAGTAAATAATATTATTTCGTGTGATTCGTTCAGTACGGACAGGGAACATTGTCCAATAGGACCATGGGAATTCGTCATTGTAGATACAAAAACCAAGGAGTATTGGACAGAACCTTTTATGCATGATGCGAATGGCTTTACGCAGGAAGAAGCAGCTGAGTTGAAACGTCGTATGGAGGATGTGACAAAAGGGAATGTACTGAAGAGGAGTTAAAAAAAGAAATAAAAGCAAGCAGCTTTTCAAATACCAACTTAAAAAAATTAAGAATAGACACAAAAAACCGTTGATTGCAATTAAACAATAGCCATGTTATTATAATGACACTTAATGGGCTGGTCGAAAGACCCGGGTCCAACTTAGTCGGCGGGCAGACTGTCCGCCATTTTTTTATCATCTGTTTTTGGGAAGAAGAATGTCTGTATTAAGTATCTTTGTAGATGAATCAGGAGATTTCGGGGATTATGAAAAACACTCTCCATATTATATTGTTTCACTGATTATCCATAATCAGGACGATGATATTAGTTCTGAAGTAAAGCGCCTTGATCAGGAACTGCAATTATTAGGCTATAAGCCGGATTATGTAATTCATACGGCTCCTTTAATCCGCAGAGAAGAAGAAAATCGCTTTGAATCACCCAATAAAAGAAGAGCAGTTTTTACAAAGCTCTTCTATTTTGTGATCCGGTCTCCAATCCAATTTAAGACATTCGTGTTTGAAAAAAGAAAATTTGAGAATATTTACAAACTGGAAGCAGCTATAGCTAGAGCACTCTCTTCTTTTATTAGAGCGAATCTGGATTATTTTCAAAGCTTTGAAAATATCATTCTATATTATGATAATGGACAGCATGAACTTAGTAGAATTCTAAATACAATCTTTGCGACAGAGCTGTCATCCTATGAGATTCGAAAGGTTCTTCCAAAAGATTATAAATTGTTTCAAGCTGCAGACCTAATATGCACACTCAGATTGTTAGAATTAAAATGCGAACAAGGTCAGTTAACGAAATCAGAAGAATTGATTTTTCATTCAGTCCGGCGTCTTAAAAAAGACTTTATTAAGCCAATAAGAAAAAAAGAAATCGATTTAAAATAGTTGGAAGAAAAAACATTGAACGTGACAACATTTTGACAACAAAAATCCTCTAAGGCACCATAACTGAAATAATAGAAATAAAAACTAGGCTTTTTTTGAAAAAGAACTAAACAAAAAGAGTTAAGAATTCGTTCGAAAAAACGAGTACGAATAATCGCTAGTGGCTTTTGAATATTGAAAACGTTAGACCGGGCGGGAAACCGCCCGGTCTTATTTGAGTCAAAAAAGAAAAATTGACTCATTTTCTAATGAGAAATCGGTTACAGATAACAGAAAAGCATGTACAATAATTTCAGACACAAAACCAGCAGTATCCTTTTGAAACAATAACGAGTCAAATGATTGCGGAATCTCTAAGAATTATAAAATTGTAAAAAATGTCTATCCGGGAGGCTATGTTGGAGAATTTAAAAATAGTTGAACTGAAAGAATCTATATTGGAAGACAATGATAAAGATGCGGAAGTGCTCAGGGAAGAACTTCGCCGGAACAAAACCTGCCTGATCAATCTGATGTCCAGTCCGGGCTCCGGAAAAACGTCAACGCTTCTTGCTCTTAAACCCTATTTTGAAAACAAGCTTCAATGGGGCGTCATGGAAGCGGATATCGACTCGTCCGTAGA
>CAZOHB010000085.1:0-11599 GCA_964579345.1 uncultured Parasporobacterium sp.
ATCTGCAACATATTTAAACATTTTTGTTCCTATACCAGAATACTTTAAGTCTGGTCGGTCGTATAAATATACTCACCAAGCCGGCTCCGGATTTCTTCAAGAACCGGTGCAGAAAGGCGTTTGCATTCTTCTGCATCTTTTCCGAAAGCGGTAATACGCAGATGGACCTGACTCTGTTTCGCATACGGTGCGACCGTTGGATTCTCACTCTGATCTAAGAGATCCTGAATCTTTGCCGCAGCCGAGCTTTCTCCGATCCCGATCATCTTCACCATGATGGAATCAATCTCCGCTCCGGAGCGTTTTTTGAAGTACGGTACACAGTAGGTCTCAAACATCGGCTGCATTTCCTTCGGCGGTCCCGGAAGAAGGATCGCGCACTTCCCGTCTTTTTCGATCAGGATGCCGGGTGCTGTCCCGTTTTGGTTATACAGCACGGTACTCCCTTCAGGAACGTTCGCCTGCTTGTAATTATTTTCAGTAATAGCGACACCAAGCCGATTAAGACGTTCTTCCATCTCTTTCGCCGCTTTTTCGTCATATACCAGAGGAAGACCAAACGCTTCACTGATCACTTCCTTTGTCAGATCATCGTTCGTCGGTCCGAGACCTCCGGTAAAGATCAGACAGTCCGAACGTTTCAGAGCTGCCTCCACAGTCTCTTTTAACCGCTGCGGGTTGTCCCCGACCACCGTCTGATAAAATAAAGAAAGCCCAAGCTCTGCACAGCGCTCAGCCAGGTACTTTGCGTTCGTATTTAAAATGTTGCCGAGAAGCAGTTCTGTCCCGACACAAATCAATTCCGTATTCATAATTTAAACTGACCTCAAAGATTCTGTTTCCTGCAAAAGGAGTAATGCATTTGCAGGAAACGTTCAGAAATGTCTGCCCTATTGATTGATAGTAAACCCCTTACGGTTTTTGTAGAAGTAGTCGATCATTGAGATGATCGTAAGGGCAAGAGCAATATACATGACAACAATTGTTACAATATGGTAAACATTCCATACGACCGGACTGAATCCCTGTTCGGAAACCAGCCGTTCCATATCAAATGTCATAAGGCAGATCATGGCCATCTGGAATCCGGTCTTGAATTTGCCCCAGTAGCTGGCAGCGATGACCGTTCCTTTTGCCGCTACGACAAGACGGAACCCGCTGATGGCGAATTCGCGGGCGAGGATGATAATGCAGACCCATGCCGGCATCCTTCCGAGCGCTACAAAGCATACCATACCTGCAACGACCAGGATTTTGTCTGCAAGCGGATCCGCAAATTTGCCGAAATCCGTCACCATGTTATATTTTCGTGCGATCATTCCATCCAGGGTGTCCGTAAAGCATGCTGCCATAAAGATCACAAGAGCGACGTGACTGGTAAAGGAAAAGAAGTCCGTCATAACGAAAAATACATAAAACGGGATAAAAACCAAACGTAAAATTGTCAGTTTATTTGGTAAATTCATAGTTCGCTCCCTTACATTCTCTCCTCAAAGATACCGTAAAGATCATACTGTCCGGCTTTTGAAACCTTCACACGAACAAGATCTCCGCTCATCAGTTCTTCGGTACATTCAAAATAGATCAGACCGTCCACATCCGGGGCGTCTCCCCTTGTTCTGCCCACATAAACATCTTCTTCCGGAAGTCTGCCTTCCACAAGGACCTCAAGGAGTGCGCCTTCTTTCGCAGCAAGTTTCTCCTCAGAGATTTTCTCCTGCAGCTGCATCAGCTCATCCCTGCGTGCGGCTTTTACGTCCTCATCGATCTGCTCCGGAAAATCATGAGCAGGAGTGCCTTCTTCTCTTGAATAGGTAAACACGCCAAGATGATCGAACTTCATCTGCTCCACAAATTCCTTTAAAATCGCATGGTCCTCTTCCGTCTCACCCGGGAAGCCGGAGATCAGAGAGGTTCTGAGCACCACATCCGGAACGATCCGTCTGGCCTTTCCGATCACTTCCTCGAGCTGGGCGCGGTTGGTTCTGCGTCCCATGCGCTTCAGGATCCGATCCGAAGCATGCTGGATCGGCATGTCAATATAATTACAGATCTTTGGTTCCTCAGCCATGACCTGAAGGAATTCTTCAGAAATATCCTCCGGATAGCAATACAGAACGCGGATCCAGGAAAGTTCTTCGATCCGGCAAAGTTCCTTCAAAAGTTCCGGAAGTTTATATTCGCCGTAGAGATCCTTGCCGTAAATGCTGGTCTCCTGGGCAACCACGATCAGCTCGCGTACTCCCTGCGACGCAAGAAAACGGGCTTCTGCCAAAAGCTCTTCCATCGGGAAACTGCGGTAATTCCCGCGAATATAGGGAATAATGCAATACGTGCACCGCTTGTTGCAGCCTTCTGCGATCTTCAAAAATTCATAATAACCTGCAGTCGTAATGATCCGCTCTTGCGACGGGTTTTCCGCCGGAACCGAAAGCTGCTCTTCCGTCGAATCTTCCAGACATGCTTTTACAATTTCCGGAAGTTCGTTTACGCCGCAGACGGCATCCACCTCCGGAAGCTCTTTCGCGATTTCCTCGCGATAGCGCTCCGCCAGACAGCCGGCAACCACAAGGCGTATGCATTTTCCTGTCTCTTTATACTGCGCCATCTCAAGGATCGTGTCGATCGATTCCTCTTTTGCGGCATCAATAAAGCAGCAGGTATTAACTACGATGACATCCGCCTCTGTTTCATCATCAGTAAAAGAAAAGCCGGAAGCAGCTAAATGCCCCAGCATCTCTTCAGAATCCACTCTGTTTTTATCGCATCCAAGCGAAATAAGAAAAACCTTAGTTTTCGTTGTCATCGTTTCCAATAATCTTTACTTTCTGGGAATAGATCTCATCGATTGCGGTAGATAACGGCTTTGCGTCCGGCTCATCAACCAGCGGTTCTGCGCCGTCAACCAGCTGGCGCGCTCTCTTGGAAGCTGCCATAACGATCGAATATCTGCTCTGTACGACCGGCTGCTCACCGCTCTCAACATCGCTGTTTACTGCATTCATAAGATCTGTATAAGATGGATGTAACATATTTTATTCTCCTGCTTTCTCTTTTTCAAAACGGATTATATCGTACAACATGTCGACGGATTTTTCAACCTCTTCATTTACGATCACATAATCGTAACGGTCAACAAATTCCATTTCCTCTTCCGCGCGGGCCAGACGCTTCTGAATCTGCTCCTCCGTTTCGGATCCGCGTCCTCTCAGACGCCGTTCCAGCTCTTCCATACTCGGCGGAAGAACAAACACCAGAACTGCCGGCATCTTCTCCCGGACCTGGAACGCCCCCTGAAGCTCAATCTCCAGGATCACGTTCTTCCCCTTTTCCATCTGCTCTTCGACCCAGTCTTTTGGAGTTCCGTAATACCGGTCGACATATTTTGCATGTTCAAGAAGAAGTCCGTTACGGATTTTTTCTTCAAACTCCTCATTTGTTACAAAGAAATACTCTTTTCCATGCACTTCCCCCGGTCTCGGATCCCGGCTGGTAACCGAGATGGAAAGTTCCACATCCGGATACTTCTCCAGAAGCCGTTTACAGATCGTGCCTTTTCCCGCTCCGGAAAGTCCGGAAACGATCACTAAGACGCCTTTGCTCATGTTGTTCTCCTATTCTATGTTCTGAATCTGTTCGCGGATCTTTTCGATACAGGTTTTCAGTTCGATTCCCTTATTCGTGATCTCAATGTCATTGGATTTGGACAGGATGGTGTTGGACTCGCGGTTCATTTCCTGTGCGACAAAGTCCATATTGCGGCCTTTTTCCGTATCGGAGTTTAAAAGATCGCGCATATGGCGGATATGGGTGCGCAGGCGTACGAGTTCCTCATCTACAGCGATCTTGTCCGCATACATGGTTACTTCCGCTGCGATCCGTCCCTCATCGATCATGGAGTTTTCGAGAAGTTCCTTGGTACGCTCCTCCAGCTTCGCACGATACTCGGTGATGATCGACGGCAGGCGTTCTTCGATAAAATCAACATGGCTGTCCATTTCATCCAGTTTCACTTCAATATCTTTCTTTAAGGATTCGCCTTCTTTCGCGCGTGTGGTGACAAACCGCCGGAACGCTTCATGCAAAGCCTCTTCCAGAAGGCTCCACATCTCTTCTTCATTGATCTCATGCTCTTCGAGTGTCAGAACATCCGGAGACTTCGCAATCGTTGAAGTACGGATATCATCAACGATCCCGAGATCTTCCTGGATCTGTTTATGGAAATCATAATACTCTTTTGCAAGGATCTTGTTGTATTTCAGGCTCGCACTTCCTTCTCCCATATCTTCGAAGGAGATGTACATATCGATTTTTCCACGGGACGCGTAGGTCTTCAGAAGATTACGGATCTGGATCTCAAATAAATTGAATTTGCGGGGCATCTTGATGTTCAGATCGAAGTATTTGTTGTTTACGGATTTGATCTCTACCGTGATCTTTTTATCGTTCTTGATCTGCTCAAAACGGCCGAAGCCTGTCATACTATAAATCATGCTTACTTTCTTCCTTTACAAAACATTGTGTTATTTATCTTTACTGAACTCTTTTAATTATTGAAAATAATAGTCCAGCACATAGCCGGCATAATCAACCGCGGCCATCGGTGCTTCATTCATGTTGTCTACTATAACACAGACCACTGCTTTTTTGCCATTTAATTCTCCGTATCCGACAAACCAGCTTCGGTCAATGTTTTCATTCTTATCGCTGCGGGTTTCCGCCGTACCGGTTTTTCCGTAAGCAGTATAGTTTCTTCCATTCAGATTGCTGGCCGTTCCATCTGTAACCACAGCCCGCAGATACTGATTCATCTCTTCCGCCTCTTTTTCCGAACACAGTGTCAAATACTTTTTATTGCCAAATTTCTTGACAATAGTCCCGTTGTTGCTCGTAACCTGTGACACAAAGTGCGGTTTCATCAAAACGCCTTCATTGGCAAACGCCGACATGACAAGCGAAAGATGAAGCGGATTGGTATAGGTCTCGCCCTGTCCGAACCCGGTCTGCATGATCATGAAATCAGAAGAGGTCTTATCCAGTACGAAGTCCGCCTGATTGTAAGCAATATCCACATCCACATCCGTATTGAAAAGAAGCGTTTCATTATTCTTCCGGAACAGATCAATATCCAGCAGCAGAGCCATGTTCGCAAACGCACAGTTGCAGGAATTTGCAAATGCGGAGGTCAGGTTTTCCTGCCCGTGAACAGTTCTGTCCACACAGCTGAATTCATAGTTCGGTCCTTTGATCGTTCCCTCGCATTGATAAGAAAACTCTCTGGCTTTCGGATCCTCGCGGAGATATTCCAAAAGCGTAAAGATCTTAAAAGTCGACCCCGGCGTATATTTTCCCTGCGTGACACGGTTCAGGAGCGGACTGCCCTCTTCGTCTGCAATGATCTCCTTCCAGTTCTGTTCCACGGTGTTCGGATCAAAATCCGGTTTGGAAACATCTGCATAGATTTCGCCGGTCTCCGGGTCCATCACGATGCAGCCTCCCATCGTATTACCAAACAGCTCGGAAATATACTGCTGCAGATCCGTCCGGAGCGTTGTATGGATGGCATCTCCCGGATTCTTCTTTCCGTTAAACTCATTGGAAATCTTTTCAAACATATTCACATGCGATGTCAGCAGATAATAATTATAGGAAGACTCGAGTCCGAGTCCGCCGTTCGCCTCAAAACCGACAACCTGCGCAAAGGTATTTCCGTACGGATAGACTCTGGTCTCTTTTCCGTTCTCATCCGTCTGTGTTTCGGCAAGGATGTTGCCTGCGGAGTCATAGATCGTGCCTCTTTCCACGGTTTTCTTAAAAGCATCCGACCGTTTGTTATAAGTATTGTTGATCACAGAACCAGCCTGAAAAGTCAGGAAATAGCCCATATAGACCATCAGGGCAAAAAACAGCACGACAAAGAAGATAGATATCCGTAAAATATCCTTGTTGATCAAACGGCGTTTGTTGATCTTTTTTCGCGTTTTATTCAGTTTTCTTCGTTCGCTTCGAATACTCATCTGTCAATACTAAAAATCATCAGGATCGATTTTCCTGATCTTCTTTCTGTTCGGTTGTCTTGTCGGAATCTCTTCCACATCCGGAAGGATCTGCCGGATCCTTTCTCTTTGTGGTGTCCCAACTTCCGGGGTTACCTGCCGGATACGATCCCTCTGTCCGGAAAATCCGGGTTCTTCGTCCGGATTCACCTGCCGGATCCGCTCTCTCTGCCCAACCGGTTCCGGCTCATACTGCAGGATCTGGCGGATCCGCGCTCTCTGCGTCACATCATCCCGGATCATCTGCTCCACCCGTTCCGGGCGTAAATATTTATCCTCATACGGATCTTCAAAATCCTCTTCTAAAACCTGAAGATCCACGTCATCCTCGATCCGAACCTCGGGTTCTTCATCTTCTTCATACAGATCCTGATAATTGTCAAATTCGGAAATCGGAATTCCCGCCGCGACCATCTCACGCTCACGTTCCACATCCGCTTCCGAGATAACATACAGGGCCTGCACCATACCAATCATGATCATGGATGCCAGCAGCGAACTTCCGCCGCTTGAGATAAACGGAAGGTTGACGCCGGTCAGCGGAATAAACTTGATCGTTCCGCCGATCGTCAGAAAGACCTGGAAACCATACGACGTTCCGAGGCCGAAAGCCAGCAGCTTATAAAACGGGTTGTTGACCCGCAAAGCAACGCGGAACATCATTAAGATAAAGCAAAGACAAAGCAGGATCAGAAGAATGGAGAAAATACCGCCCAGCTCCTCCGAGATAGCCGAAAAGATCATATCATTGGAAACAACCGGAACGTTTTTCGGCTGTCCGCCAAAAAGTCCGGAGCCGAACCATCCACCGGTACCGATTGCAAACAGGGACTGCGTGATCTGATACCCCTTGTTGTCAATATCCGCCCAGGGATCCAGCCAGGTCGAAACACGTACCCGCACATGGGAAAACAGATGGTAGGCGGCAACGGAAGCGACCGCCAGCGCTGCGACTCCGACTCCAATATACAGCAGCTTTCTGGTAGCCGCATACAGCATCAGCATGTAGATCACAAACAGGATCAGCGCCGAACCGAGATCCCGGCAAAAGACCAGGATCAGAACATGAATCCCGGCACAGACTGCCGTGACAGCCACTGTCCGGAAATTATTTGCTTTATTAAACGCGGAAGCGACAAACAGGACAAACAGGATCTTGACAAACTCCGACGGCTGGAAAGAAAAGAATCCCAGGTCGATTGCAAGTTTTGCCCCGTATACGACACGGGAAAGAACCAGCATTAAAAGCAGCATCGCCATTCCTGCGATTGCATAGATCCAGGTCAGGTTTCTCATGAACTTCGCGCGTTTACACAGGAATACAAACACGAGAAAAACAATCGTTCCGACTACAATGATCAGAAGCTGTCTCAGCGATGTGCCAAAATTCAGACGGGTCTGTATAATAAAGCCAATCGTCAGGAACATGCACATCGTATTATGCAGTCCTCTGCTTAAGGAAACAAACTTTGGAATCACAATACTCATCGCGATCAGATACACGAGCTGTCCCGCATAAAGACCGATCGCCTGACCCATTTTCAATTCAATTTTGCTGTCCAGCGAGATATTTATACAAATAGAAAGAAAAGCCAGAGCGTGAATCACCAGCATGGTGACCCGCTGCAGCAGATACGTCGTTTTCTTTCTTTCATCCGGCACATCACGCTGTGCCCGGAAGGAAAGATAAGTAAAGTACGCAAAAAATATAATGATCAGATACTTGATGCCTGTCAGAATGATATTCGTCATGAATCAGTGATCTTGCTGTACGATTTTACCGGGATCTTTTCGGAAAACGCACAACTCGCTCCTTCTAATTTCTATCCGGAATGGCATAATTCATGTGCTCGTATCCGTAATCCGTAACCATGCGTCCGCGCGGGGTCCGGTTGATAAACCCGCACTTCACAAGATACGGTTCATAAACATCTTCGATCGTACCGGAGTCTTCACCGATAGAAGCCGCTAAGGTATCGAGCCCGACCGGACCTCCGTTGAATTTTGTGATCATGGTCCGAAGGATCGCACGGTCGGTAAGATCGAGTCCTTTGCTGTCAATATCCAGAAGATGAAGCGCTTCATCTACGATTTCTTTTGTGATATTTCCATCATGGCGAACCTGCGCATAGTCGCGCACTCTTCTCAGGATCCGGTTCGCAATACGCGGGGTTCCACGGGAACAGCTTCCGATTTCAAGCGCACCTGTACGGTCAATCTTTTCAATATGAAGCCTCTTCGCAGAATTGGTGACGATATCCGCCAGCTCTTCCGGCTCATAAAACTCCATGCGGTGGACAATACCGAAACGGTCTCTTAAAGGTGCGGAAAGAAGGCCTGCTCTCGTTGTTGCTCCAATCAGCGTAAAACGGTCCAGGTGGATTCTCCGGACACTGGTCTGCTCCCCGTTTTCGATCACCGCATCAAAAGCAAAGTCTTCCATAACCGAATACAATGCTTCTTCGACCGGCTTGCTTAAACGGTGGATCTCATCCACAAACAGAACGCCCCCTTTCGGAAGCTGTTTGATGATCGCCAGGATCTCGCCCGGATATTCGATGGCAGGACCGGAAACGATCTTCATACTGCGGCCCATCTCGTTGGCAATGATCGCCGCAAGGGTTGTTTTTCCGAGTCCCGGAGGTCCATATAAAAGGACATGATCGATCGGCTCGTTGCGCTCATTCGCAGCCTGAATATAGATCTTCAGGTTTGCCTTGATCTTTTCCTGTCCGATATAGTCGTCAAAAGAAAGAGGTCGCAGGTTGTTTTCCGCCTCTTTTTCTTCCGGTATTAAATTTGTATTGATTGCATTTTCTTTTGCCATAGTATCTATTTCATCAAGCTTTAATATTCAATATTCATAAAGATCGCGTCGATCAGCCGGTCAAGATCCATCTCCGGAGTGATCTCAATCTGAGAGACCGCTTTCATACACTTCGTTCGGTCAAATCCGGTCGCTGCTACAACATCCACCGCCTGGTTGATCAGAGAACGCTGATCCTCTGATCCTCCGGATACGCTCTTTGCGAGCACAGGCATTTCTTTTCCGACCTTTCCTTTTAGTTCCAGGATGATCTTCTGCGCGGTCTTCGCGCTGATGCCTTTCGAGGCAGCAATCAGCTTATCATCGCCGGTAAGGATCGCCATCTTTAATGTATCGGTATCGACCGCAGATAAAATATTCATCGCCCCTTTCGGACCGATCCCGCTTACCTTCAAAAGCAGCTTAAACATATCGGATTCTGCACGGGAAAGGAATCCGCAAAGAGAAACATCATCCTTTCCAAACGCCATATAGGTATAGATCGTCGTTTCCATACCCTCATTCAATTTGAACATGGAAGAAAGCGGCATATGGATCTGATATCCAATACCGTGATTATCCAGAATAATAAAGCTGTCTTCAATTCCGGCAACCGTGCCTTTAATATATCCGATCATGTCCTTGTTCTGCTCTTCTTTCGTTCTTAACAGACAGGAACGAATGTCCTTCCTGCCTGCATTGCGGCTATTATACTAAATATATAGGAAAATAACAAATTCCTTTTGCTGATTCACAAAGAATACATAAGAAACCGCAGGAGGTTTAAACTCCTGCGGTTTGAAAGATAAATATAAATGTTGATTACTTGTTATAGTTTACGATCTTTCCGAAGTCTGCCTTCAGGGAGGCACCGCCGACAAGGCCGCCGTCAATATCCGGCATAGCAAAGAGTTCTGCAGCGTTTCCTGCGTTTACACTTCCGCCGTACTGGATACGGATCGTTTCGGCCGTTTCCTCATCATACAGCTCAGCAATACAGGAGCGGATAAAGCCGCAGACTTCCTCTGCCTGCTCGGAAGTTGCCGTCTGTCCGGTTCCGATCGCCCAGATCGGTTCATAAGCGATGATCGTATCGACTGCCAGTTCCTGCGGAACCTCATCAAACGCACCGGCAATCTGTCCGCGGATCCAGTCAAGGGTTTCTCCTGCTTCTCTCTGCTCTAACGTCTCACCGACGCAGACGATTGGAATCAGGTCATATTCAAACGCCATTAAAAGTTTTTTATTAATATCTTCATCTGTTTCATGGAAATACTGACGGCGCTCGGAATGGCCTACAATTACATACTCAACGCCAAGCTCCCAAAGCATTTCCGGAGAGATCTCGCCGGTAAACGCTCCGCTGTCTTCAAAATACATATTCTGTGCACCGATTTGGATATTTGTTCCACTGACAGCTTCTACAGCTGCAGGGATATCAACGAACGGAACACAAAAAACAACGTCCACATCATCTGTCTCTACCAGAGGGATCAGCGTCTTGATCAGCTCCTTCGCCTGTTTCGGCGTTTTGTTCATCTTCCAGTTGCCGGCAATAATTTTTCTTCTGCTCATATGTCATATATCCTTCCGTGTATATTCAAATAATTTTTATCTTTAGATGGTTTTATTATACCATCAAACCCACCACAAAGAAACAGAATATGCCTCTTTCGTGGTGGGTTTTTCGATGAATTTATGTATTTAATTTAGTGCTTGATTATTTGTCGGCAATCGCTGCGACACCCGGCATTTCCTTGCCCTCAAGGAACTCGAGAGAAGCACCGCCTCCGGTCGAAATATGAGTCATCTGATCCGCAAAACCAAGCTGGTTGACAGCTGCAGCACTGTCACCGCCGCCGATGATGGTAACAGCGTCCAGGCCTGCGAGGCATTTTGCAATCTCTTTTGTTCCGAATGCAAAGTTCGGAAGCTCAAATACGCCCATCGGTCCGTTCCAGATTACGGTCTTTGCTTTCTTCAGCGCATCCTTGAACAGTTCGATCGTTCTTGCGCCGATATCAACGCCCATCATATTGTCCGGGATCTCCATGCTGTCAACGGTCTTGAAGCGGGCATCGTTAGCGAGCTCAGGAGCTGCAACGGTATCAACCGGGAGAAGAAGTCTGACGCCTTTTTCTTCCGCCTTTTTGATCATGTTCAGTGCATAATCAAGATAATCATCTTCTACCAGAGAGTTTCCGATCTTTCCGCCCTGTGCTTTTGCAAATGTATATGCCATACCGCCGCCGATCAGAAGGATATCGACCTTCTCTAAGAGGCTGTCGATAACGGAAATCTTAGAAGAAACCTTGGATCCGCCAAGAATAGCAGCAAACGGGCGCTCCGGATTATCGACTGCATTTCCGAGGAACTCGATTTCTTTCTCCATCAGATAGCCGACTGCCGTCTCTTTTACGAATGCAGCAACACCAGCTGTGGAAGCATGTGCTCTGTGGGCGGTTCCGAATGCATCATTGACATAGATCTCAGCCAGAGAAGCAAGTTCCTTGCTGAAGTCTTCCCCGTTCTTCTCCTCTTCCGGACGGAAACGGGTATTTTCCAGAAGACCGATCTCGCCTTCTTTCAGATTATCTTTTGCCCACAATGCATGTTCACCGACGACATTGTCATCTTTCAGGAAATAAACCTCTTTTTCAAGCAGTTCCGAAAGACGATCAGCAACCGGCTTTAAGGAAAGTTCTTCTTTCACGACTCCCTTCGGCTTTCCGAGATG
>CAZOHB010000086.1:0-8724 GCA_964579345.1 uncultured Parasporobacterium sp.
CCAGATTTTCAAATATAACATCCCGTCTGTCCTCGGCATCATCCGATATCTGATAGATGGAGGTCCGGATTTACAGCCTTCAGGTACTGAGCAACGGTCTGCTTTCCGTCTTCAGCCTTTACATAGGTCTGATCCATCAGGCAGATCTCCTTGAGCTGTTTGGAAACACGGCCTTCTACTAATCCGTTGAAGATCTTGTCTGCAGCGATTTTTTCTTTCGCAGCGACTGCAAGACCTGCAACGATCTGCTTAGCTTCTGCGGAAAGGAAGTTGAAGAGGTATTTCAGGTTGTTCTTCTGCTCTTCTAACTGTTTTGCATCTTCATCGTTGAAGCATTTGTCTTCTTCAACTTTTGCAAGAAGGCTCTTCAGGATCGGAGCCGGAAGAGATTCCGGTGTGTTCAGAGCGCTGTCAACTGTGATCTCTCTTAATTTAGCAATCTGCTCGTCAGACATGTCAGAACGGCTGATGTACTGCGGGTTCATTGCTGCAACCTGCATAGCAATGTTCTTCATTGCGTCTTCTGCACCTTCTACTGCGTTTGCTACAGCGAGAACGCCGATACGGCCTGCGCCATGGATATACGGAACAACCGTTCCATCTGTCGTGAACTTAACGAATCTTCTGATCGTGATCTTCTCTCCGATCGTAGCGATGATGTTTACAAGAGCTTCTCCAACTGTCTTGGACGGGTCCGGTGCAAACTTCTCATTCAGAAGAGCTTCAGCGTCAGCTGCGTCGGAAGCGAAGATGCTCTCTACAACGCCGTCAACGAAATTCTGGAATTTCTCATTCTTTGAAACGAAGTCAGTCTCAGAGTTAACTTCAACCATAACTGCTGTATTGTCTTTAACAACGATCTTTACAATACCTTCTGCAGCGATTCTGCTTGCTTTCTTAACTGCCTGAGCTTCGCCTTTTTTACGAAGAACTTCAACAGCTGCATCCATATCTCCATCGGTCTCAACCAGTGCGTTCTTGCATGCTAAGATGCCGGCGCCGGTAAGTTCTCTTAATTCTTTGATTAAAGCTGTGGTAACTTCTGCCATTATGTTTCCTCCTGTATTTTCATTCGGGACAGACGGAGTCCCATCTGTCCCTGTGTATTTCTAACATTGATAATCAGGTCGAATTATTCTGCTGCAGCTTCCTCTGCTGCTTCAACAGTTTCTTCTACCTCATATTCTTCACCCTGTTTTGCTTCTACGATAGCGTCAGCCATCTTGGAAACGATCAGTTTGACAGCGCGGATTGCGTCGTCATTACCCGGGATGATGTAGTCCAGATCGTCCGGATCGCAGTTGGTATCGCAGATACCGATGATCGGGATGTGAAGTTTCTGAGCTTCCTGGATGCAGATTTTTTCTTTCTTCGGATCAACAACAAAGATTGCATCCGGAAGTTTTCTCATTTCCTTGATACCGCCAAGGTTCTTCTCCAGTTTCTCCTGCTCTTTCTTAAGAGCGATAACTTCTTTCTTCGGAAGTACTTCAAACGTTCCGTCTTCTTCCATCTTCTCGATGTCTTTTAATCTCTTGATTCTGCTCTGGATCGTTTTGAAGTTGGTCAGCATACCGCCAAGCCATCTTTCGTTTACATAGAACATGCCGCAACGCTCGGATTCCACGCGGATTGCTTCCTGAGCCTGCTTCTTTGTTCCAACGAAAAGGATTGTGCCGCCCTGTGCTGCGATGTCGGAAACTGCATCAAATGCATCGTCGATCATTCCTACTGTTTTCTGAAGGTCGATAATGTAGATACCGTTTCTTTCGGTGTAGATGTACGGAGCCATTTTCGGGTTCCATCTTCTGGTCTGATGTCCGAAATGAACACCTGCTTCAAGTAACTGTTTCATTGAGATAACGCTCATGCCTATTTCCTCCTTTTTGTTAATTTTTACACTCACAGGAAAAAATACGCAGAACTGCGCCAATTAGATCTGTAAGTGTTTTTCGTCCCCCTGCTGTCTTCTCCCTGCAGCCACCTTCCAGTTACGTAAAGGCACACACTGCGGAATCGGCAGAGGTGAATAGTCATTGAACTTTGCTATTTTAACCCACACAATTTAAAACTGCAAGCGAAAAATGGCTGAAAATCCAAGTTTTTCGCAAAAAAATCAGGCTCTGCAGAATTCCTGCAGAGCCTGATGGAACAAATCATGTTGAAGTACTATTTGATTTTCTTACCGGTCTTTACTTTGCTGTAAGCGCCGTATACCGTCTTGCTGCCGACTTTTACAAACGCGCGTGCACGAACCTGATACTTCTTGCCGGCTTTCAGTTTCTTAAGCACCAGTTTTGTCTTCGTGCCCTTCAGAGTCTTTGAAGTCCACTTGGAAGTACCTTTCACGCGATACTGGATCTGGTATCCGGAAACGCCCTGCTGTTTTGTCACGTTAACGGTCAGCTGTTTCTTACCGGCTTTCAGGGATTTCACAGCAGCTTTTCCCGGAGTCGTTACAGATACTTCTTTCACTGCACTGAAATCTCCATAATAGAACTCATCAACATATCCGTAATAATCCAAATATTCAGGAATTCTGACATAGCCACAGACACGGACTTCATATTTCTTGCCTGCAGGGATATCCGAAACCGTAACCTTCGTGCCGGTACCGGAGACCATCTTTGTTGTCCATTTTGTCGTGCCCTTTTCACGATACTGAACAGCATAGCCGGTAATTCCGGTCTCTTTCTGATCTTTGACAGTCAGGGTGATCTTTCCTGCTCCGGCTGCTGCCTTCTGAAGTTCTGCTTTAAACGGTTTGATTGCAAAGAACCACCATGCCTGACTATTCGGATTTGTTGCGCCTTTTGCGATAGCCTCCACCTTTACTACGCCGCACTTGATATTATCGCTATAAGAAATTTCATAATCTCGGTCCTGAACAAGCGGATGCCCCACAATGTCAGATACCTCAACCTCAGGCCTGATTTCTTTTCCGGTATATACTGCAACAACATTTCGATTGCCATCCGTTGGATGTTTAGGCTCAAGCGCCTCTATATAAGGACGGTTCACACTGACCTCATGCGGCAGCCTGCCGATCATTGTCTCCCCGTCATAAACATCCAGGAACAGCAGGGTTCCATCATTGACATATTCCCCTTCCTTCTCTGACTTATGAATGCTTATTCTGCAGCTGAATCCTTCTTCGGATGGTTCAAGATCAATATAGTCCTTATCCCGGACACTCCACTCGATATGCATATTTTCCGGGACTTCTCCCTTGACGGTTTCCCGAACTGTAAGGTTTGCACTTTCTTTCAAGTTATGATAAAGCTTGTCGTCTCCGGAAACGCTGATACTGAAATTCATGTTCAGCGGTCTTGAGTAGCCCTTGATGGAGAAGTTATCATATGCATATGACGGTTCGTCATCAAAGACAGGATCTCCTTCATCCTCATTCGCCGGCATGAGTTCTTGCCAGTTATAAACCAGTTCATTCCAGGCTCCGTCTATTAAGATCTCGCTTTCGTCTTCATTCACAACACCAACTGTCGTATTCTTGTCAGCGACTGGAAGATTTACAGTATACTTTGTATTACCATTTTCATCCTTCACCGTTTCTGTGATAATAATTGCGTAACGCTGTCCGCTCAGGATCGGAACCGGCTTTTCCAAAGCGATCCTGTGGAAGCCACCGAATTCACAGGTCATCGTTCCTTCGCACGCAACATATCCAGCCTCCAGATTAGTATTTTCTCCGGCAATCAGAGTCACTTTATAATTGACAGTTGTATTTGGATGCGTCGTCTGGAATGCAATCTCTTCGAGCTGCTGATTCTCCCGTGCTTTGAAGATATTGGCCATGCTGCGCACATCATCATATTCTTTTGCAGACAGTTCTAATGCCGGCATGTAATCATACGCATCCAGGATCGTACCTTCTTTCGCTTCTTCAAAAGAAAGCGCCTCCGGGTAGCAGAGGGAATGGTCATAGTAAGACAGCCAGAAATATCCGGAACCAATCATTACCGGCTCTCCGTTTTCGTCAAGGACAACATTTCCTTCTTCATCTGTTTTTGGAATACGAATACCCCAGTTGCCGTCTCCATGATTCGGAAACGCCTCTTCACCGGAACCCCAGCTGTTTTTCACAAGCCATGCACCGTATCCCTGAGGCTGCCTGTTCTCCAGGAATTTAACGCCGGACTCTTCAGAGCCGATCGTGTCATCCCAGCCAACGATCGTGACCGCATGGTTTGCAATGCCAACAGCATCGCTGTAATGTGCCCAGTCAGGGCTTAAAAACATCGGCTGAACTTCTGTCTGATTTGGAGAAGCCTGATCTGCCAGAAATCCGATATCCACAGCTCTTCCCGCCATAATCTGCTTTTTAATTGCAGCAGTTGCAGCAGGATCATATTGGTATTGATGATTCTCATCGATTATAACCGGCGACGGAAGCACATAGGACTCCTGCAGAGCATAATCAGAAAGCATACGTTTTTCATCCGGAATGCCCCATTCGTCCGTAGCGCTGTAAGAATAATCCTGAAGTTTTCCGTCAAAGAAACGTTTGTCAATCCAGCCGTTGCGTCCTTTATAGATCAGATCCGGATCATCCCCTTCTTCGACCGGACCCACACCGGATGCAAGCACTGTCGATGCAAGGAATGAATAGCCTCCCTGATCCAGTTTTTCCGAAGGAGACATTCCTTTATCGATCCGTCCCTCTCCATACTGCGAACTGTCCGGATCCTTCACCGGAGTGCTGGTAAAATAAGATAAATGTCTTTCAGAAAGATTGATGTCTTTATCCGCAAGACCGGAGCTGATCAGACTGGTCTCTGCTGTTGCGATTGCCGCAAATGCCCAGCAGCTTCCGAACGGATTCTGAAGCTTTACCGGCGTGACCAAGCCAAGCTCTCTGAGGTCATATTTTTCCGGGTACTCCGAAGCTTCTTTCAGGATCTTTCTCCTGCTCTGTTTATCCGTAAACGAATAAGAGTCCGTATCCGGAATTTCTACCTCCTGCAACAGCTCTTCCGGTGCAGCTTCCATTCCCCCCTGTTGTTTCGAACTGCGTCCCTCATCGGCGAAAACACTTACCGACAGTGAGATTACCAACGTCAGGATCACCAGCAATGAGATGGGAATCCTACTCAGATTTCTTTGTTTCATACCTTTTCTTCTTCCTTACTTTGTGTCAGATCATGCTGTTCTGTAAATTCAAATAAAGAAGTTTCATCGTTCTTCACTTCCTTTTTCTTTTTCACTATGTATTGTATAACCAGGACAAGTACTAATACAAAGATTGCCGAACAGGAAATGATTATTCCCTCAGTCAATCCTGGCACATGATAGCGAAATTCCACCCGATGCGAACCCGCTGTCAGAGGCACCTGGATAAATGCCTCATAAAAGTCGTCTGTCTTGATCTGTTTCCCGTCAACATATACCCGCCAGCCCTTATCATAGGGAATCGTAGTAAAAAGAGTTCCGTCGTTAAAGGTCTGAACCTCACCGGAAACCCAGTCATCACCGAAACGGATATTCTGCATTACATTTTGGGAAAGAGACCGGATCGCGTTCGAAAGCGCAGTATCATCCATTACGGCCGGTGTCACCGCAAACTCGGTTTCCTCATCGTCTGAGATCGTTAATTTCAGTTCCTCTCCTGCCGTCACTTCTCCGGCGTCCAGGATCATCGGACCTTCGATTGAGGTGTAGGTACGGCTACTGCTCTCGTATCCGTTCCGCATCCGGGTCAGGGTCATGCTTTTGACCTTGCGGTCAATATAGAAGAACAAGCGTCCTGTTTCTTCCGCCATATAGGAGATCTCTTCTCCTTCTAATTCTTCCCCGCTCGTATAGATCGGCGCTGCCCCGCAGGCCGCATCCAGAAAATCATTCTGCACTTCAAACGGGTTATTGTCCGTCAGGTTTACTTCTGCCTGTGTGGTCCTGCTGACCATAAAGCCAAGCGGCAGGCAATATCTGCTTTTATATAAATACATGCCGTCTTCTTCCCCTGCAGGCTCCAGAAAACGGTCTGTCAGCGCTTCATCCGAAAGCTGATAGCGCACGCCAAGCAGCGCGGCTGTAAATGGTGTATGGCCGTAGAAAGAAAAGGAATTGGTTCCGGACTGCATACCGAAGGATTCATAAAAATCCGAAAGAGCCTCCGAAGTCACCGAAGAAAAGATGGAAGCGGAACGATACCCGGACCAGGCTCCATCATTCTTGGTTCTCCTTCTCACCTTCTCCACACGATAAAAATCCTCGTCTTTGATTCCCTGCAGCAGAGAATCAATTGCCGCATTATCTTCCACATAAGCGGTACGGCTGGTCGTGCTGTATCCGGTCTCATCCGTATTCAGCAGCATTTCCCCGGCGCAGACCACCAGGATCATGACGGCAGTGATCAGCCGCAGCGTCTTGCGCTTGGATACGCGCATCAGGGAAAGGATGCCGTAGCAGATCAGAAATGCGCTGCTTGCATAGGCAATGCTCATCGGATATTCCTCACCGGAATACAGGACCTGAAGAGCAAAGACAGCAAGGATCGCGGCCCCGAAGCAAAGCAGGATCTGCTTTGTTGAAACGTTTCGCATGTGTATCCAGGCCTCATAGCTCATCACAAGGACCAGGAAGATATAAATGAACGACTGTCTGCTCGGAAGGCTGTTCGGAAAATGAAAACCATGCCAGATAAAAGCAGGTACGTTAAATGTAAAGCTGAAGATCAGGATCGCCATCAGGATCGTCTTCCCTGCTCTTTGTTTTACCGGAACCGCACGGTTCAGCCAGAAAAGCGGGATCAGGGCAAATACGATGATACCCGCATAAATATTCGGCACATAGCCGTTCATCATGGTCACTTTCGTGTTCATCGCGCCATGCGCAAACATCTCAAGAAGATTGTAGTAAGCCGTCATACGGGCCGGGAACGCGGAACCTGCGGACGCGGTTCCAAACAGCGCAGAAAGCGCCGGAAGGAACGATATCGCTCCGATACAGCCTCCGAGGAACGAATACAGCAGGTATTTTCCGATGTGCCGCAGCAGCTCTCTCGTATCGCGGAATTCCGTTTCCACAGCCAGAAGATAGATCACATACAGCACAGAGAAAAAGCACAGCATGATCGCGATGTAATAATTGGAAAGCACGGAAAAGGCAAAACAGATCGTGTATAACAGAACCTTCTTTTCTTTTACAAGCCGTTCCAGTCCCAGTATCAGCAGCGGCAGGATCACAAGGCAGTCCAGCCACATCACATTCCAGCTGTACGCCGCCATATAACCGCTAAGCGCATAACAGATGCCGAAGGCAGCGGCGCTGATATTGTGATTCCGGAAACGCCGGTGCAGATAGAAGGTCATAAAAGCGCTCATGAGACCGGATTTCAAGATCAGAAAACAGCTCATGATCTCCGGAATGTAATCCGGTGAAATCAGACCGGCAAGCCAGTTCACAGGACTTGCAATATAGTAGGCAAACGTACTGTAGAAGTTGGAACCGAGACCGATATGCCAGGTATGATGCAGGCTTCCCCCGCTTTGCAGAATGCGCTGAAACTCTTTTAAGAACGGCGCATACTGATGGTACATATCGCTTCGAAGATACATTTCCTCCCCGAACGGGTAGATTTCCCTTGTCGCATAAATGATAACCAGGATCGCAATTGGAACGAGAAAGGCAATCAGCAAAGGAAGGTTTCTTTTTATAAAGTTCTGTCGATTCAGGCTCTTCACTTCTGCTGCTCCTTTTTCTCCTGTTTCAGTTCTTTTTCCGCAAGAATATACTGCGGGCGATCTTTCGTTTCCATATAAATCCGTCCGATATATGAACCCAGAATGCCGATGGAAAGCATGATCATGCCGCCCATAAAAAGAATCGCGCAAAGGGTCGTTACATAACCCGGAACATCAATGCCAAAGATCAAGGTCTTTACCAGTGTAATGATGATATAAATAAACGCCAGCAGGCAGATCACCGCACCTGAGACGGTTACGATCCGAAGCGGTACCGTGCTGAAAGAAGTCAGTCCGTCTGCCGCGTAGGAAAAAAGCTTGGACTTATTCCACTTGCTTTTCCCATTTGCTCTTGGTTTCTGTTCATACTCCAGCCAGCGGATCTCAAAACCAACCCATGCAAACAGTCCTTTGGAAAAGCGCTGGCTTTCCGAAAGGTTTAAGACGGAATCGACGAACAGACGGCTCATGCACATAAAGTCCGTCGCACCTTTTTCAATTTTTACGCTGGATACTTTATTATTGATGCCGGTAAACATACGGGAAGAAAGGCTCGCCTTTCTTTTTGCACCGGCAGCCTGAAATCCGTCTTCCGTGACTGCCTTCAGCATCTCCGGGATCAATGCCGGCGGGTGCTGAAGATCCGCATCCATCAGAATCACAAAATCCCCTGCCGCATGCTGAAGGCCTGCAAAGATCGCAGCCTCTTTCCCGAAATTCCGGGAAAAAGAAAGATAGCTGACAGCAGGGGCTTCGGCTGCAAGGGCGCGAAGGACCGTAAGCGTTCCGTCACTGCTGCCGTCGTTGATAAAAAGGTATCGGAACTGAAAGTCCGAAAGCGTCCCGCAGACAGCCTCCGTCTCCTTCAGAAACAATGTCAGATTCTCAGCCTCATTATAGGCCGGAACAACGATCGTTACCTTCTTCATCGAATACTCCCCACATCGATTTTTTTCCAGTAATTGCTGTCAAAGGAAAGCTTTGTATCCTTTTGTTACTTCATAAAGATCGACAATACTCGTGA
>CAZOHB010000086.1:8734-11359 GCA_964579345.1 uncultured Parasporobacterium sp.
GCGTTTCGAAAAGCCTCTTCTTTTGCGCTTGTTACGATTGCATTATAATTTGCCGCGGATTCCGCGATCAGCTTATCATCCACACAGCGGATGATATAGTACCCGTCCTTGCTTTCGATCACTTCACTCATCTCACCGTCATTCAGCGCAAACGCGATCTGATCCACCGAAGAGGGAAGCTCTCCGCGCTTGATCACCTGATTGGAAAGAAGGTCGAAGCCTGCCGCCTTGCAGACGGTGGAAAAATCGCCTCCGTCTTTTACCCCCTTCCAGATTTCGCGTGCCTTTGCTTCTCCTGCCGAAGAAGGCAGAACAACATAATCCGCCTGCATCACACGGGTCGAATCTTCGGTGATCTCTGCTGCAGCCTCCTCTGTGATCTGACGATAGACAGCTTCATAAACCGCTTTTTTCTCATACAGTTCGCTGGCATCATCCGCAGAGATATCATACACGTCTGTATCATACAGACCGGAGATCTTCGTCCATGCAGTCACCGCATCTTCTCCCGCCTGTTTTTTCTCATCCTCCGTCGGGTAAGCTGCCAGTTTGTCGGACATGACAAGCGCTGCCGTATAGCGGGTCAGCTGATCCTTCACCACATCCTTGACATAGTCATTCATCGTTTCATCTCCGATGCTGCGTCCCCAAAGAGCGGCCGGATCCTGTCCTTCTTCATAAAGCGCTTTCTCTTCCATGAGCAGGAAGACGGCCTCTGCCCTGCTGCAGGAAAAATCCCCGATCCGGATAAAAGAATCTTTCGAAGATGGGTTTCCGATTTTTACTTCCGCGCATGCACAGAGGCAGATCGCCGCGAAAAGAGCTGTTACAACAAGTATAATTCTGTTTTTATTCATGTTCCATTTTTTCATATTAGAAAACTTTCCGATAAATGTTATTTTTCTGTTGAAATAATTTCAAAACTATTGTATTATCTTGTTTGCGTCTTGATGGTCAACATCAAATCGCATTACGCTACTGTAGCTCAGTCGGTATGAGCGCGTCATTGGTAATGACGAGGTCGTCGGTTCGATTCCGATCAGTAGCTGGAGCGAAAGGAGAAACGGACTTTCGCAAGGAAACAACCACCGTGTTTACACGCATGGTTGTTTTTTTGTGAAAGGCTGGTCCGGAAACGGACATGAGCCGAGCGAAGCGAGGCGAATGTTTCTCCTTTCGCTCAATTATTCAACCAACGTGTTTTCATGGTCCGGAAACGGACACGAGCCGAGCGTCAGCGAGGTGAGTGCTCCTCCTTTCGCTCAATTATTCAACCAACGTGTTTGAGTGTCCGGAAACGGATCTTACTCTTCTCCCAAAACCTTCCGCAGAAACCGCTGCAGCCGGGGCGCTCCTTCGGAAACGGCGTCCAGGTTCGTATCTCCCAGCACAACCAGTTTATTTCCACCGTGATAATCACTTCCGGCGGTTACATCCAGATCATACTTTTCCGAAAAGCCAAGCATCTCCCGGATCAGAGCCGGCGTAAAACCGGAATAATAGCATTCCACGCCCTGCAGGCCAAACGGCAGAAGGTGTTTCAGGCGCTGATCCATTTCCTCACCGGTGATATACTGATCCCCGTCCCCATAAGAAGGATGCGCAAGGACTGCTACTCCCCCGCTTTTCAGGATTGCCTGAATCGCATCCTGCGGCAGGGTGTAAACATTCGGGAACTTCTTTTTATTCAGATACTCATGCATCGCTTCCTGGATGGAAGACGCATAGCCATAGCGGATCATCAGGTTCGCGATATGCGGCTTTCCCGGATTATGATGTCTTTTCAGCGCAGCAAGATCCTCTTCTTTAAAGACAAATCCAAAATCGTTGCGAATAAAATCCAGCCGTTCCTGCAGCTTTTTCATGCGGTTTGCATGCGCATGATCCACAAGTGCGCGAAGGTCCGGATCATTTTCATCATAATGATATCCCAGGATGTGGTATCTTCCCTGCTCGTCTCTGCAGGAAAACTCAATCCCATTGATGAACCGCAGACCATCTGCCGGTTCGTTCTTCAGGATCTGTTTGATCTCCGTTGCTCCGGCGATTCCGTCATGGTCTGTGACAGAGAACAGATCCAGCCCCGTTTTACGGACATGTGAAATAATCTCCTCCGGGGAATCTGTCCCGTCGGAAGCAGTTGTATGCATATGCAAGTCTATCTTTTCCGGTAATTTCATGTAAGTGCCTTTTCTGTTTATTGTTTTTCTTTTGTTCTGAATATTATAAATTTGCTGAAAATATAATTCAGGATCACAACGATCACATTCGTAATGATCTTCATGATCAGGTCATTAACGTGGAGTTTATCGACAAAGATCCAGAGCAGCAGCGTCTCGATCACCAATGTCAGAAGCCTTGCTCCGACAAACTCTCCGAATTCCTTTCCGACAGTCTTCAGCTGCAGGCTTTTGCTCTCAAAGACCCAGAGCTTGTTGGTGATAAACGCAACGATCACAGCCAGGACCCATGCGATGATATTGGAAGGAACGACTCCGAGATGGAATACATGTCCGCAGAGGACAAATACCCCATAGTTGACAACGGTCGTCACACCGCCGAATACCAGATGTAATAGGCGCTGGCAATAAGAGCGACAACTATCGCAATACCGATCACGATACG
>CAZOHB010000087.1:0-5657 GCA_964579345.1 uncultured Parasporobacterium sp.
CCATGCTGAATGAAGGGCAGGAACAGGGAGAGATTCTGGAAAGCGAAGCGGAGATGATCACGAACATCTTCGAGCTTGATGAAACGAGCGCTTACGAGATCATGACCCACAGAAAAAACATCTGTGCGATTGACGGAGAGACAACGCTTAAGGATGCGATGAATCTGGTACTTGATGAAGGGTTTTCCCGTTTCCCGGTTTATCTTGAAAACCTTGACAATATTATTGGAATCATGCACATCAAAGACGCGATGCGTTTTTACGTTGAAGGTTCTGCGCTTGATAAAAAGGTAAAAGATATTGAAGGGCTGCTGCAGAAGGTCCGGTTTATCCCGGAAACCAGCAAGATCAACGGCATCTTCAAAAACATGCAGGCAGAAAAGATGCATATGGAAGTCGTAGTCGATGAATACGGACAGACCTCCGGCATCCTCTGTATGGAAGATATACTGGAAGAGATCGTAGGCAATATCTTTGATGAGCATGACGAAGTGGAAGTCAACATCGTCAAGATCAACGACCAGATCTACCATGTCAAAGGTCTGACGCCGCTGGAAGAGATCACGGAGACGATCGGCATCAATTATGAAGATGAGGATTATGAAACCCTGAACGGGTATCTGATCTCAAAGCTCGACCGTATTCCGGAAGATGATGTCGGAACGGAAATCACAGAAGGAGATGTTACCTACCGTATTCTTTCTGTAGATGACAAAACGATCTCCGTCGTGAAGATTACGTTAAATAATAAGAACGCTTAATTAAGCAGAGCAGCCGCAGCAGTATTTGCCGGCGGTTCAGATATAAATCAGGAAAGAGGTTACTATGTCAGGACATTCAAAATTTGCTAATATCAAACACAAAAAAGAAAAGAACGATGCAGCGAAGGGTAAGATGTTTACCATTATCGGAAAAGAGATTGCGATCGCAGTACGCGAAGGCGGTCCGGACCCGAATAACAACTCCAAGCTTCCTGATGTAATTGCAAAGGCAAAAGCAAATAACATGCCGAACGACACGATCGAGCGAGGCATCAAAAAAGCTGCCGGAGACGGCGGAAATATCAACTACGAAGAGATGACCTACGAAGGTTACGGCCCGTCCGGAATCGCGATCATCGTCAGCACCCTTACGGACAACAAGAACCGTACTGCGGCGAATGTAAAACATGCATTCTCCAAAGGTGCGGGAAATGTTGGAACACCGGGATGCGTCTCTTATATGTTCGATAAGAAAGGCCAGATCATTATCGCGAAAGAAGAATTTGAAGGAGATGCGGACGAACTGATGATGTCTGCGCTGGATGCAGGCGCGGAAGACTTCGCGGAAGAAGAGGAGTCCTATACGGTGTTAACTGATCCGGATGACTTCAGTACCGTTCGCGAGGCTCTGGAAGCTGCCGGAATCCCGATGATGGATGCGGAAGTTACCATGATCCCGCAGACTTATGTGGATCTTTCCGACGAAGAGGACATCAAGAACATGAACAAGATCCTGGAGCTTCTTGACGATGACGACGATGTCCAGGATGTTTATCACAACTGGAACGAGTAATTAATTCTATGAAGAAACAGCTGATTGTGGGCGTGGAGCCTCATTCCATAGCCCACAAACTGCATATAAAAGAAGGTGATCATCTCCTGACGGTAAACGGAGAAACCGTCAGGGATATTTTTGATTACCGTTTTTTATCTGCAGATGAGCAGATCGTTCTGGAGATCGAAAAGAAAAACGGCAGGATCAAAACATATGAATTCGAAAAAGAATTCGGTGAGGATCTCGGGCTGTTATTCGGCGACGGTCTGATGGATGAATACCGTTCCTGCACGAATAAGTGTATTTTCTGTTTTATCGACCAGATGCCTCCGGGAATGCGGGATACGCTTTATTTCAAAGATGATGATTCCCGACTTTCTTTCCTGCAGGGCAATTATGTCACCCTGACGAATATGAAAGATGCGGATATTGACCGGATCATCCGATACCATATGGGACCGATCAATATTTCCGTTCATACGACAGATCCGGAACTTCGCTGTAAGATGCTGAACAACCGGTTTGCGGGCGATGTCCTGCGCTATCTTGACCGTTTGCACGAAGCAGGGATTCCGATGAACGGACAGATCGTTCTTTGCAAGGGAATTAATGACGGAGACGCTCTGGAAAAGACGATCAGCGACCTCTCCCGTTACCTGCCTGAAATGCAGAGTCTGTCAATCGTTCCGGCGGGACTGACCAGATACCGGGAAGGCCTGTTTCCATTGGAATTATGTACAAAAAATGATGCTCTGAAAGTCATAAAAACAGTAGAAAAATATCAGGAAAACCTTTATAATATTTACTCGACACATTTTGTCCACGCAAGCGATGAATTCTACCTTCTTGCGGGGCTTCCGGTGCCTGCGGAAGAGACTTATGACGGCTATCCGCAGCTGGAAAACGGTGTCGGTATGCTCAGGCTTTTAGATACGGAATTCCGGGAAGCTTTGGAGGCTTTCAAAGAGAGCGGTGCTGATACATCGTTCTCCGGCAGGAAGATCTCCGTTGCGACCGGACGTCTTTCTTATCCGTATATCAAACAGTATGCGGAAGAGTCTAAGAACCTTCTGGGAGCGGAAATTGATGTATATGAGATCCGGAATGATTTCTTCGGTGAAAGCATCACCGTTTCCGGCCTCCTTTGCGGGCAGGATCTGATCGCCCAGCTGAAGGGAAAAGACCTTGGGCAGGAACTTCTGCTTCCGGTAAATATGTTCCGGGCAGGAGAAGAATACTTTTTAGATGATGTGACAAAAACAGAGGTGGAGCAGGAGCTGAATGTCCGCGTGACGATCGTTCCGCAGGACGGAGCTTCTCTTCTGGATGCCTTTGCGGGTATTCCGGCCACCGATTACAGGAGACAAGTTTATGAGCAAGCCGATCGTAGCGATCGTTGGCAGGCCTAACGTCGGAAAGTCGACCCTTTTCAACGCGCTGGCAGGCAGCAATATCGCAATTGTAAAGGATACGCCGGGCGTAACACGGGACCGTATTTACGCTGATGTATCTTGGCTTGATATGGATTTTACTCTGGTTGATACCGGTGGTATCGAACCGGAAAGCAATGATATCATCCTGTCCCAGATGCGCGCACAGGCGCAGACGGCCATCGATACTTCCGACGTGATCATCTTTATCGTGGATGTCCGTCAGGGGCTTGTTGATGCGGATGATAAAGTCGCTGACATGCTTCGTCGGAGCGGAAAACCGATCGTTCTGGCAGTCAATAAAGTAGACAGTTTTCAGAAACAGATGATGGATGTTTACGAGTTCTATAATCTGGGGCTCGGAGATCCGCATCCGATCTCTGCTTCTTCCAAACTTGGATTTGGCGATCTTCTCGATGCTGTGACCAAGTATTTTGACCGCAGCTATCTTGATGAGGAAGAAGATGAGCGGCCGCATATCGCCGTGATCGGAAAGCCGAACGTTGGAAAATCTTCTCTTGTTAACGCACTGCTCGGCGAAAACCGGGTGCTGGTTTCCGATATCCCGGGAACGACGAGAGATGCGATCGATACGATCATCAAATACGACGAAAAAGAATATGTCTTTATTGACACAGCAGGTCTTCGCAGAAAATCCAGAATCAAGGAAGAACTCGAACGTTACAGCATTATCCGTGCAGTCTCGGCTGTTGAGCGTGCGGATGTCGTTGTTGTTGTTATTTCTGCAGAAGAAGGCGTGACTGAACAGGATGCCAAAATTGCGGGAATTGCGCATGAAAGAGGCAAGGGCATTATCGTTGCCGTCAATAAATGGGACGCGATTGAAAAAGATGACAAGACGATCTACAAGTATACGGAGAAGATCCGTCAGGTTCTTGCGTTTATGCCGTATGCACGTCTTCTGTTTATTTCCGCAAAGACAGGGCAGCGCCTGAATAAGCTGTTTGAGCTGATCGATGTTGTCGTGGAAAACCATTCCCGCCGTATCCAGACGGGTGTGATCAACGAAATCATCACAGAAGCGGTGGCTTTAAACCAGCCTCCGTCTGACAAAGGAAAACGTCTTAAGATTTTTTATACCACACAGGTTGCCGTGAAGCCGCCGACATTTGTGATCTTTGTGAATGATAAAGCGCTGATGCATTTCTCCTATCTGCGCTATCTGGAAAACAAGGTTCGGGAAGCTTTTGGCTTTGAAGGCACCCCATTGAAGTTCATTGTAAGAGAACGGAGAGGAAAAGAGTAACAGATGTCAATTTGGGATACCATTGGAGAGTTTTTTTACGGATTGACGACGGACTATCTGACCATGATAAGACTGGTGGGCTTATGCGCACTGGTCATTGGTTATTTATTCGGTCTGTTTCAGTCTGCATTTTTCATTTCGAAAGCAAAACGCATTGATATCTATTCTAAGGGAAGCGGAAATCCGGGAGCTACCAACATGTATCGTGTCATGGGCGCCGGTGCCGGTTTGCTGACTTTCGTTTTAGACGTTGCAAAGGTTGTTGCAGCGATCTTCCTGACCCGTTATATCTTCCTTACCTGGCTTCAGATGCCGATCGATCCGATCGCGCTGACTTTGTATACAGGTCTCGGCGCGGTGCTGGGACATAATTTCCCGGTCTATCTGAGAGGACGCGGCGGAAAGGGCGTTGCCGCTACCTGCGCGGTTTATGTCATGCTTGGAGAATGGAAATACATTGTTATCGGATTATTTGTATTCCTTCTGATCTTCCTTATTACGAAGTATGTTTCGCTTTCTTCCATGACGACGATCATCGTCCTTATGTTCAGTTTTCTGTTCTTTTCTTTGATGAACTGGACGTTTGTGGACCCCGATTGGCTGATTGACTGCCAGATCATTGTGATCCTGCTTGCTGTGCTTGTTCTGATCACGCATAATAAAAATATCATTCGTCTTCTTTACGCGGAAGAGCCGCGGTTCCGGTTCCGGCAGCCGAGAGAAGAAGAATTAAGCGATGAATATGGCGTAGAGTATTACTACGAGGATGATTATGCCGGAGAAGCAGCGGCGGATGTTCCGGCTCGTGCGGTTGCTGAAGTCAATGAAGAAGAGAATTCAGAAGCGGTAGAGGCTGTGCTGCTTGCCGGACTTGATTCCGACGAAGCAGATGAGGATGCGCTTTTCGATGACTATGCAGCGGATGAACCGAATGCCGAGGAGAGCGAAGAAATCGATACCGCTGTGGACGAGATTGCAGCTTTCGTTTCCGGAGAGGAGACTTCAGAAGAAGAGCCTGAAGAAGTCGCAGAGGTTGAGACTGAGGAAGCTGTAGAAGAAGAGGCTGAAGAAGTCGCAGAGGTTGAGTCTGAAGAAACTGCAGAAGAAGAGCCTGAAGAAGTCGCAGTGGTTGAGGCTGAGGAAACTGTAGAAGAAGAGGCTGAAGAAGTCGCAGTGGTTGAGGCTGAAGAAGCTGCAGAAGAAGAGCCTGAAGTGGTTGAAGAGGCTGAGGAAACTGCAGCAGAAGAACCTGAGGAAGCCGCTGAGGCTGAGCCTGAGGAAGCTGCAGAAGAAGAGCCTGAAGTAATTGAAGAGGCTGAGCCTGAAGAAGCTGTAGAAGAAGAGACTGAAGTAATTGAAGAGGCTGAGCCTGAAGAAGCTGCAGAAGAAGAGCCTGAAGTGGTTGAAGAGGCTGAGGAAACTGC
>CAZOHB010000087.1:5757-11154 GCA_964579345.1 uncultured Parasporobacterium sp.
AGAAGAGCCTGAAGTAATTGAAGAGGCTGAGCCTGAAGAAGCTGTAGAAGAAGAGCCTGAAGAAGCCGCTGAGGCTGAGCCTGAAGAAACTTCAGAAGAAGAGCCTGAAGTAGTTGAAGAGGCAGAATCTGAAGAAACTGTCGAAGAAACAGAAACTGTCGAAGAAACAGAAACTGTCGAAGAGACAGAAACGGTTGAGGCGATAGAAGAGACTGAAGTTGAAGAAAATAAAGAGAAACCGGTGTCACAAGCATTAACCATGACGCAGGAAGTACGTTCTTTAAAGGTTGAAGATAAGTTTAATGCCTGGGTTGGAAATCTGGACAAATCAGCGTCCAGAAAACATGCAGCGATCCGCCGGAAACTCAATAATAAAACGGCAATCCCGAAAAAGAAGTTTGTTGAGAAATTCAACAATATGGATATCGCCGGAAAGATCGGCATGCCGATCGAAGGCCCGGATTCCACATCCGACGATATCAAAACTGCTGCTATAAAAAAGGCGGAGGCTCAGCATCTGCAGTCCGAACATAATAAATCTTCTGCGAAAAAGAAGAAAAAACATTCGACGACGAAAAAGAAAAAGAGCAACGGCACCAAGAAAAAGAGGAAGTAACGGATATGGCAGACATCACAGTATTAGGTGCAGGAAGCTGGGCACTCGGTATCAGTATTCTGCTGAATGATAATGGGCATCAGGTAACCGTCTGGAGTGCGCTGCCGGATGAAATCCGTCTTCTGGAAGAAAAAAGGGAAAATCCGAAATACCTTCCGGGCATTCAGATTTCGAAAGAGATCCGACTGACCGACGATCTTGAAAAAGCCGTTTCCGGATGCGACTGCATCGTTCTGGCAGTTGCTTCCGCTTATACGCGGTCGACCGCGAAAAGATTAAAAGGACTGATCCCGAAAGACCAGATCATTGTCAATGTTGCGAAAGGAATCGAGTCCGGCTCATTGATGACGCTTTCTGAAATTATTGAAGAAGAGCTTCCGGAAGCGAATGTCTGTGTTCTTTCCGGGCCGAGCCATGCAGAAGAAGTCGCAAGAAAAATGCCGACTCTGGTTACGGTCGCAAGCAAGGATGAAGAGGCAGCGAAATATCTGCAGAAGCTTTTTGCAAGTCCTGTCTTCCGTGTCTATACCAGTACGGATGTTCTCGGTATCGAGCTTGGCGGAGCTTTGAAAAACGTGATCGCGCTTGCCGCCGGTATGGGCGACGGTCTCGGTTACGGAGATAATGTAAAAGCCGCGCTGATCACGCGTGGTATTCATGAGATCAGCGGACTCGCGCTGAAGATCGGAGCAAAGATCGAAACCTTATACGGCCTTTCCGGTATGGGCGATCTGATCGTTACCTGCGACTCCATGCATTCGCGAAACAGACGTGCAGGAATCCTGATCGGTCAGGGAAAGAGCATGGAAGAGGCAATTGCTGAAGTTAATATGGTTGTTGAAGGTATTGTCTCCGCTAAGGCAGCGCATGATCTTGCAGTGAAATACGGCGTGGAAATGCCGATCGTGGAACAGGTGAACAAAGTATTGTTTGAAGGGCTCTCTCCAAGGGAGGCCGTCGACAATCTGATGATGAGGGATTTAAAGGCAGAGTAACGATCTGCCTTACTTGTTTATTATGGAGAAACATTTTTTAATTGATCAAATCACATGGAATGATCTGGATCTCGAAGAAGTATTCGGCCGGATGAATCATGCATGCTCGTCCGTCGGGCAGGAATATCTGAAGAAAACGCTGCATACCCTGGAATTGGATGAGACCGTTTTAAAGGCGCGTGATGCAAAAGCGGAAGCGCTGAAAGCGGATCCTGCTTTGGTGAAGGAACTGCAGAAAATCTTCAAAGCGCTTGGAAAGACAAAGAAAGTTTCCTTCCTGGATCATATTTTCAAGATCCGCGAAATCAAAAATCAGGGAAATGCCATTCATTTTATTCTGATCATCCTGCTGCTTGCGGCAATCGCTTTGATCTTTGTAAAACCGGCGATCGGAATCATTGCGCTTGTTATCATGATCGCGGTCAACATCGGTTTATATTTCAAATTCAAGGCCGGTGTTGAGGGCTATTTCAACAGCCTGAAATATCTGGTATCCATGGTTATCGCAGCTTCCAAAATCACGAAGCTTTCGATGGGGGAAGCGTTTTCCGATGACCTCGCATGCTTAAAAAAGAATGTCAAAATCTTCCAGCCGCTGAAACGCGGAAGCTGGCTGATCACCAACAGCGTATCCGGATCCCTGATCGATGTGATCATGGATTACATCCGCATGATCTTCCATGTAGACCTGATCAAATTCAACAGCATGAAGAAATGTGCATCCGAGCATGAAGCGGAGATTCAGGAGCTTTATGATACGCTCGGCGAGATTGAGACCTGTATCTGTATCAAGCTGTTTCGTGAAGAACATGAAGCGTACTGCAAGCCGGCCTTCGCGGAGGCGGGATTATCCACAACGCAGGTTTACCATCCGCTGGTTGCGGAGCCGGTGAAGAACAGCCTGAAAACCGGTCAGTCCGTTCTTCTTACGGGTTCAAACGCTTCCGGAAAATCCACCTTCCTGAAGACCATTGCGATCAATCAGATCTTTGCACAGACGATTTACACCTGTCTGGCAGATTCCTTCCAGACCCGTTTTTATCAGGTCCTTTCTTCGATGGCTTTAACAGACAATATCCTTGGAGAAGAGAGCTATTTCATCGTTGAGATCAAATCTTTGAAGCGGATCTTTGATTCCCTGAATCCGGAGTATCCGGTCATGGCGTTTATCGATGAGGTCCTGCGAGGCACGAATACCGCGGAGAGAATCGCAGCTTCCAGCCAGATCCTGAAAAAGCTTTCGCATGAAAATGCGCTGATCTTTGCAGCAACGCATGATATTGAGCTGACCCGGATCCTTGCCGATGATATGACGAATTATCACTTTACGGAGAAGGTCGAAAACGACCAGGTTCTCTTTGATTACAAGATCAAGGAAGGTCCTTCGACAAGCCGGAATGCCATCAAACTGTTAAAGGTTTACGGATATGATCCGGAACTGATCCGAACGGCAGATGCGATGGCACAGGAAATGACAGAAAAGGCACAGAAAGCGTAAGCCGCACTTCCATCTTCTTCATCACAGCTTTCTGTATAAGCAGACGTTTTCACCAAAAAATTGAATCTTTATTTGTATATATTGATTGACTTTAGCGTGGTAGCATGGTAGCATACTAAAGCATAATTTGAATACCATGAAACGAGGGACCTATGAATATTAATGAGTCTGTTCTGACAGAAGACGAGAAGATCATCTTTTCGCTTCGGGAATTATATTTAAAATACGGTTATGCTCCCTATCGGATGAGCAAATTCGAAGAGTATGACCTTTACGCAAGAAACAAGGATTTCCTGGTTTCTGATAATGTCATTACGTTTACCGACACAAACGGTAAACTGCTTGCCTTGAAACCGGACGTAACGCTGTCCATTATAAAGAACAGTAAGGATGATCCGGTAGTCACACAGAAAGTTTTCTATAACGAGAATGTTTACCGTGTTTCAAAAGGAACCGGCTCTTTCAGTGAGATCATGCAGACCGGTCTGGAGTGCTACGGAAGGATCGCAGAAGAGGAGCTCGTGGAAGTGATCGAGCTTGCCGCTCTCAGCCTTCAAAGGCTTTCCGGAGAAACGGTTCTCGAACTTTCTAATCTGGATCTGATCGAGGCGGAGATCGAACGCATCGGTCTTACGAAAGAAGGCGAAAAACAGGCGTATACCTTCTTATGCGAAAAGAACGCGGATGAGCTCGATAAACTCTGTGCAAGAGAACAGATTCCGGCTGAAAAAGCGGATTCGCTGAAATCCCTGATGCGTTTGAACGGAAAGATCAGCGAGGTTCTTCCTTGTTTGAAAACAGATTTTTACAGCGAGGCGTCAGACGGATTTATTCATATTCTTGAGAGGCTGGAAAAAGGTGCGGCTGCAGATATGCTGACCGTCGACTTTTCGATCTCTGCAGACCTGAATTATTACAACGGCATCGTGTTCAACGGATTTATGAAAGGTGCTCCGACCAGTGTTCTTTCCGGCGGTCAGTATGACCGCATTATGCGAAAACTCGGAAGGAAATCCCGTGCGATCGGATTCGCGGTTTATCTGGATGCGGCCGAAGCGGCGATCAGTTCCGGCCTTTTAAAGGAAGCTTCTGAGGATGGTCCGAAATCTGTGCTCAACGTAGCGCTTCCGAAGGGAAGACTTGGAGAAAAAGTATATGAACTCTTTGCGAAAGCCGGATATGAGTGTCCTTCGATCCTCGAGCCAAACCGGAAACTGATCTTTGAAAATGAAGCGGCAGGTGTTCGTTACTTCTGGGTGAAGCCTTCGGATGTTGCGATCTACGTGGAACGAGGCGCTGCTGATATCGGCGTCTGCGGCAAAGATATCATCGAAGAATATGAGCCGGAAATTTACGAACTGCTGGACATGAACATGGGAAAATGCCGGATGGCGGTTGCAGGACCTGCTTCTTTTTCAGATAATACGGAAAAGCCGCTGCGTGTTGCGACGAAATTCAGCAATATCGCGCGGAATTATTATCAGGGAAAAGGCCGTGAGATCGATATCATCCATCTGAACGGATCCATCGAGATCGCCCCGATCTTAGGGCTTTCGGATGTGATCGTTGATATTGTAGAAACAGGAACAACGCTGAAGGAAAACAATCTGTCCGTGCTGGAAGAGATCATGCCGATCAGCGCGCGTCTGATCAGCAACCGCGCTTCTTATGAATTTAAAGGAGAGCAGATCCGGGCGCTGGCGGAACAATTGTCACTGATCGTATAAAAACAGGAGTAGTTAACTATGATAAAGATCATGAAATTCGGAGAAGTTTCAAAGGATGAAATCTTTTCCAGAGTGGAGGCAATTTCTTCTGTTGAAGGAATCGTTGCCGAGATTATTCAAAATGTCAGAACCAACGGTGACAAAGCCGTTTTAGATTATTGTGAGAAATTTGATCATGCGAAGCTGGATTCCCTGCAGGTGAGTCCGGAAGAAATGGAGGAAGCCCTTTCAGTAACGGAGCCGGAATTCCTTCGCGTGCTTGAGCGAGCGGCAAAGAATATCACAGAATACCATAAGAATCAGGTCCGTCAGGGATTTGAGATCAAAGAGGAAAACGGAGTGATCCGCGGCCAGCTGGTCACGCCGATCGAAATTGCGGGTCTGTACGTGCCGGGAGGCAGCGCTGCATATCCTTCCACCGTTTTAATGGATTCGATCCCTGCAAAGATCGCAGGATGCAGCCGGATCATCATGACAACTCCGCCGAATGCGGAAGGCAAGATCAATCCGTATATTTTAGCCGCTGCCCATATTGCAGGCGTTGATACGATCTACAAAACC
>CAZOHB010000088.1:0-11036 GCA_964579345.1 uncultured Parasporobacterium sp.
AAACTTTTTGCCTGTAAAAAGGCAAATAGGCCGCGGTCGGATCCGCCGCGCCCGAAAAAAGAAGCTTCGGACCTTTGGTCCGCTGCTTCTTTTTTAAGCGGGGTACGGGAATCGAACCCGCCTCTCGAGCTTGGGAAGCTCGCATACTACCGATGTACTAACCCCGCATCAGTTTGTTATTATAGCACTGCTCTCAAAGGAATTGCAAGGAATCAAAGATCCCCGCTGAGCAGCCGGTTGATATAGTATTGTTTGGTGTTGGAATAGTGCTGAGCGATCGCATCCTCTGCTCCTGCTGCATCTCCCTCTGCAAGACAGTTGAAGATATTGCGATGCTCCAGATACGAGCGCTCCGCAAGCTGCATATCCTCTAACGTATAAGATAAGAATCTTCCGATCTGTGCACTGATCTGATCATAACTTGCCTTCAGTCTGCTGTTTCCGGCGAGTTCAATAAGAAAAGCATGGAACTGAAGATCCCACTTGATCGCATCCGCCAGATGTTCCTGATCCAGCGATGTTCTGATATTCAAAAGAATCTGCTCCAGTGAATTTAAGCTGACCTCATTCGTGCGCTTCACAAAACGACGGACCGCGTAGATCTGGAACAGCTCCACCATATCATAAATTTCAAAGATATCCTCTAAAGTGATTTCAGGGATCATTACCCCTTTACCCGGAACAAAGGAGACAAGACCGTCCCGCACCAGGGCCTGCAATGCATTGCGGATTGGGGATCGGCTGACTTTGTATCTTTCACAAAGCTTTCGTTCCACCATCGGCGTTCCCGGTGAGTAGACACCATTCAGTATATCCTGTTTAATAAGGTTATATACCTGGACCTGTTTGCTTTCCGTGTCACCGGAAGCACTTTTATTTCCTCCCATAAATTCCTCCGTTCACCCAATCCAAATCCGGTACTTTATTGTATCAGATGGTATTTCAGAATTCAACGAAGCTGCACGAGCCGCACCATAAAAAAACTATCTCGTAGAAGAAGATTTTAACAATCGCTATACATGAAAAAAGCATGCCGTTTTGCGGCATGCTTTCCGAATCGTTTTACTTCTTATACTTTCGGGCACGGCTTAATCCGCTATCCATTTTTTTTCTGTTTTCTCTGCAAATCTCTGCCATGAGCGTCCCCGCCTTGGTGATGCTCACATGTCTCTTGTTTCGTTCAAAAAGCTTGATGCCCCATTCTTCTTCCAGCATGCTGATCTGCCTGCTGACGGTAGGCTGAGTAATATAAAACTCTTCTGCTGTTTTGGAAAAACTAAGATTCTCTGTCATTGCAAGAAAAATACTGATTTGATTACTTGTCATAAAAGCATCCCCCGGCTATTATTTCTTTAATAAAACAAACAGAGAAATTCGGACCGCATGCCCAAATTCCCCCTCTGGATGTCATTCTATACTATACGATGAAATAATGCAAACTGTTTTTAATAATGTACGATAAATTGTGCATCATTTTTAACACAGTGTTGTTTTTCCTAGTTTTTTAAGTATATTTACACACTGTCATTTTTACCTTCCCCTGAACTGATTGTTTCAGAGACTTGTTTCAGTACGTCTGTGAGGTCCCGTTATGGCCCTCCCGATAGCGGATCAGCCGGATGTCCACAACCCATGCCGCAAGCAGGAGAATGAGCATCAATGGTGTCCACTTATCAATCAGTGTCAGCGAATGATCCATCTTTGCAGTCAGCAGATAGAAGATCACTGCTCCTGCGGATATGAGGATTTCCAGCATCAGACCGATGACCCATCGTCTGCGAAATCTTTCAATCTGATAGATCTCTGTATATTCATTTTTTTCGTTTGCTGTCTGCATCAGTTTCTTGCGTCCAAACTTTTCTTTCAGACTGAACAAAGGTGCACAGATATAAATCGTAAGGATCACGCAGATCAGATTGAGCAGAGCCCAGGTTTCGTCTCCGGAAACTCCGCCGGTCGGAGTAAAGGAGTCAATAAAACTCGCTAGCGGTGCTTCGGATGTCTCGACGACCTCTGTGCTCTGCCCGCCGCCCTGCGGGTTTCCTCCGTTCATTCCGGGGTCGGCCGGTGCAGCAGGATCCGTATCCGCGATCGGAGCGGCATTCGCCATCTGCTGCGTATTCAGAGTTCTTTCCCGCGCATCTGCGATTACGATAAATCGTCCATTTGTTCTTGCGCTCTGACAGGTGCTCATCACAAGAATTTTTTCCGTTTTATTAGCTGTCTTCTCATCAAAACGAATCGGAGAGAGACTGCGGAGATATTCAGTCATTGCTGCAATGTCCTGATTTCCGGCGGTGTAAATCGTCCCGTCATAAGCATCTGCTTCCAGTACAGCGAAAACTTTAAGGTCGTACACTTTACCGGGAAGCACCAGAAGCCCCTCCCGATGCTGATCGTAGTAGTCTGCATCTGCATAGTTATGCAATCCGCCGAAAAAGGCTTCACTGTCCATGTGATGTCCGTAGATCAGATTATAGCTGTCGCTGAAATCTGCGCTGTTCTGTGAGGATACATAAATGGATCCGGTCAGGCTGCTCTCTTTGCGATAGTCATGGGAAGCGTAGTACAGATCGTTTTCTCCCTGCATGACCGGATAATCAATATTGGTATCATAGATGGTAAGCCAGGCGCGATAGTCTTTGTTCACAGCTGCCAGCGTTTCTGTCGAGAGCGGCATACTGCCGTCATCAATGATCTCCGGTCGATACTGTTTTGCTGCACCACCGTTCTGAGCTGCCTGGTTTTGAATGTAAAAGGTGTCATAAAGCACATAGCTGCTGTAAAGGATCAATACGAATGCCAGGATACCTGTTACGATCGTGACCGCTTTTCCTCCGGCCGCTGCAATTTTTGTAAATATCCCCTTACCGGTTGATTTCTTAGCCATGTGCTCCTCCTTTCTTTTTCTTTTGGATACTGCTATTTTGAATAACCTGTGTTTGATCAGTTTCTGTTATAAATTGTTTCTTCGAAGTATCGTGATCACGGTTCCTATGATTTCCTTTTTATGAACCGTTCCAAAGTACCTGCTGTCTGTTCCGTTTTCCCTTGCATCCGCCAGTACAAAGCACTCATCTTCTGCCAGGGTAACCGGGTACTGTGTGTATTGTTCATACGCAGGTGTGGAACTGAAGATATTGGTTTCCATTACGGTGTTCCCGTTTATGACCAGTTCCTCATCTTCGGTGATCTCGACGGTATCTCCACCTTTCGCAACGACTCTGCAGATAAAGACTTCTTTTTTTCCTTCGCTGTCTGGAGTTTCTTTCCCGATCACGATGATGTCCTGGGAATGGACGTCCCGGTCCAGTCGGTAGAACAGTACCATATCTCCTGCATCTACTCTTGGATACATATCTTCATTCGGCATGTGTGTGATCCCTATGATCTGGAAGAACAGGACCCAGATGACAGCCAGTACAATGATGATCCGAAGAATGAGCCATTCATACCGTTTTACGCTTTTTTCAGATTGCTGAACTTTTTTCGCTTCTTTCATTGTACGTTCCTTTCTTTTTATTTACCCTGATACAGATCCGGGGTCCTGTTCTTTGCGATCACTTACATGTCTTTGTATCGTTTATTGCTGTGATCAGTCTTCCTGTTCTCTGCGGCGTCTCTTCAGGATCAGAACTGCTGCCAGTGCGATGCCTGCTGCCAGGATGGCGATGTATGGTCCGAATCGAAGGACTACGCCGGTCGGAGAGATGACTCCAAGATTATTTTCTACGTTAATGATGATTGCTTCTTTTGCATTTGCGATGTTTCCATCTGCTACGAGGGAAAGATCCTGTGCGTTTCCTGCAAGTGCTGCTCCTTCTGCAGCGGTCGTTCCGCTGATGCCGGATACCGTTGCGGTTGCTTTATATTCATCCGGTGTCGGGTTATCTTCTGTGATTGCGAATGCTGCGGTTTTCGGAAGTCCTTTTACGATCAGTGTTTTTCCGTTTCCAAGCTGCGCGGATGCACCTTCCTCGGTCAGAGCAATGTCGTTTCCTGTTCCTTCCACTGCAATATTCGCACCGCTTAATTCGCCGGTAAGAGCTACCATGAACGGGAACTGTGCGGAAAGATCTGCACCGCCGCCGGTGATATTCTTTGTGATGTTGATATTATATGTTTCAAACTGCTCGAGATCGTCGCCTGCATTCCATCCCTGGCTTTTTTCGGAGACCGGGTTTACTGCTGTCTCTGCATCATCAGCAAGGATATATCCGTAAATTTCAAGCCCGCCGTTTCTGTTCTGTACGTAAACATCCAGGAATTTATCTGTATCATATTCATTCTTTCTTTCAATTCCGATTATCTCCGGATCAACACTTGTTGCGGTTTCTTTGAGATTGAAGCGGTAAACTCCTGCGGATGGAAAGGCCGATGGATCAAAGGACCAGCTGAGATCTTTGGATGCATTTGCCGCTCCGCCTGCGTCTACTTCATTGTCTTTTGAGAAGACTGCAGTCTGCACTGCTGCGCTTGTAAGGTACTCTGTGCTTCCGGCCTTGAAGTTGACGGTGCGTCCGTTTTCATCTGTGACGCTTCCGGATGCGCTTCCATTGGAAAGTGTGTAGGTGTAAGTGATGGACGGCTCGTAGGTAAATCCGTCATGATTGATTACTGTGATGGCCTTCTTTAAAACCACCGTGTTTCCTGCTGCTTGGAAAAGGTCCTCTGTATTTCCTTCTGCTGCAAATGCGGTCACTCCCATAGCCGCTGTGCAAACTGTTGTAAGAACTGCTAATCCCATTTTCTTCCAGAACTTCTTATTCATTGTGTAACTCCTTTCTTTTTGCGGTTCTTCCGCATTTCAGATGTTTGGCGTTTATCTGTTTTTGATGGCTTAATGATAACTGACACCCCTTCATAGAAAGAGTCACAAAAATCGTTTTTATAGGTAAAAATCGAATTTTTTTGTGACTCTTCAAAAATACTATTTCAAATGATCGTTATACGTTTTCTCTTTTTTTCCGGATGATCAGTACGAACCCCAAAGCGACTCCTGCTGCTAAGATCAGAAGGAAAGGCAGATAGTTCGCGGATACTCCTGTCGGAGCAGGCGTTGTGATCATGAACTTATTGTTGATCACCTGTGCGCCACTGATATTGCCGCTTTTTTCGATCGCCGTGATCGAACCGTTCTCTTCCGGCATCTGAATATCAGAGATCGTATAGTTTCCTTTTGGATCAACCAAAATCCGGAATGAAGCGGTCGTCCCTGCGCCTTCATATCCTGCCGGGATCGTCTCTGTGATCACATATCCATACGTTCCGTCCGTTCTATACGGAAGAGACAGGACAATCCGTCCGTCTTTCCTGCTCATCTTAAGCTCTGCGCTTTCGCCGTTTTCAAAAAGAACCTGATAGATTTCTTCCCCATCGGCAGAGGTATTTTTCTCAGCTACCTGCAGTCTTTCATCGTTGGAACCGACCGTAAATCCCATATGCCCGATGGCTTCACCGGTATGATCAAATGTTTCAATATAGAATGTTCCTGTTTTAACACATGCCTTTCTGGTCAGTTTTCCATCGATATGCCAGCCGTCATTTGCTCCTGACTGGTATTTCACATGACACCAGTGGACAGAGAAATTCCGTGTATTGAGTTCAGCGTCGTTGATAACGGTTCCGTTTTCATCTTTTAAAACCGTGCTGCCATTCCTGACCATTTCTGCAAGACCAGTAAGAACTTCCTCGTCCGTCGGAAAGCTGCTGAGCTTCCAGCAGACCGTCCCGCTGTTCGAATCGTCTGTATAATAACCGTTTTCTGCAAGCTGACGGATCTTCGCATCTGCTTCCAGAATGCTTGAATTCACGTAGGTGATCATCGCATATTTACCTTCATTCGATGATGGGAGAGTGGATGCCAGATCTCCGACATTCGGTTTTCCTCTTCCTCCATAAGAAGGAGATGCAAGCGTATCAGAATAAAGGATCCCACCGTTTTCATCTACAGCATGCATCATCGCGCCTGCGATTGACGGCGTATAATTCACGCCATTCTCATTCAGCATGGTTTGCCCGTCAATCTGGCTGTCCGCAGTGCTGACATTCGTCCAGATGGAATAATTTACAGAAGGAGTTCCGGAACTCTGTGATCCTTTTTTCCAGGTATAGCTCCAGGCAGAGACTAATTCTGCGATGCCGTTCTTATCTGCATCCAGTTCGGAAATCTCAATCTTAGCTCCCGGATCAAGTATTCTTCCGTCCTCCGTTTTCCATCCCTTGAATTCATAGGTGTAAAATGCAAAGCCTGCCCCGTCTCCCGGTTTCTTCGTCTGGTAGTAGTTTGCTGTGATATTCTGAATCGTATGAATATTTCGGATGCTCTGGTTTTTTATCTCTGCTTTCCCGTCCACCTGTGGAAGATCCGTAAACAGAAGACTTCCCGCATATGCCGGGGCTGCTTCCACACTATAGCGAATCGTAACTTCCTTCACTTTTGTTTCTTCTGCCCAGTACACATATCTCCATCCGCTGAATGCAAGGAGTCCGATCTCGGTCGGATCCAGATTTACAGGGAGAATCGCGGTCGAGTCTTTTCCCCTGCCTGCCCCGTTAAATGCTGACCATGCGATCCTGCTCAAAGAGGTGCAGTAGGAAAGATCTGCGTAATTCAAAGCTTTGCATCCATAGAATGCCTGATTCATGATTTCCTCCAGATTCGGGCAGAAGGTAAAATCAAACTCTGACAATTTCTCGCATCCATTGAATGCACTCCACCCGATCCGTACAAGCGTACTGCACGGAACAACGGTGACCAGTTTTTTAAATCCCTGAAAAATATCTGTTTTATTTCTATCGACAATATAATCGTATGAATACCGCGGGAAATAGAGGCCTCTGTCATACAGATACATCCATCCGATTCCCGTAATCCCTTCTTCCAGAACGATCCGGGTCGTGCGGGATGCGTATTCTGTGGAACGAAACTGTGTGGTAATCGCACAGTCTTCCGGGGAACAGGTTTTATCCAGAACACGAAAAACAAGGGTGTATTCCCCATCTTTTTCATATTCGGTAAAGACGACATTTCCGGAGCTGTTTCCGGTGCCTTCTTTCCCTGTCGCTTTTCCATAGACAGAGTCCGCCTGCTCTTCCGTTTCCTCTTCTTCTGCGGCGCTCATTGCAACATTCCTGCTCCTGATCGGAGCTTTTTGTAATACGGTTTCCATTTTCTGAAAAATGGAGCTTGTTTCTTCTTCCGAAGCATTGGTAGTTTCGTCCGCTGTTTCCGGATTTTCGTTCGTTTCGGTTTCGTCCGTACCCTCTTTCACAGCTTCTGAAGTTTCTTCCTGCAAAGGTTCATCCTTTACGGTTTCATCCTGCAATGCTTCTTCCTGCAGGGTTTCTTCCTGTACAGTCTCTGCTGTCAGTTCCAACTGTTCCTGCATCGGAAGTTCTTCTGCATATACGGAAACTGCTGTCGGGATCAAAAGCCCTGCGAGCAGAAATACAGTCATGGCAATTATGAGGATTCTTTTACTGATCTTTCCGTTTTTCATCCCTGATCCTTTCTTTTGAAACATTCCGTTTTCCGGTTCCGGAATGCATATTTCTCCTTTTTGTGACCTTATTATGTAGTAAGCACCGTCATAGCAATCATCACAAAACAGGAAAAGAAAGGATATTTTTGCCATTTTTTGTGACTGTTTTTCAATGTAAAGGCAATAGCTTTTGTGCAAACTCGGCGGCCGCTGCGCTCACTTCGCACAAAAAAAGACCCTTTACAGGGTCTTGATCAAACAGTCTTTTATTCAGTTTCAGTTATTATTATGAAAAGAACTCGCGGACCTGCAGGACATTCGCCTGAATCTCTGCTTTGAGTTCTTCCGGGGATTCAAATTTCCGTTCCGGACGAATAAACTGATAGAATTCGACCCGGACGATCTTTCCGTAAAGATCTTCATTAAAATCAAAAATATTGGTTTCCACTGTCCGCTGTGTACCGTCATCAAATGTCGGCCGGATCCCGACATTGGTGATTGCAGGAAGCTCTCGTCCTTCAAAGCAGACCTTGGTGGCATACACACCGTTTGGAGGCAGGATCTTATCTTCCGGAGCCGCAAGATTGATCGTTGGGAACCCGATCGTTCTTCCGTAATGTTTCCCCTGAAGCACCTCTCCCGTGATTGCAAAGGGGCTGCCGAGCATTGCGTTTACATCCTCGATATTTCCTTTCAGGATCTCCTGCTTGATCAGCGTAGAGCTGACTTCCTGAGGTGTATCGATCCCTTTGACCCGGTACATCACTTTTTCCATCGGATAGACCCGGAATCCGTAATGTTCCCCTAAAGTCTTTAAGGTCTCCACCGTACCGGCGCGGTTCTTACCAAAGCAGAAGTCCACACCGACCACAACAGCCTTGACGCCCAGTTTTTCTACAAGAATGTTCTTCACAAAATCTTCCGGCGTCATGTTGCGGGTACGGTCATTGAAAGGAAATTCCACAACAACATCCACACCATCCGGATATGTCTGCAGCTGGCGTTCGCCGTGCGTCTGTATCGTACGGAGTGTCTTTTCATCCGCGCCTTCGATCACTCTCGCAGGCGGCACGTTAAACGTGAAGATCACAACGCTGTCGCCGGCTTCCTTTAAGCTGACTGCAGTGTCGAAAAGAAGACGGTGTCCGATATGGTTCCCGTCAAATTTTCCAAGCGTAACGATGGAATTCTTCAGTTGTATCTCGTCCGGATTTGTTATTATCTTCACTTGCTGCCTTCCTGTTCCGATGGGTCTGAAAACATTTTTTCACATTTATATTGATGATCTCGCGGGTCGTACCGGTAGACCGCATAGAATTTTCCGTTTCTGTCATAGACCCGGTAGGCCTTCGCTTCTTTTTCCGAGACAGAGATCAGGTCTGTCTCAAACAGCTGATTCCCGTAAATCAGTTTCCGGATTGCTTCATCTTTCACAACAAACTCCGGATAATGCATCAGAAAGCGGTCCGTAGGGATGATCAGTTCCTCAAGTCTTCCCTCTTCGGCTGCCGCATCCAGCTCTGTCAGGGTATGGGATTCGGAAAGGCCCAGTCCTCCGGTCCGGGTACGCTCGAGTGTCTTAAGACAGGCAGGAACCCCAAGCGCATCTCCGAGGTCTTCGCAAAGTGTCCGAATATACGTACCTTTGGAACAGTTGACCGTAAAAGCCACAGTCACCGGTCCCTCCGCCTCTGAAAGGCCCTGAATCCTGATATCTTCGTATCCGAACACGGTAACAGGCCGTTCTTTTCTTTCGATTTCCATGCCTTTTCTTGCCGCATCCACAAGCTTGACACCGTCCACCTTCACAGCGGAATACATTGGCGGAACCTGAAGGATTTTCCCGGTAAACCGCTCAAACATCTGCAGGATCTGCTCTTCATTCTGAAGTATTTTGCGTACTTCCGTATCCTCCATAGACTGAAGGACAGTGCCGGAAACATCCTGCGTATCCGTCTTCTGTCCGAAAAGAAGTGTCGCTTTATACTGCTTATCACTGTCCATCAGAAAGTCGACCAGCTTCGTTGCCTTTCCGATACAGACAGGAAGGATCCCCGTCGCATCCGGATCCAGCGTCCCGGTATGGCCGATCTTTTTCTCTCCGGTCAGCTTACGCAGCCGGTATACGACCTGAAAGGAAGTCATTCCGGCTTCTTTATAAACATTGATCACTCCGTGTATCATGATTCGAGCGCCTTTTCTATGGCTTTCAATACCCGATGAATACAGGTATCAAGACTGCCGTTCATATTCGCTCCGGAAGCTCTTACATGTCCGCCTCCGCCGAACTGCTGGGCGATCGCGTTCACATCAAACGGATCGATCGACCGAAGGCTGATCTTCACATCGCCTGCCGTTGTTTCATACAGAAAGACAGCACAGAGTACGCCTTTGGTAAGCCGCAGCTGCGGAACGATCCCTTCGAGTTCCTTGGAGGTGACGCCAAACTCCTGAATCTCTTTCTGCGACAGCATCGAGTAGATCACCTTGCCGTCACAGGCGAGTTTGCTGTTCAGGATCGCATAACCGAAAATGCGGTTTTCATCATAGGTCTTTGCATAAAAGCTCTCATCGATGATCGCATCCGTCGGGATCCCGAAGTCCATCAGGTGACCGGCAATCTCCATCGTGGTACGGGAAGTAGCCGGATATTTAAAGACGCCGGTATCGTAGATGATGCCGGTATAAAGGGCGATCGCCGTATCTCTTCCGATCAGCTCCGGATCCATGAATTTATAGATTTCTTCACTTGCAGAAGAGGAATCTCCATTTACAAAATTCTCATCCGCAAACATCGTATTGGAAACATGATGATCGATATTGATCGTATGTTTCGCATCCTTAAAATACTTCTTCGCCTTGCCGATCCGGTCGAGGCTTGCGCTGTCCAGACAGATCATCAGATCAAACGGTGCATGATCCGGATAGTCCGAAAGGATCTCATCAAATCCGGCAATAAACGCAAGCTTTTCCGAAGGCTCTTCCAGATAGACTTTTACCTCAATATCCGGAAAATTCTTCTTTACATATGCGTAAAGCCCCAAAGTGGAGCCTACACAATCACCATCCGGACGTACATGTCCGGCGATGCATAATGATTTCACATTTGTCAGAAAGTCTTTGATCATAAGTCCTGTTTTCCGGTCACCTCATCAATTTTTTTCATCATTACCATCGCATCTTCAATCGACGTATCCATAATGAAGCGAAGCTCCGGCGTATTGCGCATATTCAAACGGTGCGCCAGCTCTCTCCGGATAAAACCTTCCGCGCTTTTTAAGCCGGCTGCTGTTTCCATCCGGTCTTCTTCACTGCCCATGACGGAAACATACACCTTGCATGTTTTCAGATCTGTTGCCACATCCACAGCAACGATACTGGTCAGCGGATGGATGCGCGGATCTTTCGTCTCCCGAATGATCTGCGAAAGCTCACGCATCACTTCCGCGTTGATTCTGATATTTTTAATCGAATTTTTTCTCATTAGCTTCTCGGCACTTCTTTCATGATATAAGCTTCCATCTGGTCGCCTTCTTTAATATCCTGGAATCC
>CAZOHB010000089.1:0-10650 GCA_964579345.1 uncultured Parasporobacterium sp.
AATTTTGCGCAAGAGCCAGAAATGCTTTTTTTCTAAGAACGTGTAAAGAAGAGAATGACATATACATAAATGGATTTTTTTCGCAAGGGCTTTTGAAGCATATATACATAATCTGTAATTTTTCGCATCGGAGTAAGCGACGTTCTTCTCAAGCATAAAAATTGGAAGATTGATATATAATCTGAAATTTTGCGCAACTGTATTAAAAAGTTTCCATAGAAACAGTCTGTGGTATAATACTTTCGGCTAAAAACTATAATCCTGGAAGATGTGAATTTAAACATTCGATATTATAAATGGTCTGAGGTTGAGACCACGTTTATCAGGAAGGGGAGCAGTACCAATGAAAAAAAGAGTAGTATCTTTTCTCGTTGCTTTTGTTTTAGCATGCAGCCTGTTTTTGGGATTTGCTGTTTCTGACGTGGAAGGACCTGCGCATGTTACGGCGTTTGCTGCAACGCAAAAAACGACAGGGCTCTATAAAAGCAATGGAGTCTGGAAATATTATCAGAACGGAAAGTTTACGAAAGCAACCGGACTAGCACAAAAGGGAAACGGAACGGATAAGACCTGGTACTACGTGAAAAGCGGCAAAATGAAAAAGACAACCGCAATCGCCAAAAAGATCAATGGCGGAAGCACGAAGTACTATGTAAAAAGTGGAAAGCTCAATACAAAGACAGGAACCGTGAAAGTCGGTGGCAAGACCTATCATCTGATTAAGGGGAAGGTTGTTCCGCTTGCGAAAGATGTGAAAGGAAAGCTTACGCAAACCAAGCAGCTGAAAGAGATGCTGACATATTTTGCGTTCAACGCCAGAAGCTATGATTATGCAACCGAAAAGTATTCCAATGAATTTAATTCCGGGAAATCCGCTGCGTTGATGGACACTCTTTTATCTGTTACTCCGGGATATAGCAGTGCAAATTGGAATCTGTATCCAGTTGCTATGCCGCCGCGATACATGGGTGATACATCAAAGTCTGATCCAAGAGGCCTGATGAATCACTACTTTGTTAAATATCCTGAATCCGATGTCAATTGGATCGCAAAGAATATCTTTAATCTTACACAGAAACAGCTGAACGCATATAAAAATTCGCATATGGCGGACAGTGCGGACTTATATTATGAGGATGGCGCTTACTACCATATGACAGGCGGCGTCGGCGGACCGTTCCCTACAACAGTAAAGATTACAAAAGCCTGGAAGGCCGGCAGCTATTATTACATTAAGTATAAAATGGATTATGGAACTGCGAATCAAATCTTCACTCACGATTTGTATTATAATTACGCGACCTTGAAACTGAAGACGATCAACGGAAAGAAGTACTGGAGTCTGTATGCGCACAGCATGAAGAAGTTCAAAACATCGAAGGGCAAAGCGGCGCAGTTTGCGAAGCCGTGAGGGGAGCGTTAAAGCGCTGAAAAATCGCAGGCTTCGCCGGCAAGGGAATCCGGCGTAGTTCGCGAAGCCGTGAAGCTGAGCGGTCCGGTTTGCAAGACCGCAAATAAATAATAAGGGTAGAATAGGATTATATGAAAAAGATTTTGAGTAAACTTGCTGTATCGTTTGTCTCGGGAATCTTATTGCTGATCATGATCGTCGGCATCGTTCCGACCGAATGCATCTTAACTGTGAGAGCGGATGTGTCTGAAACTGTCACGGAAGATGGGGACGAAAATCCCGCTGTTTCGGGAGCTGAAGCGGAGGAAGCCGGCGATCAAACTCTGACTGAAGACGAAGCATGTGACTTCTTATTTATTGGAAACAGTCTGACTTACTTTAATAATTATCCTGAAATGTTCCGGCGAATTGTAGCTGCAGGAACCGGAGAGAAGATCAGGAACGTGGAATTGTATTATCCGGCAAGAACGCTGCAGGATCATTCCGCGGCGATTGCTGCTGTTCTCCGGACGGAGGGGAACAGCGACAACCTGACGGATGAAGAAAAGCTGCTTTTTTGTCAGCGATATTCAACTGTTTATGAGCAGGAAATCTATGACCGGTATGCGGAACGCATCTGGGATGCAAAGAACCATCGTGCTCGTAGATATGGAACGATCGTTATGCAGCTTCACTCCCGCCCGACTCTTCCTGATGGAGTGGCGGAAACAGCGAAGCAGTCGGTTATGAATATCATCCGGGACATGGACTCCCCGAACACGGACTATGTGGTCAATGGAATGATGTACGGGAGTTCCGGGCCGTTTCGCAGATTTATAGATATGCAGGACGAGATCGATCAGACGGTTTCGGCATGTGTCAGCGCAGCGAAAGAATACATGGCTGGGAAATTCAGCCGGGTCGTTTCCGTTCCGACCGGCCGGGCGATGTGCAATTACCTGCTGAAATATGGGACGACGTATGCACAGAAGATCGAGCCAAAAGCGTATTACTTCTATTCGAAAGATAATAACAAGGGAAATACCAACGATCTCATGTATGGCGACAATGTGCATCCGACGCAGCTTGGAAGCTATCTTGTCGCGTCTACGTTGTATAGCGTTTTGTACGGCGATCCGAGGGAGACAGTGCCCGCTTACCGGGGTTATTCCAAAGAATTGATTTCACGAGTGGACGGGCTCAGATCGCCGACCAGCGCAAATTTTGCTTATTATTACCGGAATGGCAAGGGGCTCAAGAGCGATGAGCTTCTTTTAACGGCCGGAAAGGTCGCCTGGGAAACCGCGCGAAAAGGTCTGCATGTTAAGAAATCGTCCGGCGGAAGCTTCAAACTGAAAGACAAAAAGCCGGCGCTTAATAAGGCGAACAAGTCGGATTTGGGAATCCAGGTTACATGGAATGTCCTCGACGGATCCGAAGGATACCGGATCATGCGTAAGACCGGGAGTGGGAAATGGAAGACCATTGGAAAGACGCGGGGAATCAGCTTTTTTGATTCGACTGCGAAATGGGGCCATACCTATACTTACACCGTCCGCAGCATAAAATGGGAAGATAATTCTGCTGCGAGCAGTTATAATAAGACAGGTCTTCGCTGTGATTACTTCCGGAAGCCGGTGCTGAAATCTGTGAAGCAGGTCAGCAAGGGCGTCCGGTTCCGCTGGGAAGCTTCTGCCGGCGTGAAATGGTATCAGATTTATCGTAAGGTCGATTCCGGAAAATGGACGAAGCTTAAGAAGACGGACAAGACGTCGTTTACAGATAAAACGGTGAAAAAGGGCAAGAAATACACTTATTCCGTGCGGGCTATGAATAAAGCCAAAACGAGATTTGTTACTGATTATGACAGAAAGGGGTTGTCGATCGTTGTAAAACGATAATGCAAAGATTTTTTCAGCATGAATAAAAACTCCATTGATATAAAAAGAATCATTGTTTACATACTCCTGATAGCGCTGGTCTCGGTCAGTCTGGTCGAAGGGGATCTGTTCTTTAAGGTGAAAAGGGCAGTGCCTGCTGCGGAAGAGGCTGCGAATGAGGGGGAGTCGGAAGAAGAAGCGGGTGATGCTAACGGGGATTCCTCGGATGTTGGATCGGAAGATGCGCCGGACGGGGGCTCTTCAGACAAGGCTAAACCTGGAGATGGTTCCAAAGCCGCAACTGATGATGCGGAGGATGTGACCCAGCGGTATCTTTTCGTCGGAAACAGTTTGACGTATTACAACAATTATCCTGAAATGTTCAGCTCCATGGCGGATGTCGGAGCCGGCGAGCAGATTGGAATTTCCACCCTTTATTATCCGGGCAGGGATCTGTTCACACACTCACGAGCGATTGAGGCGGTCATCCGCACGAAAGGAAAACGCGCTAATCTGACAGAAGAAGAGAAGCTTTATTTCTGCCAGCGCTACACGACCGTTTTTGATAAGGATATTTATAAAAGATACGCGGACTGTCTTTGGGATAAGAAGAACAAATGTCCGAAGAAGTTCGACGTTATCAACCTGCAGCTGCATTCGCGGCCGAATACCGGAGATGCGCTTACCGCGAATGTAGTGGAGAGCATCGCAAGAGTCATTCGCGCCATGAACGCGCCGGATACGGTTTTCCTGGTAAATGGAATGATGTTCGCCAGCACCGTGCCGCTGAAAGAGTTTGTTGATTATCAGAACGAAATTGACCGGAATGTTTCCGAAAGTGTGGCAGGTGCGAGAGCGATAACACAAGGGCTTTGCCGGCGGATCGAAGCGGTTCCTGCCGGTCGCTCGCTTTGCAATTATCTGCTGAAATATGGAACAAATTATGCACAGAAGATCGAGCCTGAAGCGTATTATATTTATTCACGCAAGGAAACCACGCTCGGAAATAATAACGATCTGATGTACGCGGATGGCGTGCATCCGACGCAGCTGGGGAGTTATGTAGCGGCGGCGACCCTTTACAGCGTGATGTTCGGGGATCCGACGAAAACTGTGGCTGATTACAGGGGAGACACGCATGGGTATATTCACAGACTTGACGGCGTGTCAATCAGAAAGGCCGCGAATTTTGCATATCAGTATCGTGATGGGAAAGGCATTAAAACGGATGAAATTCTGCGCGCGGCTGCTGATACAGCATGGAAGACGGTGAAGAAGAAACTCAAAGTTCCGTTCAAACAGCCGCCGGTCAACACCAAAGAAATGAAAAAGCAAATGCCGGTCTTGCATGACGTGAAAAAGAGCGAGTACGGCATCCAGGTCACATGGGAATCGCTGGATGGGGCGGAACGCTACCGGATTCTGCGAAAGAAGGACGACGGGGATTGGAAGAAGGTTGGCTCGACCCGCGGCATCAGCTTATTTGATACGAAGGCAAAATGGGGACATACGTATACCTACAGTGTCGTTTGTATCAATTGGGAGAAAACCAAAGAAACCAGCAGCTTTGACCCGGTTGGTCTCCGCATCGATTATTACAGAAAGCCGGAACTGAAATCGGTCCGGCAGCAAGAAGGCGGCATCCGGATTTCGTGGAAGGCTTCGGAAGGCGTGGAGCGCTATCGCATCATGCGCAAGAACGCAGCCGGGAAATGGAAAACAATCGGGACGTCCAGGGATACGACTTATGTCGATACGTTTGTGAAGCCGGGGCTGGAATACACCTATTCTGTGCGCGCGCTTGATGCAACCGGCTCCCGAACGATCAGCAACTATGATCATGACGGCCTGACGATCTTATATAATGAGGCGATTGCGCCAGTGCCGGTGAATTAGAGGGGTTCTCCGAGAGGATTGATTTATGAAACACAGATTCTGTTATTTGCTGATCGCCGTAATGCTATTAGCGACTGTGATTTTTGCCGGATGCACGCCGGGAGGGAAAAAGATGAATACGTATACCCAGATCGATCAGGCAACTGCGATGGAGATGATGGCGCAGGATGACGGTCATGTGATCGTTGATGTGCGCCGGCAGGATGAATATGATGCCGGGCATATTCCGGGGGCCATTCTGATCCCAAACGAAAGCATCGAAGCGGAGCAGCCCGAAGAACTCCCGGACCTGGATCAGATCATTCTAATTTACTGTCGCAGCGGAAACCGTTCCAAGCAGGCGGCGGAAAAGCTGGTGCAGATCGGCTACACGAATATCTATGAGTTCGGCGGAATCAACACTTGGACCGGGGAGATCGTAACGAAGGAAGCTGCAAAAGGCGATGCGTCCAGCGAGAAGCAGGCAGTTCTGCAATTTAGTTCGTTCGATGGCGGTGGACATGAATACACGGCCGAGATCGAAGATCCGTCCATCGTTTCCTGCACTTCGGAGCGGGATTATGGCACACGGGACGAATTGGAAGACGGCTCACCGTATACGGAGATCTTTACCTTTACCGGACTGAAAGAGGGGAGTACGACGGTCTATATTTACGGCCGGTCCCCGATTGCTGATAACGACGATTCCATCTATACTGCAAACGTTGACAAGGACCTGAATATTTCGCTTGTGCCGGTGCGCAAGATTTCCACGCTTTTTGTCTACCGGCATGGAGAGATCAATTATCCGTCCTATAATCTGACTTCCGAGCCGGACGGATATTATGTTTCCGTTAGCGACGGTCCGGCACAGAAGATCGATGCCGCTGCTGCGGATGCGCTGATGAACGTGATCAATGATTATAATCTCGCCAGCTGGGACGGATTTGATGAATCCCGAAGTAATGTGCTTGACGGCGAAGGCTTCTCAATCGAGATTGCATTCACAGACGGCACATCCATAACAGCCAATGGCGACAATGCCTTCCCGGAAAACTATTTTGATGCGATGGCTGAGATCTATAAGATTTTGGGTGAGTGAGAAAGTAAATCTACCTGTAAACGCTAATTCAGGCAACTATTTTAGAAAAACACAATTGGTGCACTCCTTTTTCGACAAGATTTAGGAGTGCATTTTTTGTGTTTTTAGCCAAAAGTTGCTCTTCCAAGAAAAATGCAGGCTAATTTCCTTTGCTCATGGGAGTGCATAAATTGTGTTTTCGGCGAAAAAGAGCATGTCAGGTAAAACCTCCGTTACAATGGATTGTACGAATTAGTATACAATGTTTGTTGGATAACTTTGCATGGAAACCCACTTTTCACAACTATAGGAGAATGGTTATGAAAAAAGTATTGTCCATCATTCTTGTTCTAATTCTTTCAATGTCTTTTCTTCCTGCGCCTTCTTATGCAGGGATTTCAGATGATGTAATAGATACGGAAAGCGAACCGATTTCAATTAACTCTGAAGATATTGAAATTGAAGACTTCAACGCGCAGTATACGTTTAATGGTAAAGCCCGGAAGCAGCCGGATCTTTACCTTTTTAACTATGATCTCTGGGAAGAATTGTTCGAAAATGATGATTACGTTGTTTCTTATAAAAACAATGTCAAAGTAGGCATCGCGCAGGCAATTATAACAGGAATCGGCAATTATACTGGGTCTAGAATTCTTAAATACAAAATCGTTCCGAAGGGAACGAAGGTTTCGAAACTGAATGCCGGCGTCAAGAAAATCAAGGTGAAATGGAAACGTCAGACGACACAGACTTCCGGTTATCAGGTGCAATACAGCACATCCTCGAAGTTCAAATCGGGAACTCACACAAAAACAATTAAGAGTAAGAAGAAAAACGCGGTCACGCTAAAGAGCCTGAAGGGCGGCAGGAAGTATTATGTACGGATCCGCACGTTTAAAAACGTATCAGGTAAGAAATATTATTCAAACTGGTCAAAGGCAAAGTCGATAAAGACGAAAAAGAAAGCTGCTGCACCAACCGGGAGCAGATCCGGCAGTAGTTCCGGAGGCAGTTCATCCGGTTCCCGCGGTTCGGCTAATACCGGTGGATCCGGTGGAGGCATCGTTTACTGGACGCCAAGCGGAAGCGTATATCACAGCACGCCAAACTGTCCGACACTGTCACGTTCACGCATTATTATGCACGGAACAATAGCACAGTCAGGGAAAGCGAGGGGATGTAAGGTGTGTCATTGAGCCGGAAGATGTTTTTATTAACATAGAAAAATCGAAACTGTTGGCATGAAATAATAAGGAGGCAAAATATGAAAAAAAGATCACTACGAATACTTAGCATTATTCTTTGTGCTGTTATGCTATTTTTATTTCTACTTCCCACAAACAGAACAACACGTGCAGATTCATCTTCATACCCTGTTCTTTATGGAGAATCAGAAATGAATAATAGTCATGGAACTGCGCAGAGCGTTCCATTAGGTTATGCTGTTAAAGGTTCACTGTCTTCAAAAACAGATGTTGATTGCTATAAAGTGATAGCAGCAGAAGACGGACCGTTGCAATTTTATATCGAAAATCTACATACTACGAAAAATGCTACCTGGGATATAGACGTCTATGAAATGATCAATAGCAAAGTTGTTGGTGGAAGATATAATGAGGTTCCTTCGAAAACAAAAAAAGATATATGTGTAATTAATGCAAAAGGTGGAACGACTTACATTGTTCAAATCCAACCATTGTTTATCCTTGAAACAACATCTGGACATTATCTTAATGAATACATTCTTTCTACTATTGGACATTCATTGAAACTAATAAGAGGTAAAGAAGCTACATGTACCGAAGCTGGAAATAAGAAGTATTGGTCTTGTAATGTTTGCCATAGAAATTTTTCTGATGAATTCGGAGTGGAAGAAATTACGGATATGGACAGTGTTATTATCCCATCAAAAGGGCACTCTCCGGGAAATCCAATAAAAGAAAATATATATGATGCAACCTGTGAATATGAAGGTTCTTATGATTATGCTACATATTGTCTTGTTTGCGGACAGGAGTTAGACCGAACAACTTATTATACTAAACCATTATCTCATAAACCTCAGACTATACAGGCAGTACCGGCATCGTGTGAAAGAAATGGTTTAACTGAGGGAAGTAGATGCTCATTGTGCTACGAGATATTGCGACCACAGGAAGTAATTCCAGCGCTAGGACATAGGTGGAGTAGTTGGAAATATACTAAATATTCATATTCTTTAAATTATATGAGAGAAAGAGAATGTTATACTTGCGGAAAAACAGAGACAGAATTTATTCCGTCATTGGGTCTTACTTCAGGAGATAGTTTGCCATATGAATATGCAAAAGTAATATATGAATATGGTAACTACCCGGAGCTGATCGAAGTAGGAATTGGCTGTGAACCTGTTTTTCGTAGTGAAAATGCAATCTATGTGTATACACAGGTGTATTCTGGTGGAGGTGGGAGATTACTTAAAATTACAAAAGCAAAGCCACATATTGTATACGAAACTACACAGGCAGAAAAAAGAAATTATGAAGTTTATGTTCATTCATGGACCAAAATTAAAAAAATCACTGCTAAGAAAAAAGGCTTTACTGTTAAATGGCAAAAGGATTCAACTCAACAAGGATATCAGATTCAGTATAGTTTAAAGAAGAGCTTTAAGGGCAAAAAAACGGTCACAATCAAGAGTTATAAAACAACATCTAAAACAATTAAAAAGCTTAAGGGCGGTACAAAATACTATGTCCGGGTACGTACGTACAAGAGAATAGGTAGCGAGAAATATTATGGAATCTGGTCAAATACCAAAACAATTACAACAAAGAGATAAGAGTTTGTATATCAGTAATCACTCAGTATAAACACATGAAAAAGAGGTTTTAATACCTCTTTTTCATTTTTATGATTCTTTAGAGTGTTTCGTGAGAGCTTTGTATAGTAATCTTCGAGTATTGGCTATTCTTGTTTTGCGTTTTCAAAGTCGTCGAAACGATAGAACCAGCTACAGAATCATAATTTTATTAACAGTTGATTGAAACTTACTCTGAGTAAAAAACATTTCACGGAAGTATCATTTAATATTTTAAAATTTAATTATGAAAAAGTAGATAAACATTTGCTCCTGTCCTTCACAAATCAATATAAGCAGCGAAGTATTAACTATGAACATCAGATAATAATAACGAAAGAACACTGGATGTAACAGAAAAAATGGAGGTTACAGATATGCAAGAGATTATCGGATTAAAAGTTCAAAAATTAGCTGGTATTTTTCGGATTATTGGGATATTAGCAATTTGCGCTAGTGGAATATATATTTTTATTAAAAACTTACCTGGTGGAATGATTTATGGCGCGATTTTTGGACGGGACGCAGGGTTTATCGTTCTATTAATATTACTTGTAGCAGCATATATTGCCTTAGGTATCTTCTTTGTTCATTTTTTATATGTCCTAATGGTCGCATTTGGCGATATGGTTGAGAATACCAGACTGATCAAAACAAAACTGAACGCTGACGAAGTGAGTGATCAAACGGCATCTGCTGGAATTTCAAATACTGTTGGAAATATTGGGAATGCTTCTGGCTCGAAAGGTGTAGTTGTACCAATCGGTAATATCATTAGGCAAAGTGTAAAAGATAAAAAGAAAAACGCAGATAACTCTATAATAAATGATATTTCCACGAAAGAAAGAAGCACGAATCCCGCTGAAGAGATTTCCAATACAACTGCTTCTCAAGAAACTGCGGTTTGTAAGAATTGCGGAGAGGCGATCGATCCCGGTTCGAAGTTTTGCTTCATATGCGGAACTCCTATTGGAAAGTGACCAATCGACATTTTTTGTTTAAATAAGCGAGGTGATAATATGTTTTGTCCTCATTGTGGTTCAAATATAAGAAATGATTCCGTTTTTTGTCCAGAATGCGGTGAAAAAATTGATCCATCGTTAAGAGAAAGATTGGAGCAGGATGATACTTTAGTCGAAGTAAAAGAAGAACAGAAAGATTCCTCTTCAGATAATCGGGAACATTCATCGGAACAGTTACCGCCTTCTAAGAATACCAATAACGTTTCACCCAAAAACAGAAAACTGTTAATCGGTATTATCATTGCTGCTGTTGTAATTGTTATAGGTGTGGTCATCTCCATAATCTTCCTGCCTCGGAATAATTACAAAAAAGAAACTGCGAATGATCCGGCTACAACGATTCCAGTCGCGTCTGCTTATGTCGAACCAGAGCCATACAATGATGATTCATCTGATTATGTAGAGCCGGATCCTTATATTCAAGATGAATCAGATTACGCGTTTGATGATGATTATGCTGAATGGTTAATGATCACAACTGCGAAATCCGGGCTCAATTTGAGGGATGGTCCGGGAACAAATTATAAAGAACTTTATACCATTCCTTATGGGACTGTCATCTC
>CAZOHB010000090.1:0-10569 GCA_964579345.1 uncultured Parasporobacterium sp.
AAGATATCAGGGAACTGCTTGGAATTTAGGAGATACACATGAAAGTACCGAAACGAATCGCACAGATATTGATCAATTCTTTAAAAGGCGGCGTTGTGCCGCGTGTGGGTCTTCCGTATATTACGGTCGGCAGAAAGGCGGAGATTGACGCACTGCTGAAAGATGTTGAGATGATCGAAGAGGGCGGAGCGACTTTCCGTTTCATTATGGGCAAGTATGGAAGCGGAAAAAGTTTTCTTCTGCAGACGATCCGCAATTATGTGATGGCGAAAAACTTCGTCGTTGTGGATGCAGATCTTTCTCCGGAACGAAGGCTGCAGGGGACGCGCGGCCAGGGCCTTGCGACTTATAAAGAACTGGTTCGGAATATGTCCACAAAAACAAAACCGGAAGGCGGCGCACTGACCCTGATCCTCGACCGGTGGATCAGCAATGTTCAGCAGCAGACGCTGCAGGAAACGGGGCTTTCGGTGGACGATCCTGCACTTTCCGCTGCTGTCGAAAAAACGATCAATCAGGTGATCTACTCGTTGAATGAACTGGTGCACGGTTTTGATTTTGCGAAGCTTCTGTCCTTGTATTACCGCTCATATATAAATGGAGATGAGGAGAAAAAGGCGCAGGTCGTGAAATGGTTCCGTGGAGAGTATACGACGAAAACCGAGGCGAAAGCAGAGCTTGGCGTTAATATTATCATAACGGATGACGACTGGTACGAGTACCTGAAGATCTTTGCGTTTTTCCTTCGACAGGCGGGATACGCCGGGATGCTGATCCTGATCGATGAGCTGGTCAATATCTATAAAATCCCGAATGCGATCACGCGCCAGTACAATTATGAAAAAATACTGACGATGTATAACGACGCCCTTCAGGGCAAGGCTTCTTATCTCGGTGTGATCATGTGCGGGACGCCGCAGAGTATGGAAGATACCCGCCGCGGTGTCTACAGCTACGAGGCGCTTCGGTCCCGTCTTGCACAGGGACATTTTTCCGGCGAGCACCAGGACCTGCTTTCTCCGGTGATCCGGCTGGTTCCGCTGACATATGAGGAAATGCTGATCCTTACGGAAAAACTGGCGGAGATCCACGCGGACTTTTACGGTTACGAACAGATCCTGACGCAGCAGGACATGATCGATTTTATCAAGATCGAGTTTGGGCGGATCGGCGCGGATGCACATATTACTCCGCGTGAAGTGACGCGGGATTTTATCGAAGTACTCGATATTGTTATGCAAAATCCAAATATAAAAGTCGCAGAGCTTTTGGGATCGGATGCTTTTGTTTATGCGAAGGATGAGATTGCAGACCAGGAGACAGGCGAAGAATTTGCGGAGTTTGAATTATAATGGATATTTTCAGCAGATATGCACCTTTTGTGCAGGATTTTATATACAGAAACCGTTGGGAGAACCTGCGCGCGATCCAGGTCGCGGCAGGGGATGTGATTTTCAATACCGATGAGAATCTTTTGCTGACAGCTTCGACTGCTTCCGGAAAGACGGAGGCAGCTTTCTTCCCGATCATCACGGAGTTTTATGAAGATCCTCCTTCTTCTGTCGGCTGTATCTATATCGGGCCTTTAAAGGCCCTGATCAACGACCAGTTTTACCGCCTGACGGAACTTTGTGAAGAAGCGGAGATCCCTGTCTGGCACTGGCACGGCGATGTGTCTCAGAGCCACAAGGAAAAGCTGATGCGCCATCCTTCAGGAATCCTGCAGCTCACGCCGGAATCTCTGGAGGCGATTCTTTTACATAAACATTCGGCTTTGCCGGGCATGTTCGGGGATCTTCGCTATATTGTGATCGATGAAGTGCATTCGCTCCTCCGGGGAGACCGCGGCGGACAGACGATCTGCCTGATCGAGAGGCTTTCCCGGCTTGCCGGAGTCAACCCGCGCAGGATCGGACTGTCTGCAACGATCGGTGATCCGGAAATGGTTGGCGAGTTTTTATCGCTTGGTACGGGCCGGCGGACGATCGTCCCGAAGATCGATGCGAAAGGGACGAAGTGGCGCCTTTCGCTGGAGCATTTTTACGTCAAGGATGTGCAGGCGGGAGAAGGAAAGGATGAGATCGTTGCGACTCAGAAGCCGGTCCTGATCACCCCGCATGAGGATGAACATGCAGCTAAGAGCCGGGAGGAGGCCGACTTTGAATTCGAAGTTGTGCCTCCTGCTCCGGAAAATGCAGATCCGGGGATCGGCTATATCTTTGAACATACAAGAGGGAAGAAATGCCTCGTCTTTGTGAATTCACGCGAGGAATGCGAGGCGGTGACGACCAGTCTCCGGCATTACTGTGAGCGCAATCATGAACCGGACCGGTTCCTGATCCATCATGGCAATCTGTCGGCTTCATTCCGTGAGACGGCGGAGTGGATCATGAAAGATGACTCTCAGGTACAGACGACGGTAACCACGGCGACGCTGGAACTCGGGATCGATATCGGCCGGCTGGAACGGGCGTTCCAGATCGATGCGCCGTGGACAGTCTCTGCCTTTCTGCAGAGGCTTGGAAGGACCGGAAGAAGAGAGCTTCCGCCGGAGATGTGGTTTGTGATCCGGGAAGATGAGCCGGAAATGCGGGCAATGCTTCCGAGTACGATCCCATGGAAACTGCTGCAGGCGATCGCAGTGGTCCAGCTGTATCTGGAAGAGCGCTGGGTCGAGCCCCCGCGTCTGGATCGTCTGCCGTTCAGTCTTTTATATCACCAGACAATGAGCATTCTCGCTTCTTCCGGGGAGCTTTCTCCGGCTGCTCTGGCAGAGCGGGTACTGACACTGAAATATTTTCACCGGATCTCGCAGGAGGATTTTAAGGAACTTCTGCTTCATCTGATTTCAATCGACCATATCGAACGGACGGAGCGAGGTGGTCTGATCGTGGGCCTGGCCGGAGAACGTGTGATCAATTCCTTTAAGTTTTATGGAGTCTTCCGGGAGGATGAGGAGTTTACGGTGCGCAGCGAATCTCAGGAGCTCGGCACGATCGTTCTACCTCCGCCTCCGGGAGAAAAGATCGCGATTGCCGGTTGTGTCTGGACGGTCCTGGATGTCGACCGGAAAAAACATCTGGTGTACTGCGAGCCGGTCAAGGGCAATGTGCCTGCGTATTTCGGACAGTGCGCGGGTGATCTCCATACAAAGGTTCTGGAGCGGATGCGGAAAGTCCTGCAGGAAGATAAAACGTATCCTTACATGATGAAGAATGCTGTTGCGCGTCTGAAACAGGCACGCTTTACTGCAAGGGCTGCGGAAACCGACAGGGAAGTCCTGATCCATCTGGGCGGGGATATGTGGTGTCTGCTTCCCTGGCTTGGAACCTATGCGTTTCTTGCGATGGAACGCTTCTTAAAGATCAAATGTGCGGGAAGGCTCGGACTTCGGAATCTTGATCCGTCGAGACCATTCTATATTCAGTTCAGTATGAAAGCGGATAAAGAAACCTTTTTCCGGGTGCTTTTTGAAGAAATCGAAAAGCCGATCGATCCCTTGGAACTCGTGTATCCGAACGAAGTTCCGATCTTTGATAAATATGATGAATATGTTCCGGACAGCCTGATGAAGAAGGGATTTGCATACGGCGTTCTGGATCTGGAAGGATTAAAAAAACGGATCCGGGGATGGAAACCGGATCCGAGACAGATCGAAGGGAACTAAAGAAGTTCGCAGAAGGCATTGATCATCCGGGCGGTAAGCCCCCAGATCACATGGCCTTCGTATTGATAAAAGAGTTCTTCTGTTTTCATCACGCGCCATTTATAGTTTCGTCCGCCCTGGATCAGATCAAACGGAAAGTTTTCTTCCGGCTGAGCCATGGCCTCCACCATGTATTTTTCCGGGACTGTTTCGCGGAAAAAGTTCAGCGGGACACGGAAGACTTCTTCAACTTCCGCTTTGCTGAAGGAATCTTGATAATCCGAAAGAATCCCGACGTAAGGATAGATGATCGTATTGCGGATATGCAGGATGTCAGAGGGTCCGATGATCCGGACCTGTTCCGGCCGGATCAGAAGTTCTTCGCAGGTTTCGCGGACAGCTGCCTGTTCATAACTTTCGCCCGGTTCAACCGCTCCACCCGGCAGACAGACATCGCCCGGCTGATCCGGGATCTGACTGGAGCGGACTTCAAACAAAATGTCATAATCATCGCCGTTTTCAAGCAGAGCAATACAGACCGCTGCTTTAAAAAAGCGGTCTTCTCCGATCAGCTTCGGTGTATGCTCTTTGAACTTGAAAATATCTGTTTTCATTGAAACGAATTATGTGCCCGTTCTGCGATGTATTTCTTCCCCCTGCGGAGGAGAAGCCTGCTTTGTTATGTTAAATGACCCCGGTCCATGCAAGTACAACGAGGACGAGAGAAATAATGATAAAGATCGAGATGAGCGTTACGCCAAGGGAAAGGCCTTTCTTTTTCGGTGCGGTAGAAGTGCTCTTTTCCACCAGTTTTGCTTTTCGCAGCGCTGTTACGATCGGGTTGTAAAGCAGAAGCGTCACTGCTGCGTTCATAGCGCCTTTTACAAGGTTGAAAGGCAGGAAGACAGGAAGAAGCATAGAGACGACTTCCTCACGTCCAACGCCCATATAAAGCGGAGTGATCAGCCAGTTCCAGAGGATCATGATAGCGGTCATACAGAAGAGACCGATGATCAGACCGATGACAGCACTGGAGAATTTTCTTTTCGAACGATAGAAAATTGCTGCAGGAACTACGAATGCGCAGGTGGAGATCACGTTCATAAGCAGACCAATCGGGCCTGTGGAACTGATCGTGATCATTTCGATCAGAGAGACGATCATGGATACGATCACTGCCGGTACAGGGCCGAACAGAAAACCGCAGATCGCGACGATTACATCTTTAAAATCAAGATTTAAAAATCCGGCAATGTTAACGGGGATCAGTTTGGACAGGGCCATCACTGCATATGCCAGCGCACAGAACATACCGATGCAGGCAATTTCTTTGATCCCGAATTTTTTCTTTCCAGTTTCCATTATTGTATTTACCTTCCATATATTGCTTTAAATCAATGACACATATTATAAAAAGAAAACCGCCTGATGTAAAGAGCGAGCAGTCAGACCGGGGATGCAGTCGTCAAAGAACCGTCCCCACGTCGGATCAGGTGCGGGCTTTCTTGTGGTTCAGGTAGATAAACAGGTACATCGCGTAAATGAAGAATACGGATGCGAGGATGCTGACGTAACTGTTGGCGTAAAAGAATCCCATGATCACGATGAACAGGAAGGCGGCTGTACCAACCAAAAGCCAGGTGCGCTTGCACAGATGCTCGTTTTCTTTTGCGAATATATGCAGAATAAACAGGAACAGGAAGTAGACTAAGAAAGAAGACACCAAAAGAATGTTTTTCGGGATCTCAGCAACTTCCGGCTCGCGCATAAAGACCAGAGCGGCTGTTATATTGCAGAGTGCAATTAACAGCGCGATATGCAGCAGCATATAGAGGGAGCCGGTTGTGATCATCTGCCGGTCAACGATGTGGTTGTAAAAGAATCCGTAACTCAGGAAGAGTCCGGCAACGATCAGAAGCGCCATCAGTGAGAAGAAAAACGTATTGAAGTTGAAGGCGCCCTCAAAATAAACAGCGATACTGATGACCATCTCGCCAAAGGTAAAGACAACGAACAGCATGACACGTTCCGTCAGGTGTTCGAAATTAACGGGAAGCACCGAGTCCACGTTCCGGGTAAAGAGGATGAAAATAAATCCGGCTACGATCGAGATCCAGGAAAGCGGGAAGTGGAGCAGATTAAAAAACGGGATCGAAACAAAAATGATTGCGGCCTGAATCAACAGCATCGTTATATGCCTTCTGATAAACAAAAGCTCCCAGGGTTTTTCTTTCTTCGCCTGCCGGTACTTGAAGAAATACTGTACGGCGAGATTGATCAGGATCAGTCCCCAGGCGATGTTGTACCGCGTATAGTAATCCGCCCAGTCCACGCGCGTTCCGTTTGCCATAAAGTAGATGAGATACATATTGATAAACAGACCGATCGTATTGTGATAGGAATTATCCCCATAGCGGTTGATATACAAGGTACTGAAATACCAAATCTGAAGGATCACAAGGATTCCAATCAGAAAATTCGCATAAGTTCCTAATGTCAGAAAACCGCCGTCAGTATGATGGAGCAGTTCGTTATTGCGTCCGATAAAATAGACAAAGATCAAATCATAGATCAGCTCAATATATTCGACTTTTTTCTCTTCTAAGTGCATGGGGGTCCTCCTGTCACATTCCAAAACTGTCTTCGCGGATAAAATAGGACATCAGAATATAGAAGCGGAGACTGTCGTTCTCCAGATCGATATTCAGAAGCTCCTGGATCCGGTTGATGCGGTAGATCAGGGAATTGCGATGGATGTGCAGATAGTCAGCGCACCGGGTCTGATCCCTGTCCATCAGCAAATACGTTCCCAGAGTATGATAATAATCCGTGCCCTTTTTTGCATCGTGTTCTGCGAGAATATCCAGCGCCTGATGGGAGATATCCGTCCGCAGATTCTCGCGGAGCACGGACTTGATGTAAGCGGCTGCGTAATCCGCGCAGGTGTAGACTTTTCCCGCTTCACTGCCGCCAAACTGCAGGGCGATATTCGCCTGCTCGTAATAAGTAAACAGATTCTGCGCGTCCTTAAAAGGATAGCTGATGCCGATCGCGGCGCGGTAGCGGACGGCAAATCCGTCCAGCTCTTTGACAATGTCCGAAACGGAGCGTTCGGTTCCGGAAAAAGAAAGATTGATCACCAGCAGCAGCTCGTCCTGAAAACGGAATACATAGCTGCCGGCAAAGGTCGCGGGAATGGTGCGGACCAGGTACGACCGGTTGAACAGGTTTTCCTCGCTGAAATGGATCTTTGCAAGAAGCATCTCCGGCTCGCCGATCCAGCCGATTCCGTTGATCCTGGCGTTGATCCGCTTCGGATCCGCCTCCTTCCCTTCGAGGATATCGGAAAAGACGCCTGCCTGATTGGACAGTTTCAAAGATTCTTTGTTGATGCGGAACCAGAATTCAAGAAGCTTGCAAAAAGATTCGGTCAGCTGGTTTAAAGCTTCCGGATCCGGTTCATTTTCAATATCCAATACGACAAGCCAGCCTATGACGACATCGCCCTCGAAAAAGTTGCGGACAAGATCCAGCTCATCGTCCCGTGGTCCGGGGAAGGGGAGCCTGTCGCTGATGTGTTCCTGCAGGATCTGGTTGATCTGCGTAATCGTATTATCTGAAAGCCTTCCGCCGGGCAGACGATAGGTACGCCTTTTTTCGTCCATCTGGACTTCGCCCAGCATAAAGTGGCTGGCATCGGTAAGGACCAGGCCGTAGCCCAGCATATGCATCGTCACATCCAGAATCTCGGTAACGGAAGCATTTTCTTCGATGAGCCGCATGATATGCATTTCCCAGCCGTTATAAAACTCCAGCATTTCCTGCATTTCGTTAAAGACCTCATAAATGTTTTCGGTCTCGAGCAGGATCAAATCGCCACTATTTGCACAAATTACACCGCGGTGGTCGGTCTCGATAAAATCCTTGTTATGACCAATGTACAGGAACTCCTTTTTCAACGGCACATCTTCCGTAAAATAACGGACACCGATGATCTCCTGTTCACCCTTTAAAATATGGGCTTCCGGCTTATATTTCCGCAGCCATTTCTTTACGATATACATACTGACTTTCATAAAAACTCCTGAAAGATCGCATCTGCGGTTGAATAAAAAAGAACGGTTAAGGTTATTATAGCACACTGTGCTTTTTGCACAAACTGAAAACAGAAAGAAATCGAATCTTTTTCACAAAAAGCATATGTCGGAATGAAAGGCGGATTTTTATAATAGCATCATAAAGAAAAGGTATTTTACAGACAAAGAATCACAGGTACGAAAGGGGTAATGATATGAGCGAGCAGAACATGAACCAGGCAGGCGGACCTCCGGAAGGCGGATTCCAGCCGTCACCGGAATTTATTCAGAGAGTAACAAGAGTCGCAAAGGCAACCGCACTTGCTGAGCCGGACCGCGTCCCGTTCATGCCGAGTATGAACAACTTTTATGTATATCACTATAACAAGATCACGGTAAAAGACTGGATGGAAGACTGTAAGACCATTATCCCGTCGATGGATCAGTATCTGCAGGATTATGATCCGGATCTGGTCTGGACGCCGATCATGTTCCCGTCGAAAGCGATGGAAGCGATCGGAAGCAACCAGTGCCGCTGGCCGGGAGAGTACTGGAATCTTCCGGACAATACCGCTTACCAGTATGTGGACAAGAGCTTTTTAGGCGATGATGACTGGGATGAGTTCTTCCGTGACCCGACCCTCTTCATTATCCGCAAAGTACTTCCTCAGAAATATAAAAACCTTGGCGCACTCGGAATGGTCAATCCGTATGCAATCTGCGGACATGCGGTTCTCAGCTTTATGCCGTTCGGACTTCCGCCGGTACAGGGTGCTTTAAATGCAATGCTTGCAACCGGAGCAGAAGTCGGAAAATATATGGAAGGCGGAATCGCATCCGAAATGTTCTGCGTGCAGAAAGGCTATCCGACCTTCGGAAGCAGTGTACTTTGCTGTCCGTTTGATGACTTCGCAGATAATGTCCGCGGTCTGATGGAACTGTGCATGGATATCACGACGGATCCGGAGATGGTCGATGAAGCACTCGATCGCTGGGGCGATGTGACGATCCCGGCTGCAATCCAGACTGCAAAGATGTCTCACCAGAATTACGTCTTTATGCCTCTGCACTGCGGCGTAGACAATTTCATGTCTGTTGAAAACTATGAGAAACATTACTGGCCGTCTCTGAAGAGATGTCTGGATGCTCTGATCGCAGCAGACCTCACACCGGTCGTCTTCTGCGAAGGCAAGTATCACACCCGTCTCGATGTGATCAAAAACGTACAGCCGGGCAAAGTGATCTACTGCTTCGAAGATGTGGATATGGTTGAAGCAAAGAAGAAACTGGGTGATGTTGCATGTATCGCTATGGGTATGAACACTTCCACCCTGATGCATAAGAAACCGGAAGATGTAGAAGACGAAGTAAAACGTACCTTTGATATCCTTGCACCGGGCGGCGGATTCATCTCCACAAACTCTGTTGCATTAGACTTTGCATCACCGGAAAACATGCATGCATGGAGAAACGCAGTTGAGAAATACGGCAAATATTGATTACCGCAGGTAATTACAGATAACAAAAGTTTTCTCTTCCAAAAAGAAGACCGCGCAAGCGGTCTTCTTTTAACACCGTTCAGCAAGAAATCCCCCATCCTCTGCAGGTGGCGGGATGAATTGCATTATTCCGTGCATTATTCCGTATTAGATTGACAAATATCAGCGAAATTAAAAAAACAAACACTTGTTCGCCTTTGGAATCTGTGGTATATTTATATCAACTAAATGAAGTTCAGTCGAAGAAAAAGAAAGGGTTGATATGAATAAAGAGTATGACCATAACCAGCATTCAGTATACCTGCTGTATTATCATTTGATTTTGGTCGTAAAGTACCGACGCAAAGTGATCAGGAAGGAGATCTCCGACCGCGGAAAGGAGATCTTCGAAAAGATCGCACCGGGTTATGGGATCACGCTGGAAGAGTGGAACCATGACCGGGATCATGTCCATGTCATGTTCCGGGCAAAGCCTTCAAGTGAGATCAGTAAGTTCATCAACGCCTATAAGAGCGCAAGCAGCAGGCTGCTGAAAAAAGAGTTTCCTGAGATCCGGCAGAAACTGTGGAAAGAGGCTTTCTGGAGCCAGAGCTTTTTTCTGCTGACAGCAGGCGGTGCACCAACAGAGGTGATCCGGCAGTATATCGAAAGCCAGGGGCAGAAGCGATGAACCGGGCCATGAAGTTCCGGCTCGAACCGGGGAAGGAACAGAAAGAACTGCTCGCGAAGACCTTTGGCTGCTGCAGGTTCCTGTATAACCGGATGCTCTCCGACCGCAGACAGGCAGAAGAGCACGGAGCGAAATTGCGTCCTCGTCCGGCAATGTATAAGAAAGAATTCTCGTGGCTGAAAGAGGTGGATTCGCTTGCGCTCTGCAATGTACAGCTGGATCTGGAAACGGCGTTCCGGAACTATTACACAAGGGATGCCATGGGATTTCCAAGATATAAATCGAAGCACCACAGCAGGCAGAGCTATACGACAAATGTTGTAAACGGCAATATCCGCATCGAAGGAAAGAAGATACGCCTGCCAAAGATCGGTTTGGTAAAGATACGGATACACAGAGAGATCCCGGATGGCTGGAAGATGAAAAGTGTTACGGTCAGCTGCGAGACGACCGGCAGATATTATGCCTCGTTACTGTTCGATGTTTCTGAAGATGAAAACCAAGTCGCGGAACGAACAGGGGAGACAAGGTATCTGGGCATTGATTATGCGATGGATGGACTGGCCGTGCTGTCGGACGGAAGCCGTGCAGACTACCCGAAGTACTACCGGAAGGCACAGGCAAAGCTTGCAAGGGAACAGCGCAGGCTCAGCCACTGTGAAAAGGGAAGCCGCAATT
>CAZOHB010000091.1:0-10541 GCA_964579345.1 uncultured Parasporobacterium sp.
AGGCAACAGACATGTATGCAGGTCCTTTCAGAGATTAATAAACGCGGATGTTATTTTACAGAAAATAGATGCTCGATGCAATAAGGATCTGCGCAGCATAATAAGCGGCATGATTCAGGATCTTATTCGTTGTTGTATTTTTATCTTTTCCGAAATAAATCTGGGAAAGGATCAGATCGGAGATCAGGAACAGGACGAGGCCAACCGCGAACAGAAGTTTTGCGGCCGTATGTCCATAAGCAATTTCAAGCATCAAAGCATACACGGTAACAAAGACCAGGATGCCTGCATAGATCGATGAGATCATACGGAATCTGCCGTAATCCAGTTTCATCAGTTTCGGAGTAAGATAGATCGCAATGCCGATCACGATACCGGCAGCAACCGCGACGATCAGTGCAAGCGGGTGAATTCCATAGCAGAGGAAAAGAAACAGGATGTAGAAGATATGCCCGAGCATAAAAGCACCGAATCCTGTAAACGTATGGATCGTATCGTCCTGTGCGTATACAAATTTCATGTCCAGATAAATATCTCCGATCAGTCCGCAGACAAGACCGATGATCACCAGAAGTGTCAAAGACATAGAGTACGTTTTCCCGAGCAGGAAACCCGATACGCCTAAAAGAATGAAGCAAAAGCTTGCGATCACTTTCAGCAGGAGAGAAACCGTATCTGTTTTCTTTCCCCGCCGAATTGTAAATATGACTGCAAATACAACTGCTAAAACAAGAAAAAAGTAAAACATGGAAGCGCCTCCTTTCATCTATATCTGATTATATCGTATCAGGATATGGATTAGAAGAAGAAAATAGTTTTGACGTAAACAGGTAAAAATGGTATATTTAAAAATACTTTTGATTAATTAATTACTTTAAGAAAACTGTTTCTTGGAAACAGATTGGAAGGGATCGGACAATGAAACGAATCGATATCGAAAAACTGTTCAAATCCGTTCCGGAAGACGGTGCTGAGATCTGCGTCTCCGGATGGGTCAAAACATCAAGAGAATCAAAAACAGTAGGCTTTCTGGAGCTCAACGACGGTACCTGCTTTAAGAATCTGCAGGTGATCGTGGAAGCGTCAAAGTTTGAGGATTTTAAAACCTATGCAAATCTTCCTGTCGGAAGCGCGGTTACCGTTACCGGAAAGGTCGTACTGACTCCGCAGGCAAAGCAGCCGTTTGAGATCAACGCGGATGTGATCGAGATCGAAGGCATTTCCGCACCGGATTATCCGCTGCAGAAAAAACGCCACGGTCTGGAATTCCTGCGTACGATCCCGCATTTAAGAGCACGCACCAATACCTATCATGCCGTATTTAAAGTACGCAGTGAGGCAGCTTATGCGCTTCACAGCTTTTTCCATGAGAACGGCTTTGTGTATGTTCATACACCGCTGATCACAGGCAGCGACTGCGAAGGTGCCGGCGAAATGTTCCGTGTAACCACGCTGGATCCGAAAGATCCGCCCCTGGATGAAAACGGAAATGTGGACTATTCCAAAGACTTTTTCGGACAGGAGACCAACCTGACGGTCTCCGGCCAGCTTGAAGGCGAAAGTCTTGCGCTTGCGTTTGGTAAGATCTACACGTTCGGACCGACTTTCCGTGCAGAAAAATCCAACACCGCACGTCATGCGGCAGAGTTCTGGATGGTAGAGCCGGAAATCGCGTTCTGCGATCTGGAAGGCGAAATGGATGTCTCTGAAGCGATGATCAAATATGTGATCGAACATCTGTTAAAAACCTGCCCGGATGAACTGCAGTTCTTCAACCAGTTTATTGACAAAGGCCTGATCGAGCGTCTTACCGCTGTGAAAGATGCGGAATTTGCAAGAGTCAGCTATACAGAAGCAATCGAGATTCTGAAGCCGCATAATGATTCCTTCCAGTATCCGGTCGAGTGGGGCAGTGATCTGCAGACGGAACATGAGCGTTTCCTTACGGAACAGATCTATAAAAAGCCTGTCTTTGTAACCGATTACCCGAAGGAGATCAAATCTTTCTATATGCGTGTCAATGAGGACGGAAAGACCGTTGCGGCAGCAGATATGCTGGTTCCGGGAGTCGGAGAACTCTGCGGCGGCAGCCAGAGAGAAGAGCGGGAGGATGTCCTGCTTGCAAGAATCCGTGAACTGGGACTGAACGAGTCTGATTATCAGTGGTATCTGGATCTTCGCCGTTTCGGTACCGCAAAGCATGCCGGATACGGACTCGGTTTCGAGCGCCTGATCATGTATGTGACGGGAATGAACAATATCCGTGACGTTGAGATCTATCCTCGCTGCACCGGACAGTTGCTTTAATCGGAAAATATACACCTTTAATATGAATAAACCTCAATTGAAAAAAATCCTGCAGGGATTTATAATATGTAAACTATTTGCTGGACGCTTTGATGCTGTAAAGAGATAGAACAACAACGATTTGCAGTAGCATGGCATCAACGACTTACAATAAAAAGAAAAGGGTAGAACAATTAAATGGATTCAAAAACAGTTGCATACATTATAAAGAGGGTTATTCTTGCTCTCGTAACGATCTGGGTCGTTATGACGGTAACCTTTTTTGTAATGCATTTTGTGCCGGGCGGTCCGTTTACGAGTGAGAAAGCGGCAAGCCCATCCGTTCAGGCTGCAATGGAAGCTAAATACGGTCTGGACAAACCATTACTGGAACAGTATGGAACCTATATGAAGGATATCGTTACGAAGTTCGATTTCGGTCCTTCTATCAAACAGAAAGGACGTACAGTCCTTGGTATTATCGGAGACGGTCTTCGGACTTCTGTCAAACTTGGCATTATCGCCGCCGTCTGGGGTGCGATCGTCGGAGTTGTGCTTGGCGCTGTTGCAGCGCTGAAAAGAAACACGGTGCTCGACCGAATCATCATGGTCATTTCAACAGCCTTTATTTCCATGCCGGGATATATTGTCGGATCTCTTCTGCTGCTGATCTTTGCGGTGAGTCTGCATGTCGTTCCTGCGAACGGAACTACAGCAGCCGGTCTGGTCCTTCCGATCATTACCCTGGGTCTTTCTCCAATGGCGAACTTCGTTCGTCTGACAAGGTCCTCTATGCTTGATGTACTGGGACAGGATTATATCCGAACCGCAAGAGCAAAAGGTGTCTCCGGCACAAAGATCATTTTCGGACATGCGCTGAAGAATGCGCTGATCCCGGACATTACTTATTTCGGACCGATGCTTGCCTATATCGTTACCGGATCTCTTGTTGTAGAGCAGATCTTCTCGGTACCGGGTATCGGCCGTGCGTTTGTTTCCAGCATTATCAACCGTGATTATCCGATGGTCATGGGTACGACGATCGTTCTTTCTGTCCTGATCGTTGTAATGACCCTGATCAGTGATATTCTGTATAAAGTCGTCGATCCGCGGATCGACTTCAGCTAAGGAGGTGAAGAAGATGAAAATGTTTGAAAACAAAACTCCGTTTAACCTCCAGGTCAACATGGACAACTTCCTCCCTGCAAGTGCTGAGGATAAGGCTTATATGGTTCAGATGCGTCCTTCCACGACCTTCTTTAAGGATGGCGTAAGACGTCTTCTGAAAAATAAAGTTGCGACGATCAGTATGATCGTGATCGTAATCATCGCTCTTGCGGCAATCTTTATCCCGATGTTCTGGCCGTATGCTTATGAAAACCAGCTTGGAAACCAGCCGGGAAAACCGGTTGACAACAGCTACGCAAACCTTCGTCCGTTTGAATACGGAAAGACAGAGCAGGCTCAGATCGATGCCGGCGAGAAAGTCTTCCCGCATATCTTCGGAACAGATTCCGCCGGAAGAGATTATTTCATCCGTATTGTCTACGGTACAAGAATCTCTCTTGCAGTCGGTTTCTTTGCAAGTATCATCGTTTTGATCATAGGCTTTGTCATAGGCTCGGTCTCAGGATACTTCGGCGGGAAGGTGGATATGATCATCATGCGAATCGTTGATGTGTTCTATTCGCTCCCCGATATGCTGATGATCATTCTTCTGGCTGCAGTTATAAGAGAGCCTTTAAGCAAGGCATTGGAAGGTACTGCGTTTGAAAAACTGGGAAGTAATATGATCTCCCTGTTTATTATATTTGGTATCTTATACTGGGTCAGCATGGCCCGTCAGATCCGAGGCCAGATCCTGGCGCTGAAAGAGCAGGAGTATGTGCTGGCATCGAGAACCGCCGGTGCAAAGGGCAAATGGATTATCATGAAGCACCTGTTCCCGAACTGTATCGGCATCATGGTCGTCTATACGGCACTGCAGATCCCGAGCGCAATCTTTACGGAAAGCTACCTTTCCTTCCTGGGACTGGGTGTTAATGCCCCGATGCCTTCTCTTGGTTCACTGACATCGGATGCTTTGAATGGAATCAGCAGTTATGGATATCGTCTTGTTATCCCGGCAATCGTAATCTCACTGATCGTTCTTTCTCTTAACCTTTTCGGAGACGGTCTGAGAGACGCATTCGACCCGAAATTAAATAACTAGGAGGTTAAAAATGGAACATTTATTAGATGTTAAAAATTTAAGAACCTCCTTCTTTACAGATGCCGGGGAGGTTAAGGCTGTAAATGATATTTCGTTCAGTCTGGACAGAGGAAAAGTACTGGGAATCGTCGGAGAATCCGGTTCCGGAAAATCCGTAACCGCATATTCGATCATGCAGATCCTCGCTCCGACCGGAAAGATCGTCGGAGGCTCGGTTAAATTTGACGGCGAGGAACTCGTTGGTGCATCCGAGAAAAAGATGAAAGAGATCCGTGGAAACAAGATCTCCATTATCTTCCAGGATCCGATGACATCCATGAACCCGACTTATACCGTTGGTCATCAGCTCGAAGAAGCGATCCTTCTTCATACAAATAGAAATAAAGCGGAGGCGAAGGAAAGAGCAATCGAAATGCTGCGTCTGTGCAATGTAAATGAACCGGAAAAGCGTGTCAAACAGTATCCGTTTGAACTTTCCGGCGGTATGCGTCAGCGTGCGATGATTGCGATGGCTCTTGCCTGCGAACCGGATATTCTGATTGCTGATGAGCCGACAACGGCGCTTGACGTTACGATTCAGGCACAGATTCAGGAGCTGATGAAGTCTCTTCAGGAAGAGCTTGGAATGGCGATCATCATGATCACCCATGACCTTGGTGTTGTTGCTCAGCTTTGCGATGAAGTCATCGTTATGTATGCCGGAGGCATCTGCGAGCAGGGTACAGCGGATGAGATTTTCTATAATCCGAAACATGAATACACCAAAGGTCTGATGCATTCGATTCCGACTGCGGATACCGCGGGTCAGAAACTGAAACCGATCGAAGGAACTCCGATCGACCTTCTGAATATGCCGAAGGGCTGCCCGTTTGCGCCGCGCTGTGAAAATGCGCTGAAAGTATGCATCAAACATGCGCCGTGCAGAATCGGAGTCAATGAGGATCATGCATCCTCTTGCTGGATGTGGATCAAGGAAGGACTGGAGCAGGGACTGATCCAGCTGGAAGATCTTCCGGAAGCGCAGAGGGAGGTGCTTATCAATGGCTGACGAGAAAAAAACATTAGTAAAGGTCGAGCACCTGAAAGAATATTTTAATATCAATGTCGGTATGTTTAAATCACGGCCGTTGAAAGCTGTTGATGACGTATCGTTTGAGATCAAAAAAGGCGAGACGCTCGGACTGGTCGGAGAGTCCGGCTGCGGAAAAACAACGGTAGGACGGACGATCCTTCGCCTTTATGAGCCGACGGACGGAAAGATCTTTTATGACGGTGTCGAGATCAAGTCCAGGGCTTCCCTGAAGGAATTCCGGAAAAAAGCGACGATGGTATTCCAGGATCCGTATTCCTCGCTGAATCCGCGTATGACAGTTACCGATATTATCGCGGAACCATTGGATATACATAAACTGTATAAGACAAAAGAAGAGCGGAAAGAACGCGTTCTGGAGCTGATGGATTACGTTGGCTTGAACTCTGAACATGCAACGCGTTATGCGCATGAGTTTTCCGGCGGTCAGAGACAGCGTATCGGTATTGCAAGATCTCTGGCAGTCAATCCGGAGTTCATCGTTTGTGATGAGCCGGTTTCGGCGCTGGATGTTTCGATTCAGGCACAGGTCATCAATATGTTTGATGAACTGCAGGACAGACTCGGACTGACCTATCTTTTTATCGCACATGACCTTCTTGTCGTACGTCATATTTCGGACAGGATCGCGGTTATGTATCTGGGACGAATGGTGGAGATGGGAGACGCGGAAGAAATCTATAACCATCCGCTGCATCCGTACAGTCAGTCTCTGCTTTCGGCAGTTCCGGTACCGGATCCGAAGGTTGCAAGAGCAAATAAACGTATCGTACTGGAAGGAGATATCCCGAGTCCGCTGAATGCGCCGAGCGGATGCCCGTTCCGTACAAGATGCAGATATGCGACGGCAGCATGTGCGGAAAGTATGCCGGAATTTAAAGATGTTGGCGGCGGACATTTTGTAGCCTGCCACAGAGTTGCTGAGATTAACTAAGGCAGCGCGTAACCGATAACCGATTTATTAAAGATTTCAATTTGCCATCAGGCAAATGAAAATAAAAAAGTACTTGCACTCATTCTTGCTGCAATCATGGTCTTAGGACTTGCAGCTTGCGGCGGCAGCAATACTCCTGCACCTGCAGGCAGCGGCTCCGGCGCAGCACCGGCTCCGGCATCCAAAGACAGCCTTGCTGTTTGTATCGCTTCTGAGCCGCAGACGATCGACCCGGCACTGAACTCCGCAGTTGACGGCGCTACAATGCTGGTTCATCTTTTCTCCGGACTTGCTAAATGGTCCAAGAACGGAGATCAGTTTGAAATCGTACCTGATATGGCAGAAGAACTGGTTGAGCCGGTTGACAATGGCGACGGAACCTTTACTTATACGTATAAGATCCGTGATGCTAAATGGTCTGACGGACAGCCTGTAACTGCAAACGATTTCGAATTTGCATGGAAACGTGCAACTTCTGTAGAACTTGCAGCAGACTACTACTACATGTTCGAGTACATCGACGGATTCACAGAGGATCTGACATCTGTTGCAGATTCCCCGCTGAATGTTAAAGCTACGGATGACAAGACATTAGTTGTTACTACAACTGGTAATTATCCGTTCTGGAATGAGCTTCTTGCATTCCCGATCTACTTCCCGGTAAGAGAAGACGTTGTTGACAACGACGGTTCCTGGGCAACAGATCCGTCTACCTATGTAACGAATGGTATGTATACACTTGAGTCCTGGGAGCACAACTCCAAGATCACGATCGTTAAGAACGAGAATCATCCGGACGCAGCAGAAGTTACGATGCCGAAGATTGAGTTCTATCTGAGTGATGATGCAAACAACATGCTTTCCAACTTCAAGAACGGCGACTGGCTGTTAATTGATGATGTACCTACAAACGAGATCGCTACACTGAAATCTGAGTATCCGACAGAGTTCCATATCGATGGACAGATCGGTACCTACTATGTATGCTGGAACATCAACGAAGACCTTTCCCCGGCTGGAAAGACTTTAACAGAAGAGCAGCAGGCAGAAGTTCGTAGCGCAATCGGCCTTCTCTTTGACCGTAACTACATCGTAAACGATATTGCTCAGGGTGGACAGGTTCCTGCTTCCTCCTTCGTAGCAATGGGTATCACAGAGCCGAGCGGTGAAGAATTCTACAAGAACGCTGGTCATGTTGACGGAATCGACGGATACTATGCTGTTGATGAAGCAAGCCTTCAGTCCAACTATGATAAAGCTATGGAAGTTCTTGGAAAATACTACACCGTTGTTGACGGCAAAGTTACTGACTTCCCGACACTGACATACCTGTACAATACTTCTGATGCTCATAAAGCAATCGCTGAGTATCTGCAGTCTGCACTTGCAGGTGTTGGTATCACAATGAACCTTGAGAACCAGGAATGGGCAACCTTCCTTGATACCCGTAAAGCTGGTAACTATTCTATCGCTCGTAACGGCTGGGTTGCTGATTACAACGATGCTATTTCCTTCATCGATATGTGGACAACAGGATCCGGTAACAACGACGTTCAGTTCGGCCGTGAAGGACATAAAGATCAGGCAATCTATGCTATGGATCTTTCCGGAATCGAAGGCTATGCTGACAAGAGCGTTACAAAAGGAACCTGGGCTGAGACCTTTGATCCGCTGGTTTCCTGGATCAAGAGCGAATCCAACCTTGAAGTTCGTAACCAGCTGATGCACGTAGCAGAAGACCTGATCATGCAGACAGGCGCTATCTGCCCGCTGTATTACTACACAGACCTGTATATGCTGAGTGACTCCGTAGAAGGATTCTTCTCCATTCCTCTGGGATACAAATACTTCATGTACACAACTATCAAATAATCTGATTTGATAAAATCAATTCTGATGAACGGAGGGGCTGCCGCACTTTAGTGCGACAGCCCCCCTTTTTTTGCTCAACACCCTATGGGATGCTTCACAGATCCGAAGCAATGATTCCAGCAGGAAGATGCAGACAATACAACGGAATTATTATGTGTTACAATAATACAAATAAACGGAATGGAGCGATGATTCTGTGAAAGAACAATTTCAACGAACGGAAATGCTTTTGGGGACAGAAGCGATGGAAAAGCTGTTTCGCGCCCGCGTGGCGGTCTTTGGCCTTGGCGGTGTCGGAGGACACTGCATGGAAGCGCTGGCAAGGGCAGGCGTCGGCGCATTGGATCTGATCGATAAGGACGTGGTCAGCGAGAGCAATCTGAACCGGCAGATCCTGGCAAATCATGAAACGATCGGAAAAGCCAAGGCCGATGTGGCAGCAGAGCGGGTCCGGTCCATCAATCCGGATTGCAAGGTCAGGACATATCAAACATTCTTCCTGCCTGAAACGGCGGATCAATTTGATTTCTCGGAATATGATCATGTTGTGGATGCCATCGATACTGTGACGGGAAAACTTACGATCATAGAGAAAGCAGTAAAAGAGGGGACTCCGGTCATCTCCTGCATGGGGACGGGAAATAAGATGGATCCGACCGCTTTTCGCGTTGCGGACCTTTATCAGACTTCTGTATGCCCGCTGGCGAAAGTCATGCGAAGAGAATGCCGGAAAAGAGGAATTGAGCATCTGAAAGTTGTCTTTTCAACGGAAGAACCGATTGGAAAAAGCACACCTCCTGCCTCCAATAGTTTCTGCCCGGCGACAGCCGGTCTGATCCTCGCTTCGGAGGTCATCAAAGATCTGATAAAATAGCATTGAATAGCGAATATGAAGCCGCTGTGGAACGATCGATCCACAGCGGCTTTTTCTATGTTTTGCGGTTTTTTGACAGAATGACATGAAAAATATGACAAAATGACATAAAATCTATGCCATAATGTCAAAATAAGTATAAAAATATTGAATATTATATTGACATAAATGACATAACGACATAAAATATGTGTCATAGCGACAAAACATATGTGACACGATGACAAAACAGGAAAAGAAAAACAGGCAGAAAGTGAAAAAATCTGCAGATAAAGGGGAAAATTGAAATGTCTAAATTCTCAGAAACAAAGTTCGGGAAATTTTTAAAGAAACAGGACATCGTGTTCTCACCGAAACGGTACTTTATAGACGCTCTTGGAGCGATGGCGCAGGGACTTTTTGCGTCTCTGTTGATCGGAACGATCATAAAAACGATCGGAGAGCAGGCCGGAGTTGAATTGCTGGTAACGATCGGCGGATACGCAAGCGCGGTTATGGGTCCGGCGATGGCAATCGCAATCGGCCGCGCGCTGAATGCGCCTCCACTGGTTCTTTTCTCCATGGCGGCTGTCGGCTGGGCGGCCTCTGAGTGCGGTGGAGCAGGAGGGCCTCTTGCGGTCTTCTTTATTGCGATCATCGCCTGTGAACTTGGAAAACTGGTTTCAAAAACAACGCCGATCGATATTATCGTAACCCCTCTGGTCTCGATCCTTTCCGGCGGTCTGCTGAGTGTATTTGCCGCGCCTTATATCGGCAAAGCGGCGTCCGCAGTCGGCAATGCGATCATGTGGGCGACAGAGCTTCAGCCGTTCCTGATGGGAATTCTCGTATCGGTAATCGTCGGTATCGCACTGACACTCCCGATCAGCAGCGCTGCAATCTGCGCCGCATTAGGTCTGACGGGCCTGGCAGGAGGAGCTGCTCTTGCCGGATGCTGTGCGAATATGGTCGGCTTTGCAATCGCAAGCTTTCGCGAAAATAAGTGGGGCGGACTTGTTGCACAGGGAATCGGCACAAGTATGCTCCAGATGGGAAATATCGTAAAGAATCCGCGGATCTGGATTCCGGCGATTGCCGCATCTGTTGTGAACGGACCGATCGCTACCTGCCTGTTCAAACTCCAGATGAACGGAGCACCGGTCTCCAGCGGAATGGGAACCTGCGGATTTGTCGGACAGATCGGTGTTTATACCGGCTGGGTCAGTGATATAGCAGCCGGAGTCAAAACCGGGATCACAGCGATCGACTGGATCGGTCTGATCCTTGTCAGCTT
>CAZOHB010000092.1:0-4749 GCA_964579345.1 uncultured Parasporobacterium sp.
CCGGCAAGCGCATTCCTGCCGATATAAGTAATTCCTTCTCCTATCACAACCTGGGTGATCGGAAGCTTTATTCCTATTTTCCCCCAGCCCCAGGGCTGAACTCCAGGTACTCCCAAACTTCCAAAGTCTTTCATCTTTCCGGTACCCGTAATCGTCAGGGTGCCGCCGGAAGTGGAGCCCACGAATTCCCAGGAAATACTGCCTTCCACAACGCCGGCATCATCGCCGTTATAGTACAGGCTTTCATCAGCAAAAGCTATGACAGCAAGCATAAGGATCATGACTGCTGCAGCTGCAAATCCAACCGAGATTTTCTTTAATACGTTTTTCAAAATTTATTCCTCCATGTAACAGGTCAGCGAAATCGATTGTTTTTGAATTCATGCTTTATTATTTTACAACAAAAAAACGGCTGTCACAATCGTAACAGCCGTGCAATGATCTTTTGTTTTTATGCCTTCTTTCGCGCGGTAAAGAAGCCTATCAGGCATGCCGCGATCGCAAAGAGAACTCCGAGGAACAGGGCATCAAACGGCAGAACCTTAAGGAGTCCGAATACAAGGACAATGATCGGGCTGACGATGATCGAAACCAGGATCCAGTTTGCGTTCACCTTTTTCTTAAGCCACAAAGCGCAGCAAAGCGGAGCGAAGATCACGGCTCCCCGCAGTCCCATGGACATAAATGCGAAATTCAGGATCACATCACCAATCGGCAGGATACAGAACACTCCGGCAATGACCAGGATTCCTGCGATCAGAATTCTCGAAAACACAAGGTTTTTCTTCGGATCATCAAACCGATGGGTCCGCTTCTTTACGATATCACGGTTAATGACCGTGCAGATACCAAGAGAAAGTCCTGATCCGGTTCCGACAACAGTGATGATCAGTGTTGCCAGAATAATGCCCGCTAAGATCGGAGGCATATGCTCGGTAATGAACATCGGAAACGCCATCTTTGCAGATTCAAGCGCCGGCTCCGTTACACGCATATACTGTCCGATCAAGATCCCTCCGATTCCGATCAGCGGGATCAGAACCGCGCTGAGAACAGCACCTCTCTGTGCGGCCCGGTCTGTTTTTCCCATCAGGATCGCCTGCGCGTAGCTCTGTGTCGAGAACACACCAAGGATCAGGGAAAGGCCCGCGCCGGCGTCTTTTCCGACACCCCTTGCAAATAAATTGAAATAGGTGCCATGATCCAGGGAATTCCAAAGCAGGGAGATTCCGTTACAATGATAAAGAACGAAACCTGCTCCCGCGATCACTGCGACAAATAAAAGGATCAGTTTGACCACGCCGACACTTCCGACGCTCAGCATACCGCCAAAGATGACGTAAATGATCATTAAAGCAACCGCGATTGCCATGGATACGATCAGGCTGATATTCGGAAAAATGATTTCAATGATTGCCGTTGCTGCAATCAGCTGTGAAAGGATATTGATAAATGTGCCAATCGACGAAAGGATCGACGCGGCCATACCTGCTTTTTCACCATATTCATCCGCGATGATGCCTACCAGAGTTGTTGATTTCGAATGACGGAGCGGCTTTACGAAAAAGATAGCCAGCAACAGACAGGCAATCCCGCCGCCAAGGGTGAACCACCAGGCACTCATGCCAAAATCATAGGCAAGCTGTGCCGTTCCGACAGTCGAAGAACCGCCGACCAGTGTTCCCAGAATCGCGCCGGTCACGATTCCCGCTCCTGCCTTTCCCCCGGCAGAATCAAAGTCTGCTCCGCTCTTTACTTTTCTTCCTGATACGAGACTGACGATCACGATCGCCAGAAACGTAATAACAATTCCTATAATAAGCCAGACTGACATGTAAAATTACTCCTGAAACAATTCCTCAAAACCCTTAAAGACCGGCTCACCGGTGTAGAACTTCGGCTCTTCGAGTCCGTTCAGCACGCGAAGCGCTCCGGCTGCAAGTCCTTCCATTTCAAACTCGCCTGCATAAATGACAGTCGGCGCAATGAAAGCCGTCTTTTTCTCAAGACGCTCTGCCAGCAGTTTGGAATGCGCCAGCCCTCCGGTCAGAAGGATCGCATCGACCTTTCCATCCATAACTGCTGCCATCGCTGCAACATCTTTCGCAAGCTGATAGATCGTCGCGTTAAAGATGAGCTCCGCATATTTGTCACCCTGCTCGACGCGTTTTTCCACTTCAATACCGTCTGCAGTTCCGAGGTGGTCGATCCATCCTCCGTTTTTCATAACCTTGTTCAGCAGTTCCTTTTCCGTATATTTTCCGGAAAAGCATAGCTCGATCAGATTTGCTGCCGGAAGTGTTCCGGTTCTTGTCGGTGCCATGCGGCCTTCGCCTCTCGTGGAGTCGACATTATCTATGATCTTTCCTTTCTGATGCGCACCAACGGAAATTCCGCCGCCCATATGAACAACGATCACATTCACATCCGAATACGCTTTTCCGTTGTCTTTTGCATAGCGCATCGCAACTTCTTTCTGATTCAGCGGATGACCTCTGCTCGTGCGGAACATTTCCTGAAGCCCGGTTACTCTGGCTTCCGGAATAAACTCATCCACGGAACTCGGATTGACACAGAATGCCCGTCCTCCGAATTCTTTACTAAAGTCCATCGCGATCATCGGACCTAAATTGCCCGGATGTTTGCTTCCGATGCCGATGCTGCCATGCTGATACATCAGATCGTTGACTTCATAAACGCCGCCCGGCATTGGAAGGAGTCCTGTGCATCTTCCGGCAAAGGCATCCGTCTTCCTTAAATCAACTTTTTCATCTTCCAGCATTTTCAGGATTGCTTCTTTTCTGAAATCCAGCTGATCCACGATTTCCGGAAACTCCAGCAGTTTTACTGCGTCATGCTCGACGTTGATAGAAAATACCTTCTCCGAATCCTGAAACAGCGCTGTTTTTGTGGATGTCGAACCGGGATTGATAACTATGATCTGTTTAGGCATTTGTACCTCCTGTGCTGTTCGCTATAATCTTCGCGATCGCGATCGTATACATTTTTGATTCCGGTGCTGTCGCTCTGGAGGTCAGGGCAACCGGGATCTTTGCGCCCATGATGACGCCTGCCTTTTTCGCGTGTCCGAAATACTCCATGGATTTGATCAGGAGATTTCCCGCTTCAATATCCGGAACCATCAGAACATCTGCTTTGCCTGCAACCGGATCGGAAACGCCCTTATGTGCAGCGGCTTCCGCAGAAACTGCGTTATCGAGTGCGAACGGGCCTCCGATCACACAGCCTGTGATCTCTCCGGCTTTATTCATTTCCGCAAGCTTTGCCGCATCGAGCGTGCACGGCATCTTCTCATTGATCTTCTCGACCGCACAAAGTGCCGCCACTTTTGGCTCCTCATTACCGAGTGCATGCGCGACTTCGACAGCGTTCTTTACGATTGCGACCTTGGTATCAAAATCAGGTGCGATATTGAGCGCGGAGTCGGTAATATAGAACAGACGATCGAATCCTGCGACTTCCAAGGCTCCGATATGGCTGAGCGCACCTTCTTTCCGGAGGCCAAACTCTTTTTTCAGCACCGCTTTCATGATGACGGAAGTATCGACCATGCCTTTCATGATCAGTTGGATCTTTCCCTCTCCTGCAAGACGCGCCGCCTCTTCACAGGCTGCCTGCTTATCTGCAATATCAATGATTTCCCAGGCATCCACATCTACACCGGCTTTTGCGGCTTCTTCTTTTATATTCTGTTTATCCCCGATCAGGACCGGGGTAATGATCTTATTCTCATATGCAAGCTTTACAGCTTCGAGCACAGGTGCATCCGCTGCACATGCCACCGCCATCTTAAGAGCAGGTGTACTCTTAGCTGCTTGCGTTAATTCTTCCATAGAACGAATCATCTGCAATACCTCTGTACGTTAATTGAAACGATTGTAAAAAAATTCATCTGCAGATCAGCTCTGCAGCCAGCTATGTCCCAGCTCTGATTGGCCCCGCTGGCGCTAAGACGCGCACGGGACCAATCAACCGCTGGCGCAGGCTGCAGATAGGAAAGCTGATCTGCTAATACTTTTTTTGTGATTCTTAGTTTTCAAAAACAGTTGCAGGATACGTCTTTTCATCCCGCAGGCAATTTCTTGTAATACCTAAGATCTCTCTGGCGTCCTGCGCGGTTGCGATCTCGCGGCCTGCAAGACGGCAAAGATCTGCTGCGCGCTGAACAAGACGCAGGTTGGTTGCAATATCCTTGCTTCCGTCCGGATTTTTGCCGAAGAGGACGTTATCCTCCAGTCCGACTCTGAGGCCGTCGCATCCAAGCGCAAGACCTGCAAGCATCATCGGCATATGTGCTTTTCCGATGCCGGATACTGACCAGGTGGAACCTTCCGGCAGTTTTTCTACCAGGAATGCCAGGTTCTCTGCTGTGCCCGGCATGGATCCGCCGACACCCATGATGAACTGGATGTGCGGAGGTTTCGGAATGCTCCATTTATTCACATAGTACATAACGCTGTTGATGTGTCCGGTATCAAATACTTCAAACTCCGGTTTGATATCGTACTTCACAACTTCCTGGCTCAGGAGATTTAAGAAGCGCGGGCTGTTCTCGAAAATGTAGCTGTTTGCCCAGTTGATCGTATTCGGGTCAAAGGAGCACATTTCCGGACGCAGAACGCCCAGGTGCTGAAGACGTTTGAAATCTTCATACTCTCCTCCGGATGTCGTCAGGTTGATGATAATATCCACACCTGCCTCTTTGCATTTTTCACGTGTCACTTCCAC
>CAZOHB010000092.1:4775-8078 GCA_964579345.1 uncultured Parasporobacterium sp.
TTCTGCAGGTTCATGGATTTGTAGCCGATCTGCATTACTCCATCGACTTCCTTGTCTTCACGGACATGGATATGTGCGATGGAAGCGCCTGCTTTCGCGCATTCTACGATCTGGTCTGCAAGTTCTTCCGCTGTATACGGAACCGTCGGTGCCTGTGCTTTTTTGGTTCCTGCACCACAAAGGCAGACCTGGATCATTACTTTATTTGTTTTTGCCATGTTTCTTTCTTCCTTTCCTTCTGGATCTCTTATACCGGATCATCCAGGAATTTCTTTTCCAGACGGAACACTTCGAATAACTGTTTGTCTCGTTTTTCTTTCAGTGCTTCAATATCCGTATCGGAATAGTCATAAAAACCTTTTCCTGTCTTGATACCAAGATTGCCTGCTTCCACCAGTTCCTTTAATGTCTCCGGCATTTCATCTCCATTTTCCGGCATCGTATAAGACTTATTCTTATAGTTGTTTGCCGTCATATCCAGACCGCCGAAGTCTGCTCTCTTGCAAAGGCCCAGAACGCAGGCTCTCGGGATAAAGCTTGCCTTTGCCGCAAGGTCGATCGCTTCCGCATCACAGTATCCGTTATCCAGAAGATAAAAGACTTCTCTGTTCAGGCACTGCTGCAGACGGTTTACGATATAGCCGCGGATGAACTTTTTCATCAGGACTGCGGTCTTTCCGCATTTTTTCAAAAGATCCAGCGCGATCTGCGCATATTCCGCCGGTGCCTGCTCGCTCTTTACGACCTCTACTAACGGGATCATATGCGGAGGTGCATACCAGTGGCAGATGATCTGCTGGGGCAGCAGTTTTTCCGGAACGATCTCGAAAATATTCATCGCAGATGTATTGGAAGCGATGATCGCATCCGGGGATACACAGTCTGCAAGCTGTTTGTAAAGATCCGTCTTTGCATCGCGGTTTTCTACGATCGTCTCCTGGATAAAGTCCGCGTCTTTCACGGCTTCTTCCACAGTCATCGCAAATTTGATGCGTCCAAAGATCGTATCAATATCCGCAGCAGCGATCTCGCCTTCTTCCGCAAACGTCTCAAGCTGTGTTTTCAGTGCGGTGATCGCTTTCTCGCGCGTTGCCTCACTTCTTGTCCACATCGCAACTTCGTATCCGCCCATCGCGTATGTCTGGGCAATGCCCGGCCCCATGGTTCCGGCGCCGAGCACTGCGATTTTTTTAATATCTGATAATTGTTTCATTCTGTTTTCTGCCTCTTTTCTAGAAGGATCCCTCTTCCCATGCTACAAGACGTACCATACCGCCGTCAGCTGCTTCGCAGCGGAACGGGAATGCGCAGAGGATCATACGTTTTCCGGTAACCTGATCGATATCGCCGCCGGCATTCTCGATTGCCATCAGACCATGCTGACCGAACAGGCGGTGGCAAGGCTCATAGTCCGGATAATCCACATCGATATCACGTCCGGTTGCAAGTTTGTAGTTGGTTGCAAGCCACGGCATCTGCTCTTTGACCGGGCAGTGCCATACCGGTGAATCGGATGCGCCATAGGTTCCTGCGATTGCTTTGATCTTCTTCTCATAAAGCAGCCAATAAGCAAGTTCCGGACCATTTCCCGGATAATAGTTAAAGTATTTATCGTTGTTCTTTCTCCAGAAACGATGGAATCCTGTGTTCAGAACAACAAAGTCATTCGGACGGATCTCAAGACCATCTTTATCAAGACCTCTCTGAACATCTTCCGGAGTGATGATGTGCCAGATCGCACCCTTCTTATCCGGAGTTTCTGCAAATTCGCCCATCTTGGCCGGATCGCCGCCTGCTTTATTAAAAGCTTCTTCAAACTCATCATACATCCAGGTCAGGTCAACGATAACACCTGTGCCGATCGCATGCTCGAGTCTCATTTCAGCAAGCGTATAACCATAACGCTCGCGGTCTACTTCTTCCTCATGAAGGGTGTGGTTCGGAGCATCGCAGTGGGTTGCTGCATGAAGTGTACCGGTATATGTACAGGTACGTTTATGGAAGCGCTCCAGATACTGTCCACGCGGGAAGTTCAGGTCAGATCTTGCACCCGGGAACGGCCAGAGCGGCGTATCCCATCCCCAAGGCTGGGAAAGATCCCAGATTTTGGTCATTTTTTCGGTTTCCAGATATAATTTACTTTTGTCAAGGGGCATGTATGCCATAGCTTTTTCCTCACTTTCTAAAAAAAGATATTAATGGTTTCTTCTTTTACAATCCCCTTCCGATGACGTATAATCTAAAGCGGAACGGGTAATTATCAATTTATGGGAGGTCACTCATGCAGTACAAAATCGGTGATGTGGCGCATATCCTCGGAATTTCGACCGATCTTCTGCGTTACTATGAGAAGAAGGGCGTTGTAACTCCTACAAAAGACAAGTTAAATGACTATCGCTACTATGATGCATGGGACATCAATTATCTCATTGACTGTCTCTGGTACAAGAGTTTCGGTTTCGGCATTCCTCAGATCGCTTATATGGTCTCTGACTGTTACCACGGAGATCTGGTTGCTATTCTTGAAGAAAAGCAAAACGAGCTGAAAGATGTGATCCACCACCAGGAGCTTCTTCTTCGCAGGATCAACCAGCACCTGGATCAGGTCAACCGCGTAAAAGACGCCATGGGAAAGATCAATCTGGAACGCTGCCCGGAAGTCGTCTGTTATCTGAACCGTTATGATACGGACTATGACAACAGCAGCGAGATGCAGAAACTCTCAAAACAGTGGCTGCTTTATATGCCGTTCCTGCAGCGCTATTTCGAGATGCTCTCTGATCCGGGTGACGAACATGCGCATCACTATGCCTGGGGCTTTTCCCTTGAGATGGAATACGTCGATGAGTTTTCCGTCCCGATCACCGAGCCTGTGAAGCACCAGCCTTCTGTCGAATGCATCCACAGTGTGTTCAAGAGTTCAGGCAAAGATGCGTTTTCGCCAAAACATATCGACTATCTGTATGACTATGCATCTCAGAACGGATATACCGTTGTCGGTAACGCAAGGGGAAATCTCGTCTGCAGTGTTGTGGATGACGGAGCCCTTACCGGATTCTTCGAGGTCTGGCTTCCGATTTCAACCGCGAAGGACTGACCACCTTTTATCATTTGGTTTACTGTTCGGCTCCGGCACTTTTCTGCCGGAGCCGTTTTCATTTTATTTAGCCGATTGCCGTCAGACCGCCGTCCGGATACAGGATGTTTCCGGTCCAACAAAGAATCTAACCGCATATATTCGCAATAATCTTTCTCGGTTTAAGTATATAAAGTTCTCTGAAAAAAGCATTGAGTATAGCATTG
>CAZOHB010000092.1:8088-10507 GCA_964579345.1 uncultured Parasporobacterium sp.
CCGGATACAGTATGTTTCCGGTCAGGAAGTCGGATGCAGGAGCTGCAAGGAACAGTGCGGTTCCGACGCAGTCTTCCGGATCAGACATTCTTCTGAGCGGAAGGTTTGCAGCCTGCATCTCAAGATATTTTTCGACCGTAACGCCAGCTTCATTCGCACGCATTTCGAAGATCTTGTTCATCATCGGTGTCTTCATAATGTTCGGACCGAATCCGTTAACGGTAATGCCGTACGGGCCAAACTCGGATGCGAGCTGCTTGGTCAGCATATCAAGCGCACCTTTGCTTGCGCAGTATGCTGCATTTCCGGGTCCTTTTGTCGCAATCTTTCCACGTACGGAAGTTACATTGATGATCTTTCCGTATTTATTCTCCATCATATATTTGCCGAAATGCTTGCAGGTCATCATGATCGATGTTACGTTCGCAGTCAGTGTCTGCTCGAACTCATCGATCGGGAATTCCGTTACCGGATGCTTTTTGTTGATACCCTGGGAGTTAACAAGGATATCGACCTTTCCGAAATCCTTTACAAATGCTGCTGCGCACGCTTCCACCTGATCTTCTTTGGTCGCGTCGCATACGTAGTATTTGAATTCTTTTCCGGTCTGCTCTTTCAGTTCTTCGCAAGCAGCTTTCAGCTTCTCCTCAGTACGGGAAGCAATTGCCACACTTGCACCTGCTTCCGCAAATGCTTTTGCAATCAGTTTTCCAAGTCCGCCTGCACCGCCGATGATCATTGCGGTTTTTCCGGTCAAATCAAAATAGTTTGCCATTGTTTTTACACTCCTTTCGGCATTTATTAATACAACGTTTTTTAACAGTTAGTCACACATTTCCACAACCGTTGCCTGTCCCATACCGCCTGCGATGCAAAGCGTAGCCAGACCGTATTTCAGCCCGCGCTTTTTCATCTCATGAACAAGGCTGACGATGATGCGGCAGCCGGAAGATCCGACCAGATGTCCAAGGGCGATCGCGCCGCCGTTGACATTGATAATATCCATCTTGTCTTCCCAGCCAAGCTGTTTGATGCATCCTAATGACTGGGCGGCAAACGCCTCGTTCAGCTCGATCAGCTGGATATCATCGTCCTTAAGTCCTGCATTTTCCAATGCCTTCGGAACCGCTGCAACCGGTCCGAGTCCCATCAGACGCGGATCGTTTCCTGCAGATCCCATTCCGATGATACGCGCGATCGGTTTCAGTCCAAGTTCCTTTGCCTTTTCCTCGCTCATCAGCAGGACAGCGCTGGCTCCGTCGTTACGTCCGGATGAAGTTCCTGCTGTAACAGTTCCTGTCAGCGCACTGTCGTTAAACAGACGTCCTTCTTCATCATGTTTGATGTTAAAGCATGGTTTCAGCTTCGCCAGTTTTTCGAGGCTGCTGTCGCGCCGCGGGAATTCATCCGTATCAAAAACGATCGGATCTTTCTTCCGTCCCTGCGGGACCGTGACCGGAACGATCTCATCTTTGAACCGTCCGGCGTCAATGGCAGCAACTGCCTTCTGCTGGGAAGCAAGTGCAAATGCGTCCTGCTCTTCCCTTGTGATCCCTAAAAGCTCCGCAACATTTTCCGCTGTTGCCCCCATGTTGTAGGAACCGTAGGTCTCCTGCGGCTGGGACATAAACTGCCCCTCTGTCAGAGCGTCTACAAACTGTGTGGTTCCCGTTCCGACGCCCCAGCGGGCATTCCGTACATAGAACACCGCATTCGACATACTCTCGGTACCGCCTGCGACGACCACGTCAGAAATGCCGCACATGATCTGCATCGCTCCGTTATGAACAGCGGTCATACCGCTTGCGCACTGACGCATAACGGTGTGGGCGGAAGCTTGTTCGCCGATTCCCGCTTTCAGGGAAACAACACGCGCGATGTTCGGTTCATCAGAAGTCTGCCGGCACTGTCCTAAGATCACTTCATCGATCTCATTCGGATCGATCCCGCTGCGTTCGATCAGGCCTTTGACAACTGCTGTTGCAAGGTCCGTGGCACTTAACGGTCTTAATGCGCCGCCCATATTTCCGACAGCGGTTCTGCAGGCTTCAACAATTACTGCGTTTTTCATTTTGCTCTCCTCTATGCGGCCCGGCTGTCTGCCGGGCCGCCGAATGATTTATTATTTCTCAAGTATGATCTCACCAAAGTTTACGGAACCTGCAGTTCTGCACTGAAGAACCTTCGTCTGGCAGCCTTCTGCTTCAATGGTAACCGTAAACGGCTTGTTAGTCGGAAGTCCCTGTACTTCGAAGTCTCCCAGGAAGTCTGTTTCGGTCTTGTATTCTTTTCCGCACTCATCACATTTCACGGTGACCTTTGCGCCTTTGACATCTTCGCCTTCAAAGGTGACCTCGCCGCAGATAAACGGTTTCGGAAGATACATATACTTCACAGCTCCGTCTGCCTTGAATGCCGG
>CAZOHB010000093.1:0-10506 GCA_964579345.1 uncultured Parasporobacterium sp.
TGCCACGTTTTTGTTTATCGAGCAATTTTGCTTTTCTGTCTCGGTCGCCCGTATGTCCAAGCGCTTCTTCCAGGAAGTATGCCCTTACCAGCGGAGACGGCCGGTACATCTTGTAGAACTTGATGATCTCTTCCGGAATCGGGAAATATGCCGTATCATTGTCCAACTCCTGTTTGCAGAGTTCCTCGCAGAAGATCGGCGAAAGCTCTTCCAGGCTTAATGGCTGGCCCGTTCCCGGATTCAGCAGCGGGGCCGGTTTGTTTTTCATATCTGAGCGCACGTTGTACCAGCTAGTAGGAATCTCACTCTCTTCCAGATAGATCTTGTAAGGGATTTCTTTACTCATGGTTCTTACCATCCTTTCTCTTGTGTGGGAAAGGATCTGTAAAATAAAGAACTCCTGTCCCACAGTATTAAACTACTGCTGGGACAGGAGAAATATACTTTTCACCTGCGGTGCCACCCAACTTGCCGCATTGCGGCCCCTCTGCGTATGCCATCACATACCGGAATTGTTTACGAAGCTCCCACTCCGTCTCGCATACTTCAAAGCTTTCGCCTTGTTTCTGGTCGCCCTCTGAAGTCCATTCGGCTTTACATTTCCACCACGCTTCCACCATCCGCGGCTCTCTATCGGTAAAGAGGAAAAGCTTACTTACTCTTCATCAACGGTTTAATTGTTGCCAATTATACGCCGAATCGACTTCTTGTCAATACGATTTTTGCTTATGCAAAATTTAAATATACTGTTTGCGTCGGTTTAATGCGTTAAAATAGCGCATTCCTGAAATTTCTTATGCAAAAAAGGAATATTTTCATGTTATGGATTTATCTTCCAAAAGAAGGAAAACGCTTATCTTGCATCCGCCAGATCTTTGATCAGGCGCTCGGTTTTTTCCCATCCGAGGCAGGGGTCGGTAATGGATTTTCCGTATACGCCTCCCTCCGGTTTCTGATTGCCGTCTTCCAGATAGGATTCGATCATCAGACCCTTGATCAGTTTTCCGACCTCTGCAGAATATCTTCCACTGTGAAGCACTTCTTTCGCGATACGGATCTGCTCCTCATATTTCTTTCCGGAATTGGAATGATTGCAGTCCACCACGATACCCGGATTTTCGTATGTTCCCTTGCCGTATAACTCACTGACCTGCTGCAGATCCTCGTAGTGATAATTCGGGATCGTCTGTCCGTACCGGTCGACAGCGCCTCTCAGAATCACGTGTGTAAGCGGGTTGCCTTTGCTCTGTACTTCTTTATCCGTGAAGATAAACCGGTGAGGGCTCTTTGCCGCGCGGATCGCGTTCATCATAACGGAAAGATCCCCGCTGGTCGGATTTTTCATGCCGACAGGAACGCTGATTCCACTGGATACAAGCCGGTGCTGCTGGTTTTCCACCGAGCGCGCCCCGACAGCAACATATCCGAGGACGTCCGATAAGAAGCGGTAATTTTCCGGATACAGCATTTCATCTGCACTGGAAAAACCGGTTTCCTGAAGCACACGGATATGGAGTTTGCGGATCGCGATCACACCTTTCAGAAGGTCCGGCTGTTTATTCGGATCCGGCTGATGGAGCATGCCCTTATATCCTTCTCCCGTGGTCCTTGGCTTATTGGTATAGACTCTCGGAACGATCAGGATCTTTTCCTTTACGTCCTCCTGCACTCTGCTCAGCCTTGTGATGTATTCCATAACCGCATCATCACGGTCTGCGGAACACGGACCGATGATCAGAAGAAGTCTGTCATCTTCCCCGGCAAAGATCTTCCGGATTTCCTCATCGTTCTGTGCTTTCTTTTCCTTATCGGCCGGACGGAGCGGATACATCTCCTGCACCTTTTTAGCCGTCGGCAGTTTTCTTTTCAACTCAATATTCATAATCTGTTACTCTTTTACTATCCTTTATTGTTACATAACATGCCCCGTTACCCGGACATACACCTTGCAGCAGGGCATTTATGATATTTATCTGATCACAAAGTTGTCTCTGTCCATTCAACCTGCAGACCATGCCTTGTCATTGTTTCAAAGAAATCCGGCCAGCTCTTCCGGACGGCTTCCGCGCCTTCGATCACTCCTCCCGTCAGAGAAAGGAGCACAGAAAGCGCCATAACGATCCGGTGATCATTGTGTCCGTTTAACGGGGCAGAAGGTTTTTTCAGCATTCCATGCAGAACAACAACGTCATTTTCTCCGACCAGACATTGGATTCCGAATTTCTGCAGTTCCTGCGCCATTGCCGCCGCGCGGTCACTTTCTTTGATCCGGAGTCTCCTTGTTCCGGTAAAGTTTCCGCCTCTGAGCGCAGCTGCTGCCGCGAACAGAACAGGGCCAAGATCCGGAGTGTCGGAAAGATCAATGTGCAGTCCGTACAGCGGATCTGCAGCGCCATTTGTCTTTCCACTCAGCGCATGCAAATGTTCTGTACAGATACGGTCTCCCTGGATGCTTTCCGGATTTAAGCCGGTGATCGTCAGATCGTTCCCAAGGGTCTGAAAAGCATAAAGGAAGGCCGCATTCGACCAGTCTCCTTCGACCCTGTAGTTTCCGGCGCAAAACTTCTGTCCGCCCCGGATCTCAAAACAGTTTGGGGAAGGCTCTTCAACGATAACTCCGAAATTCTTCATAACTTCGATCGTGATATCGATATAGGAGCGGCTTTCGACCGGAGGAAGGACCTCCAGTGTGCTGCTTTCTTCCAGCATCGCCAGTGCAAAGAGCATTCCGGTCACAAACTGGCTGCTGACATCACCCCTTATCTGATAGCGGCCTGCTTTCAGCTGTCCCTTTATCCGGATCGTATCCTCAGACCGTTCCACCTGAATTCCCTGACCGGCAAACAAGTCTTCATAGATTCCGATGCCTCGCTCGATCAGACGCTTTGTTCCTGTAAAACAGCCTTGTCCGCAAACCGCAAGTGCAACGGGAATAAAAAAACGAAGCGTGCTTCCACTCTCCCTGCAGGGAAAGACAGTTTCTGTTTCGTTTTCTTTCCCTGAAAGATGAATGCCGCGGATCGTGACCTCATCACCGGTTCTTTGATACTCCGCACCAAGCGCCGAAAGACAGTCCAGGGTCGCCGACATATCTTCGCTTTCCGATATGCCTTTTAAAACACTGGTCCCATCCGCCAAAGCCGCACAGATCATCATCCGGTGCGCAAAGCTTTTTGATGGCGGCGCTTCAACGGTTCCTTTTAATTCGCTTGGCAGGATTGTTATATTCATCTCTGTTTATACATATCTCCTGATTATTTCTGCTACTTCATCCACACTGCCGCTTCCGTCCACACGAAGATCCGCAGTCATGCAGTAAATCTCATACCGTTCCTCAAAACGCCGTTTCAGCGCTTCCGGATCCGCGGAGAACGGACGATCCGGTGTCGCCTCGAGCAATTCCAGCGGGCGGTCAATAAAGATCAAAATGCCATTGCGTTTTAATGCTCTGACATTGCGCTCACGCAGGATCGCTCCGCCTCCGGTCGCAATGATCACTCCGCTTTCAGCGGCCGCCTCTTCCACTGCGGCGCTTTCCACATCCCGAAATGCGCTCTCTCCGCAAAGAGCAGCATACTCCGCGATCTCCATTCCCATTTTGTTTACACAGCACTCATCGGTATCGATCAGTTTCATTCCGAATGCTTCCGCCAGTTTTCTCCCGATCGTTGTTTTTCCGCAGGAAGGCATCCCGCAAAGAACAATGTTCCGTTTTTGCTTCCAGACTCCCTGAAAAGCCGCATCAATATCATCCGGCCGCATCTGCCAGTCCAGAAAATGACCGCAGGCAAAAACCGCCTGTGCTGCCAGCATATACAGACCTCCTTCGGCCGGAATTTCCAGTTCCTGTGCCTCAAGCACAAGATTGGTCCGAAGCGGATTATATATCACGTCCAGGACCCCTTCCGGATCGATAAAACGGGAAAGGTCGATTGGGATTTGCTCTACCCTCGGGTACATACCGCATGGGGTTGTGTTAATGATATAGGCCGCATCCGCATGAATCGTCTGCGCATCCTCATAGGACACGATTGGCGGAAGCCCCTTTGCGTTCTCAACTTTTTCCGGATCTCTTGAAACACAGAAAATCTCTGCCGCACCCATCGCATGTGCAACAGCCGTCGCGGTCCTTGCCGTGCCGCCGGTTCCAAGGATCAGAACCTTTTTCCCGTCCATATCAAACGCAAGCCGCTGCGCAAGCGCTTTCATCCCGGCAAAATCCGTATTATATCCATACAGTTTTCCCTCTCTGTTCACGATCGTATTTACTGCACCGATCGCAGCTGCCGCTTCATCGACAAAATCCAGGAAAGGGATCACGTCCTGTTTATAAGGGATCGTTACGTTGATCGCTTTGAAATCCCTTTGGGTCAGGAACGCTTCCAGTTCCGAAGGTTCCAGTTCTTTTAATTCATATTGATAATCCGCGATCTGCTCGTGAATCTCTTTGGAATAGCTGTGGCCTAAAACGCGGCCGATCAGTCCATACTCCATCTTTTATTCTCCCTTCCGGCCGGCGAGAAAATCCGTGCCAAAACGCATCGTCAGCAGATCCGCGACAGCAAATGCCGTTACGGCATCGATCACCGGACAGATCCGGCGGATGATGGCAGGGTCATGACGTCCCTGTATCTGATGGTCGATATTTTCCTTTTTCAGGAAATCGACAGACTGCTGTACTTTTGCGATCGAAGCCGTCGGTTTCACCACGCAGCGGAACAGTACCGGCATTCCATTCGTAATGCCGCCGTTGATCCCGCCGTTATAATTTGTCGTTGTATAAACACTTCCGTCCGGGGAAATCCGCATCGCATCGTTCACCTCGCTGCCTTTGTGACTTGCAAAGGCAAAGCCGGCTCCAAACTCAATTCCCTTGACTCCGCCAAGGCTGAACAGAATATGGGACAGTTCACTTTCCACGCTGTCGAACCAGGGCTCTCCGAGTCCCGCCGGAAGTCCGACCGCAACCGTTTCCGTCACGCCTCCAACACTGTCGCCTTCTTCGGAAGCTTTCAGGATCTTCTTTATCATCTGTGCCCCGATCGTATCATCAAGAACCGGGAAGTTCTTTTTTCTCAGTGCTGTCAGGCAGTTCTTCAGATACTCCGTCTGCTCTTTTGCGTCCGTCTCCTGCGGTGTCTCGCACATCAGACTTTCACTGAAGATATGCTCACACTGGTAAATATGCGTACCGATCGTGATTCCCAGCTTCTCCAGTGCAGGGATCAGGATCCCGCCTGCTGCGACAAGTGCTGCCGTGATCCGTCCGGAAAAATGTCCGCCTCCCCGGTAATCCTCAAACCCGTGATACTTGCAGTTTGCCGTATAGTCCGCATGGGAAGGTCTTGCCGGTCCGTAGGAATAGTCCCGGCTTCGGGTATCTTCATTCGGGATCAGGATCGTGACCGGTGTTCCGCAGGTTTTGCCGTTAAAAACGCCGCTGACGATCTGAAAATGATCCGGCTCCCGTCTGGCGGTATCCGTCCCCGAAGAAGGTCTTCTCCGCGCCAGATGCTCACGGATGATTTCTTCATCCACTTCAATCCCCGGTGCAAGCCCGTCCAGAACGGCTCCGACCGCCGGTCCGTGACTCTCTCCGAATAGCGTAATTGTAAGGCTGTTTCCGAATGTATTTTTCATAGCTCAGTCCTTCTTAGATGCCCCGCATCAGCTCTGCAAAAGCCTGCGGCTTTACTTCTTTTATTTCAAACGTTCCTGCCTCCGGAACAAAAACGGCAGATACCGTATCCTTCTGCATCTTCTTATCATGCAGAAGATAAGGCATCAGCTCTTCCGCTTTCGCTTCGCAGCTGGTCGGAAGTTCGTTTTTCCCGAGCACTGTAAGCAGCTCTGTCCGCACCTGCTCACTGCACATCGGCAGCATGCCGAGCGCGACGCATTCTCCGTGCAGGAGTTTTCCCTCATAAAAACTTTCGATCGCATGGCCGATCGTATGGCCGAAATTCAGGACTTTGCGAAGTCCCTGTTCTTTCGGATCCTGCTCCACAACATTTTTCTTGATCAGGAGCGCACGTTGAATGATCTCTTCGATCTCTGCTCTCGGATCCGAACTGCTTTGGATCAGAGAAAACAGCTGCGCGTCACAGGTCAGGCTCATCTTTACCGCCTCTGCAAGCCCTGCGGAAAACTGTCTCTGATCCAGCGTTTTCAATGTGTCCGGATCGATCAGCACTTTCTTCGGCTGGTAAAAAGTTCCGACAATATTTTTTACACCATCAAGATCGATCGCGGTTTTTCCGCCGATCGAAGAGTCTACCTGGGAAAGCAGGGTCGTCGGAACATTATAAAAGTCGATCCCGCGCATGTAACAGGAAGCTGCAAAGCCGGAAAGGTCTCCTGCCACTCCGCCGCCAACTGCAACAACGCAGTCCTTTCTCGTAAATCCCGCCTGCAGCATTTCCGAAAGCAAAAGGCGGAAGTTTTCGAAACATTTGGAGCTCTCTCCTGCAGGCAATGTCACGATCCGGGCCTGCGGGCTCTGCGAAGCGACTTGCTCCGCATATTCTTTCGGAACGCCGCTGTCTGTCACAACCAGGACCTTGCGGTCCAGATCCAGCAGACTGCCCGCTTTCGCAAGCGCACCACGCTCCAGTACAATATCATAACTGTCTGTTCCTAAATTCAGAGGAATGATCATAAATTCGATTTCCTTTTATTTCATTATCAGATGAATCAAACACATATATCAGTTCTGGAAGAACGCGCCTGCAAGCTTTAACTGTCCGCAGACAGCCTTCAGTTCGCGAAGCATGTCCATTCCTTCTTCGCCGGAAATATTACCTTCTGCTTCCACAAAGAAATAATAATTCCAAAGCAGTCCCTTATTCGGACGGCTCTTCAGGTTTCTCATGTTAAAGCCATGCGCGCCGATGATATCCAGGATCATTGCCAGAGCACCGGCCTCATTCGGCACGGTAAACATCAGGATAAAACTGCAGCTGTCGTTTCTCTCATCCGCAGCCGGAAGATTCTGTGCCAGAGAGAAAACGCCGAACCGGGTGGAATTGTTCCGGGAGGTCTGCACCCTGCGGTCGAGCACAGAAAGACCAAACAGCTCCGCCGTCTCCGAAGAAGCGATCGCTGCGATGGACGGATCATTCAGATTCCGGATGTGCTCTGCCGCGCGGGCAGTATTTGCAAACTCTACTGTCTCGAAGCCATGCTCGCGGATATAGTCATCGCACTGGGAAAGCGCCTGCGGGTGGCTGACGACCGTTTTCACATCGCTCGAAGAAGCACCCGGAACGCCGATGAGATAATGCTCGATCTCCAGATCCATCATACGGTTTAAAAACAGATTTCCGGAAAACATCAGATCCATGACAGCTCCGACATCGCCGGCATAATTATTTTCCATCGGAAGGACCGCGCAGTCGATTTCCCCGTTTTCCGCCGCCTGAAACGCCGGACCAAAGTTCGCAAAGGAGATCAGCTCCGCCTCCGGGAACATTCTCTTTGCCGCAATATGCGCATACGCTCCGGGAACTCCGCTGTATCCGACTTTCATACCGCTGATGATGCGGGACTGCAGAGAACAGGAGATATCCATGACGCTCTTCTGAAATTCCACATAATACGGCACGATTTCCGTATCCGCGATCCGCTCTCTGCCCATGCTGAGCACAGCGCTTTCGCGAGAGGTATCTTTCACCGGCATCGCATGTTCTTTTTTATATTCTCCGATGGCTTTGCAGACCTGCATACGCTGTTCAAACAGCTTTGCCATCTCGGTATCGATACTGTTGATCTGCTCTCTGTACTGCTCCAGATTTCCCACGTTTCTATCCTCCGACATTTTATTACTTTACATTATTAAAGATTAATGATAGCACTGCCGATACTTTTATAGCAAGCATGAATCCAATCTTTCCGGGAGATTGCCATGGCGAATCATAAAAGAATTGTTGACATCAACGCTTTAAAGCGTTACAATCTTCACACTATGAGTTTACAAAGCTGCTTCACATATTATACTTATTATTATCGTACCCCTGTGATGAACGGAGGTCTTTTGTGATGCAGTGACCATGAACCTGATCATGATTTTCACGCGGCGCAGAAGAACCTGCGCCGTATTTTTTAGCGCCGGAAGGCAAATTATCAAATAATAACTCGGAGGAAAACAAGATGATCGTAGCATTAAAACCCAACATCCCGGAAGAAAAAAGAGATGAACTGATCCATTGGTTTAAAGATATGGGCCTCGGCGTCCACGTTTCCGTCGGAAGATTCCAGACCATCCTCGGACTGATCGGCGATACGACGAAAGTAGACATCGATCTGATCGGAAGCCTCGATATCGTGGATGCCATTAAGCAGATCTCAGAGTCTTTTAAATGCTGCAACCGGAAATTCCATCCGGACGATACCGTCATCCGGGTGAACGATGTCAAAATCGGCGGTGGCAATTTCTGTATGATCGCAGGCCCCTGCTCGGTAGAAAGCGAGGAGCAGATCGTAACCATTGCAAAGGCGGTAAAGGCTGCCGGTGCAGACATTCTTCGTGGCGGTGCTTTTAAACCGCGTACTTCACCGTACGACTTCCAGGGTCTGAAAGGGGACGGGCTTGAACTGCTGAAGATCGCACGTGAAGAAACCGGTCTTCCGATCGTCTCTGAGATCATGAGCGCTTCCGATCTTCCGCTCTTTGAGGATGTGGACATCCTTCAGGTCGGCGCAAGAAATATGCAGAACTTCGATCTGCTGAAAGAACTCGGCGCTACAAACAAACCGATCCTTTTAAAACGCGGACTTGCGAATTCTCTGAAAGAGCTCCTGATGAGCGCGGAATATATTATGGCAAGCGGCAATGAGCAGGTCATCCTCTGTGAGCGCGGAATCCGGACCTTCAGCGACTACACAAGAAACACGCTGGATCTTTCCGCGGTTCCGATGCTGCATGAGCTTTCCCATCTTCCTGTAATTGTAGACCCGAGCCATGCAACCGGTCTTGCCCGTCTCGTTCCTTCTATGGCAATGGCTGCAACCGCTGCCAGCGCAGACGGTCTGATCATCGAAGTACACAATGATCCGCAGCATGCACTCTGCGACGGCGCACAGTCGCTGAAGCCGGAAGAATACGCGAAGCTGGCGGAAAAGATCCGCGCGATCCGTGCGGTCATGGCATAAACGAAAACATAAAAAAGGATACATAAACAGAAATGACAAATATTAACAATCTGATCGCAACGATCAGCAAAAAGAAACTTGACGAAACACCGGAAGCAGCAGAGGCAGCTGTTTCCGAAGGAGTGATGCCGGAGGAAGCAGATTCCTTCTTTACGGTCGGCGTTGTCGGCATCGGCCATATCGGCGGCTCCTTTGCAAAAGCATACCATCATCTCGGACATAAAGTGCTTGCAATGGATACGAACCATCCGATGCTCCAGTTCGCAAAGATCAGCGGTGATGTAGACGAAGAGCTCACACGGGAAAACATGAGTTCCTGCGACCTCATCCTACTCTGCGCATATCCGCAGGCATCCATTGACTTCATGAATACGGAAGGTCCGTATATCGGCAAAAAGCCGATCGTGGTCGACTGCTGCGGAACCAAGCGGGTTCTCGTAGATGCCGGCACAAAAGCATCTGAGCAGTTTGGTTTTACTTATGTCGGCGGACATCCGATGGCCGGCACACAGTATTCCGGTTTCAAACACTCCCGGAAAGATCTGTTCCTCGGTGCACCGATGGTCATTGTCCCTCCGACATTCGACGATATCCATCTACTGACCCGCATCAAGAATCTGCTCGAACCGGTAGGCTTTAAACAGCTTTCCGTAACGACCGCGGAAGCGCACGATGAAATGATCGCCTTCACTTCCCAGCTTGCGCATGTCGTCTCAAGCGCTTATATCAAAAGCCCGACTGCCGGAAGCCACAAAGGCTTTTCCGCCGGAAGCTATAAAGACATGACCCGTGTGGCCTGGCTGAATCCTCCGATGTGGACGGAACTGTTTATCGAAAACAAAGAATATCTTCTGAAAGAGATCGATACCCTGATGGACAATATCGCGCAGTATCGGAAAGCGATCGCCGAAGAAGACAGCGATACATTGACCCGTCTGCTCGAAGAAGGCAGACGTCGAAAAGAAGAAATTGATGGTTGAAGTACTTTTTGACTTCTTCTTTTTCTAAAAAAACTCCTCTCTGATCCACAGGGAGGAGTTTTTAACACCGTTCAGCAAGAAATCCCCCATCCTCTGCAGGTGGCGGGATGAATTGCCAATAATTCCTAAGAATCGCCGCTGGCGACCATAATATAAAAAGCTGTGCATAACCTGACACAGAAAAAACAAACACTTGTTCGCTTTTGAAATCTGTGATATACTGATATCAACTAAGTGAGGTTCAGTCGATGGACAGAAAGAGTTGATATGAATAAGGAATATGACCACAACCTACATTCAGTATATCTGCTGTATTATCACCTGACAGCAGGCGGTGCACCAACAGAGGTGATCCGGCAGTATATCGAAAGCCAGG
>CAZOHB010000094.1:0-10090 GCA_964579345.1 uncultured Parasporobacterium sp.
GCGAGAGCGAAGCGAAGCAATCCGTAACGACCCACTAATGTGGGTAAAAACAAATTGCTTATCACTGCAATTTGAAGCAACTTCCAAGTTGCAATGCCGCAGTGGCGGAACTGGCAGACGCGCGGGACTTAAAATCCCGTTCTGGCAACAGAGTATCGGTTCGATTCCGATCTGCGGCACTTCCTGAGGAAAGCGAAATCGGAAATAAAAACAGATGGTTCACTTGTGAAACCATCTGTTTTTATTTTTGATTACATTTTCCGAAGGAAAATGCATGAGCAACGCTTTGCGTTGCGAATGTGCTTTCCTCAGGAAGTGCCGCATTTATTTTCCGAAGGAAAATGCATGAGCAACGCTTTGCGCTGCGAATGTGCTTTCCTCAGGCCCTTCTATTCCCCTTCTTTAACAACCATGGTATAATGCCTTCTGATCTACTTTCATTTGATCAGACTTCTTCATTTGGAAATATAATAATCATAATTCAGAGGTATTTTTATGAACAAACAAGACTATGCGATCGAGTTAAAACATAATCGGCACAATTGTGCGCAGGCCGTTCTTTGTGCATATGCAGATGAACTTGAAATGCCGGCAGAAACCTTGAAAAATCTGGGATCTGCCTTCGGAGGAGGCATGGGAAACATGAAGGGCAATTGCGGGGCTTTGTGCGGTGCAGTTGCAGTGCTTGGTCTGATGAAAGGCGGGGAGGCACCTCTAGGAAGGGCAGCGTCAGCGCTTCATGATTCTTTTGTAAAACAAAGCGGTTCTGCGATATGCAAGGAAATCAAGGGAGTTGAGACAGGAACCATTCTTTGTTCCTGCGATGATTGTGTCCGAAATGCAGTGAATGCTTTAGAAGAGATTCTTCATCAAAATTAAATGCATTGCTTAAAAAAAGCGAACCCATAAAAAAGTATGGATTCGCTTTTTTTTCTATTAAAAATACAGATTCGCTTTTTTTATTTCTTTTCTTTCCCCATTTTGAAAACAACTGTAATAACCGCGAGTATCACAGCGATACCGGCAATTGTCAGAAAACGGTAGCGTGTACTATTCGAACCGCTTAAGAGAGCAGCAATATTCGTAATAAACGGCGCGAGAAAAACACCGACGAATGAGCTGCTCAGGATCATCGCGCTGTTCAGCGTTTCATATCCTTTCAGCTTTCCGGCTCCACCCATGCAGACCGGCAGGATCATGCTGATCGAAGCACCAGCGACCAGACAACCGATCACTAAAAGAGCAGTGCTGTTGCTGAAAGCGATGATCACAGCACCGGCAGCAAGAACAAGCGCTCCACACATCGCCGTCCATCGTTTCAACTTAGAAAAGAGGAGGCCAAACAGAAGACCGGTGATCGTACCACCTAATAGAAACATCGTTGAAATCGTACCTGCATAAGCCGTATCGCCAAGCTCTCGCTCCGAGACCAGCATCGCAAGGTTTGCCGGACCGGCAGAATAGATGACAAGGAACAAAGCCGTAACGATCATTTCCTTTAATATTACAAGTTTGAACGGCTCGCGCTTCTTAACAACTTCATTGTCAGCTTCTTTCGTGAATCCCTGCTCTTTTCTTCCGGGAACTCCGATCAATGCGAAAAAGATTCCGAAAACTCCCATCAGGTAGACCAGATAGCCGTAATTCCATCCGAGCGTTGCCAGAAAACCGCCAAGGAATGTCATGAGCATGCTGCCAACATTATTTGCGCTGTTCTGCCAGCCGAGCATGGTCTGCTTTTCAGATCCTTCAAAGCATTCATTCACAAGAGCCGGAGCGAGCGGAGCAACCATACCGATCCCGATACCTAAAAAGGCCGCCCAGACATAAAGAATGGTCAGGCTGGAATGGAAGATGCATGCAGCGACTCCGGTCAGACAGATGATCGAAAGCCCGGATACGGCAAGCGTCTTTTTTGGAAGTCTGTCGGAAAGAAAGGCACTGATCATCGTGAAGATCAGACAGAAGATACTCGGGAACGTCATCAAAAACTGTATTCCGGTATCGGAAGCCTCCGGAAAAGCAGCGGCGATCTGTGCAAGGATCGGCGCGATGCCGTTGGTCCCCATCTGCACCAGGGACATCGTAATGATTGCAATTTTCAACAGATTTTTGCTTTTCATAGAAGATACTCCACCATATTATTTCATGAAATTCCATTTTAAAAAGTAGCATACTATGAAAAAGGTGACAATTTGGTTTTTACTTGTGGCGCTACAACCTGAAAAGACCTGATTTTATGCGAAATAACCGTGTTTTTATTTGACTTTTTAAATAACGGATGATACTATTGCCGAGTAGTGTTTACACTGCATGAGGATGAGAATACTGATAATCGAATATTTTTACCAGTATAGGTTTGGATAGTGACTGTTTTGAGCGGGGAGGCTCAACACGCAGGCCCAAATGTATCTACCGTAACGCCTAGAAGTTACGACTACTGGCTCAGAAAGACCGAGACCAGACAGAGGCTATAACATGGCATGATGTTTGGCTCGTTTTTTTATCTGTTGACTTGTTATGTTATCAGGATTCTTAGTGAGGATGAATATTATATGAAGGCTTTGGAAGAAAAAATTCTTAAAGAGGGAAAAGTCTACCCTGGAAATGTTCTTAAGGTAGGTTCTTTCCTGAATCATCAGATCGATGTCAGCTTTATGTCTGAAATCGGCAAGGAATTCTATCGATTATTCAAAGATGAAAAAATAACAAAAGTTCTTACGATCGAGACATCGGGGATCCCGGTTGCCTGCTTTGCGGCAATCCATTTTGGGGTACCTGTTCTTTTTGCAAAAAAGCATCAGACGAAAAATCTTTCCGATGACTGTTATTCTACGGAGATCATGTCTTTTACCCATGGCAATTCCTACCAGGCAAGGATCGAAAAAAAATATCTGACCGATCAGGATACCGTACTGATCGTGGATGATTTCCTTGCCAACGGCTGTGCGCTGGAAGGTCTTTTACAGCTGGTAGAGCAGGCCGGCGCAAAATGTGTAGGCTGCGGAATCGTGATTGAAAAAGCGTTTCAGGATGGCGGCAAGAAGCTCAGAGAGCAGGGCGTTCGCGTGGAAAGCCTTGCCCGGATCGCCAGCATGAATGATCAGGGCTGTCTCGAATTCGTTCAGGAATAACGTCCTGTCGCATCACATGGATATATACCCGCTGTATGTTCAGCGGCATTATATATAAACAACTAAACAGTATTATTTAGGAGGACACACAGAAATGAAAGGAATCAAAAAAATTCTTGCACTCGTTTTTGTAGCTATTTTCGCTGTTGGAATGCTTGCAGCATGCGGCGGAAACAACGGCGGAAACACACCGGCAGGTTCCGGAGCAGCACCAGCACCTGCACCGGCAGCATCCGACTTCAAAGCCGGACTTATCTGCCTTCATGATGAGAACTCCACCTACGACTTAAACTTCATCAATGCTTTTAAAGCAGCATGTGAGGCAATGGGTCTTGTAGAAGGTGAGAGCTATTTCATCAAAACAAACAAAGGTGAAAACGAAGAATGCTATCAGGCAGCAAGCGAGCTGGTAGACCAGGGATGCAACATCGTATTTGCAGACAGCTTTGGTCATGAAGATTATCTTCTTCAGGCAGCGATGGAGAACCCGGACGTACAGTTCTGCCATGCAACAGGAACAAAAGCTCACACAGAGAAGGTTGAAAACTATCACAACGCATTTGCTTCTATCTATGAAGGCCGTTATCTTGCAGGTATCGCTGCAGGCATGAAGCTGAACGAGATGATCGAAGCTGGCAAGATCACAGCAGACAAGGCAGTTATGGGTTATGTCGGCGCATATCCGTATGCAGAAGTTAAATCCGGCTATACTTCCTTCTACCTTGGCGCAAAGAGCGTTTGCCCGAGCGTAACCATGCAGGTAACCTTTACCAACTCCTGGTATGATGAGACTCTGGAGAAGACCGGTGCACAGACACTGATCGATAAAGGCTGCGTTCTGATCAGCCAGCACGCTGACTCCATGGGCGCTCCGACTGCATGCGAAGCAGCAGGCGTTCCGAACGTATCCTATAACGGATCTACCATTCAGGCTTGCCCGAATACCTTTATCGTATCTTCCAGAATCGACTGGGCTCCGTACTTCACATATGCTATGAAGAGCACACAGGACGGAACAAAGATCGATTATGACTGGGTAGGAACGATTGAGACGGGAAGCGTTGTTCTTACAGAACTCAATGAAGCAGTTGCAGCAGCAGGCACAGCAGAAGCAATCGAAGCAGCCAAGGCTGAACTTGCAGCTGGAACACGCAACGTATTTGATACAACAACATTTACGGTTGGCGGAAAAGCACTTGATTCTTATCAGGCAGACGTTGATGACATGGGAGACTTTGCTCCGGATACAGAAGTTGTAGAAAACGGCGTATTTAAGGAGTCCTTCTTCAGATCAGCACCGTACTTCGATGTTGATATTGATGGAATCACGATCTTAGGTGACGTACAATAATACTTGTTTTATTTCGAGGGAGATCTGCTTTTGGCGGGTCTCCCTCGTGAAACGTACGTCGGGGAAATACGTGAAAGGGGAGATTAAAAGTTCTTTTTAATTTGCCCTTTCATGTTTCTAAAAAAAGATTTCTGAAAGGATATGAATCGTGGATAAACAAACACCAATCCTTCAGCTTCGAAACATCACAAAGCGGTTCGGTGACATCACGGCAAACGAAAATGTATGTCTGGATGTTTACAAGGGAGAGATCCTTGCGCTGCTTGGAGAGAACGGAAGCGGAAAAACAACATTAATGAACATGATCTCCGGAATCTACTTTCCGGATGAGGGAGAAATCCTTGTTGACGGAAAGCCTGTCATGATCGCGGGACCGGAAGATGCGTTCCAACTGGGAATCGGTATGATCCACCAGCATTTTAAACTGGTCGATGTGCTTACCGCTGCGGAAAATATCATTCTCGGTCTGAAAGAAAAAGGCGGTCTGGATCTCAAAAAGGCAACGGAAAAGATCAAAGAAATCTGTGATACCTATGGATTTGATATTGACCCGAACCAGAAGATCTATGACATGAGCGTTTCTCAGAAACAGACGGTAGAGATCGTAAAAGTTCTGTACCGCCATGCGGACATCCTGATCCTTGATGAGCCGACGGCAGTTCTGACACCGCAGGAGACAGAAAAACTCTTTGCGGTTCTTCGTAATATGAAAGCCGACGGAAAATCCGTCATCATCATCACGCATAAACTGAACGAGGTGCTTGCAATCTCAGACCGTGTTGCCATCCTTCGCAAGGGACATTATATCTGTGATCTGGAAACGAAGAATGCAGATGTTCAGGAACTGACAGACGCTATGGTAGGCCATACGGTTACGTTAAATATTGAGCGGCCGGAGCCGGTTGATCCAAAACCGAGAATTGTCGTTGAAGATCTTACTGTAAAGAATCATGACGGCGTGACCAAGCTGGATCATGTCAGTTTTGATGTTTGCAGCGGAGAGATCCTCGGTATTGCCGGAATCGCAGGCAGCGGTCAGAAAGAGCTGCTTGAGGCAATTGCCGGTCTTCAGCCTGCAGAAGAAGGACACATCTTCTTCGTGGAAGACGACGGTACCCGTGAAGAGCTTCTGGGCATGGATCCGTTAAAGATCGCCGCAAAAGGTGTCTCCTTATCCTTCGTGCCGGAGGACCGGCTCGGTATGGGACTTGTCGGAAACATGGACCTTGGAGAGAACATGATGCTCCGCTCGTTTCGCAGAGGAAAGGGTATCTTTACTGACCGTAAATTCCCGTATGAGCTTGCTTCTCACGTCGTTGAGGAACTGGAGGTTAACACCCCGGGTGTTAATACGCCGGTCCGTAAGCTTTCCGGCGGAAATGTTCAGAAAGTCCTTGTCGGAAGAGAGATCGCAAGTTCTCCGATGGTCCTTTTGACCGCCTATGTTGTCAGGGGACTGGATATTAATTCATCCTATATGATCTATGATCTGATCAACAAACAAAAGAAACAGGGAGTTGCTGTTGTCTTCGTCGGAGAGGATCTGGATGTTCTTCTGGAACTCTGCGACCGTATCATGGTTCTTTGTGATGGCAAGGTCAGCGGAATCCTGGACGGAAGAACAGCAGCAAAAAATGAAGTCGGATTTATGATGACAAAAGTCGGAGGAGGTGAGGCAGATGAATAGTACGGTAAAATCTCCTTTTGTACATATCACAAGAAGAAAAAATATTGTCTGGTACAGGGCCTGGCTTATTCGTATCATCGCTATTGTTCTGGCTCTGATCCTTTGCGGCATCATTACAACTTTAGTTGTACATATCAACCCGATCGAGGTTTATAAGACCATGATCGCCGGCAACTTCGGCACCGCGCGTAAAGTCTGGTTTATGGGACAGGATCTTGCAACATTGCTGATCATTTCCCTCGCGCTTGCACCGGCCTTCCGGATGCGGTTCTGGAACCTCGGCGGTGACGGACAGGCGCTGATGGGATGCTTCGGAGCGGCAGCCTGCATGATCCTTCTCAGCGGAACGATGCCGAACTGGCTCCTGCTGATCGTCATGTTTATCGCAGCAATTGCCTGCGGTATGCTGTGGGCTGTGATCCCGGCGTTCTTCAAGGCAAAATGGAACACGAACGAAACACTGTTTACGCTGATGATGAACTATCTGGCAACGCAGATCATCGCGTTCTTCGTTGTAGTATGGGAGAATCCAAAAGGTTCGAGTAAGATCGGAATCATCAACCAGAGAACACAGCTCGGATGGCTTCCGGATATCGGCGGAAACAAATATATCCTGATCATTCTGGTCGCTGTGGTACTGGCAGTGCTGATGTTTATTTATATGCGCTATTCCAAACACGGATACGAGATCGCCGTTGTCGGCGAAAGCGAGCCGACCGCAAGATACGTCGGAATCAAAGTAAAGAAGGTCATTATCCGGACACTTCTTTTATCCGGTGCGATCTGCGGCCTCGCTGGTTTCATGATGGTGGCAAACACCAACCATACCCTGACAACGACGCTGGTCGGCGGAAGAGGATTTACGGGCGTTATGGTTGCATGGCTTGCAAAATTCAATCCGTTCTTTATGATCCTTACAAGCTTCCTGCTGGTATTTCTGAGCAGAGGAGCTTCAGAGATTTCCACCATGTTCGGATTCAACGATTCCTTCGGATCGATCCTGACAGGTATCATCCTGTTCTTCATCATCGGATGTGAATTCTTCCTGAATTACGAAATGCATTTCCGGAAATCCGCGAAAAAGGAGGTGGCTTAAGTTATGTTTGATTTCGTAGCTTTTATCCCGCGTGCTGTTGTACAGGGCATCCCGCTGCTTTACGGATGTGTCGGTGAAACCATTACCGAAAAAAGCGGAAACTTAAACCTCGGAACTCCGGGTATCATGTATGTCGGAGGAATCTGCGGTGTTATCGGTTCCTTTGTATATGAACAGAAAGCAGGAGACCACATGATCGGTGCACTTGCAATTGCGATCCCGATCCTGTGCTGCCTGATCGGCTCTTTACTCATGGGTCTGATCTACTGTTTCCTGACAGTCACACTTCGTGCAAACCAGAACGTCACCGGTCTTGCCATGACGACCTTCGGTGTCGGAATCGGCAACTTCTTCGGAGGTTCTCTGATCAAGCTGAGCGGAGCAGACGTTCCGTCCATCGCGCTTTCCAAAACGCATGCGTACATCAGCGCGACACTTCCGTTTGCAAAGAATCTCGGCTGGTTCGGAAAGATCTTCCTGTCCTATGGTTTCCTGGCGTATGCGGCAATCGCGATGGCGATCATCGCAGCGATTACACTGAAGAAGACCAGAGTAGGACTGAATCTGCGCGCAGTCGGCGAAAGTCCGGCAACCGCGGATGCAGCAGGCATCAATGTTATCCGCTATAAATATGTAGCTACCTGCTTAGGCGCTATGATCTCCGGTCTCGGAGGATTGTATTATGTTATGGACTTCGCGAGCGGCGTCTGGTCCAACGACGCGTTTGGTGACAGAGGATGGCTTGCAATCGCACTGGTTATCTTTACGATCTGGCGGCCGAACATCGCGATCTTTGCATCGATCCTTTTTGGAGGTCTCTGCATCCTTCACATGTTCATCCCGTCAGGTACAAACCTTGCAGTAAAAGAGCTTTACAAGGGTATCCCGTATCTGGTAACGATCATCGTTCTGATCTTTACATCCCTGCGGAATAAGAGGGAGAATCAGCCGCCTGCGAGTCTCGGACTCTCGTACTTCCGGGAAGACCGGTAGCGGCACAGTCATTGCTTAAAAGCTGTGCTTTGTGAATGTGTAAGACATACATAAAGTACAGCTTTTATATACATATGGGGGCGGTTCCTTTTCAGAATTGATTGGGGACCGTTTTCATTTCAGGAGTAAAAAAGCCTTCCGTTTTTGCGGAAGGCTTTCGTAGTCAGAACAATCTGCAGTTATTCAACGATCACGTAAACATCTTTATAAGCATGGGAAGGACCGACATCGCAGCTGACACGGACCTGATAGACACCGGCGGTATTGGTATCACAGTCACCGGAAACGGTCACGTATGCGGAAAGATCATTCTCATAGTTGTCTTTCGCAGTCACTGCGGAAAGCACGGCTTCTTTCGCATCTGCGGAGCCTTTTTCCACCGTTACGCTGTTTTCCACTTTCAGATCGATCGTATATTTGTGCCATGGGTTTTCGCTGATCGGATCGGTCGGATCCCATCCGCGTACTTCTTCGATATCTTCCGGAATACGGATCGGCGTTGGCTTTTCCATCGGAAGTTCTTCGTTTTCATCATAATAGATCACGACTTCCGTACCGTTTGCGCAAAGCTCTCCGAGCCAGCGGCAGTCTGCTGTGCACATACGGATACATCCCATGGAAGCATAGTCGCCAAGCTTGTTATATTCTTCATATTCGAGCGTTCCGTGATCGGTCTCAAAATACGGGACCGAATGGAACATGATGTCGTTGTTGATGCCGTCGATGATACGGTAAGCATAAAGGCCTTCCGTTCCGTCCGCCATATAACACCATTCATTTTCAGGGAGGATGATCCATTCTCCTAAATAGAAGGTGCCTTCCGGCGTTTCATGTCCGTCGCGTCTTCCGGTAGAGCAGGCAAGGACGCGTACGGCTTTTCCGTCCGCATCATATACGGTTACTGCGTTCAGCGCCGTGTTGACATGAATGCTGTAGCTTGCATCGGTACCGACAACAGGGATCTCATCCGTAACGGCAATATCGTCATGGGAAACCGTGGCTTCCACATACTCAGCGGGAATATCGTCTTTGGATGTTCCGCTGCCGGAATCTGTCTGTGAAGAATTTTCTGACGGAGCAGAAGAAGAACCTGCCGGGTTCTGATTCTTTTTATTTGAGCAGGAAGCTGCAATGATCACAACGATTGCGATCACAAGCACAGCAGCGATCAGGATCGTCAGGATCCGGATACGTTTCCGCTGTTTCTGCAGACGTTCTCTTTCTGCTCTGGCAGCTCTGCGTCTTTGCATTTCCTGCTGCGAAGGACGTCCCTGTGCGGAACTGTTTCTGGTTTGATTTCTGTTTGAATTGTTAGGGTATCTGGAACTCAAAATAAAACTCCTTGTAAAAGATTAAAGATTGCCGACGGCTTCCTTTGCGAGTTTGTCGGCAAGATCATTATAAACATCTCCGGAATGAGCTTCTACTTTCACAAATGTGATATTCAGAGATTTGCTCATCTCCCGGTAAAAGTCACGGTATTTCTGCGTCCATTTCTTTTTTGCTTTCCATTCGCCCGTACACCATTTTGCGATTCCTTCATAATCATGGTAGATCACAAGGTCTTTATAGCCGCGGGCAGCAGCACTTTTCATGGCCTGCGCAGCGCCCATGATCTCGCCGGCGACATTTCGCATTTCGGCAAGTTCCGGCTCGGAAAAACTTTTGGAAAGCTGAACCGTAACAGGGCTTCCGTCTTCCGCTGTCTCTTCTGTAAACAAAACGACTCCATAGCCGAATCGCTTTGTATTGATATTATAGCTTCCGTCAACATAGGCAACAGACATGTATGCAGGTCCTTTCAGAGATTAATAAACGCGGATGTTATT
>CAZOHB010000095.1:0-9962 GCA_964579345.1 uncultured Parasporobacterium sp.
TTACTAGGTGGCATCTACGGCAGTAACGGCCAAGACACTGACACTGAAAGATTTCCGGCTTACCGATATGGGAATCGACGTTGCAAGCTGGAAATTCTTCTACCAGACGGTTCGGGCACAGGCAGTCATCTTTGCAGAAGATGATCTGACGATCGAACTGATCGGAGACAACTATATCGAGAAACTTGGTGAGGAAAGCTCGTTTATTCTCGGAAATGTGGTCCGCTGTAACGGAAATATCAAGATTACAGGGGGCGGTTCCCTTACGATCCAGGCTCAGGGCTTCGATCAGGTCTTCCAGCCGGGCAAGGGTAAGGATATCGATCTGGAAGGCAGCGGAAAGCTCACCGTGAATGATGCAGGCATCATTTTCTGTACGGAAGACGGAGGAAAGACCTTCTATACCAACGGAGAACTGGATTTCAACCACTGTATTTCCCGCGTGCTAACTGACAATACATTTGTTACAAGAACGACGATGCACGATTATACGATCTACGGCGGCAGCGATGACAGAGTCGAGATCTCCGGCATTGTCTTAAGCGATTCGGATCGTACGAAGATCTTAAATGCATATACCCTGACTGAGGACAATGCTGATTATTATTATGCACAGCCAATGTATCAGCACCTTGTACCGGAGCATAACTTTACCAAGCAAGAGGCATCGGATCGATATTACGTCTCCGGCGACTGCTCGACAGGAACTACCTATTACAAGAGCTGTGCAGACTGCGGCGCTCCGGATTATGCACACACCTTTACCGTGGCAGCAGGTGATCATGCACTGACGCATCATGACGCACAGGCTGCAACCTGCACCGAGGATGGCTGGAAAGCGTACGATACCTGTACGAAGTGCGGCTATACGACATTTGAGGCAATTCCTGCCTCCGGACACAGTTTTGTCCATCATGAAGAAGCTGCTCCGACCTGCGAGAAGGACGGCTGCCCGGCGTACGATGTCTGCTCGGTCTGCGGTTTTTCAACACTGGACAAGACGATCCAGGCTTCGATGGGATCGAAGAAGCGCTCTGCAGGCTCTGTTGAAAGAGATGACATGTGGGTTGCTTTAGGTCATGACCTCGTCTTTATTCCGGAAGAAGCTGCTCCGGCAGGCGGTACCGGAACGGAAGGCCATTACAAGTGCGTACACTGTGATCATCTGTTTGCGGATGCTTACGCAACTACGGAAGTAACGAAAGCGGATCTGGAATCACTCGGTGATCCGGGTGAGTACATCGGTCCGGATGAGCCGGCAGTTCAGCCGAAACTGAATGTGACCAAGAAGACCCTGAAAGCCGGCAAGACAGTGACCTTAAAGGTTACGGACGGAACGGCCGTCAGCTGGAAGTCTTCGAAAGCTTCAGTTGCTTCTGTTTCCACTAAGGGTGTTGTAACTGCTAAGAAGAAGGGTTCTGCTACGATCACAGTTTTACTGAAAGACGGTTCGAAGCTGACCTGCAAGATTACAGTCAGTACAAGTCCGACACTCAAGGTCGGAAAGAAGGCCTTCAAGGCAAAGACGACTTATACCGTTAAGAAGGGCAAGACCCTGAATATTACGATCACAGGCAAGGCTTCTTCCATCAAGAACGTTTATTCGTCCTCGAAAAAGAAGATTGCGAAGGTGATCTCCAAGAATACGGCTACCAAGATTAAGATCAAAGGTCTTAAAAAGGGCAAGGCGACTGTGACTGTCAAGGTCAATGGCGTGGCCTTTAAGATCAAAGTGAAAGTTAAATAAGTGGTGGGATTCCCCTCCGCCGCCAGCTATTGAATGAGCCTTGCGCGAAACAGCTGACTTTCAAACTGCTCGCAACGGCTCAACAAAGCCTCCGCTAACAGGTTCTAATGCGCTCGGGTCGGCTAGCCTCGCGCATAAGAACCTGTAGCACGGAGTCTTGATTCGCCTAAGGACGCTCGCCCGGGTTAGGTTTGAAAGTTCAGCTGTTACCGTGCAAGGCTTTTCTTAGCTGGCTGGAAATGGAAATCCCACCTTATTGAACTGTTCAGAAGACAGGGGTGTGCTATGGATTGGAAGAGAATTTTTCGGTTTTTATGGATTCCGTTATTTGTGCTTGCGGCGCTTCTGGTTTTGCTGCCGGGAAGGACAATGGCGAAGGATGATGATCCGCCGACTTCCGGAGTGACCGGTGGATGCGGCTGGTCTTTTGACGAGGCAAGCGGAACGCTTTCGATCTGGGCAGAAGGCGACGGCGTTATGCCGGATTATGAGTACTATGGGGTCGCACGTTACCGGACGGACGCGGCTGGCGTAAAGCGGGAAAATGATGTTCCATGGAACCGTTTAAGAACTCAGCTGCAGAAGATTTCAATCAGTGCGGATGTAAAATACATCGGAGAAGGAGCGTTTTGTTATTGCTATAAAAATCCTCTGATCGTTACCTTTGCAGGCTCTGTAAAAATCGGGAAAGCAGCTTTTTGGTGCTCCGAAATCAGCGATATTAACTTCGAAAAAATCACGGAGATCGGCGAGCATGCTTTTGAAAATGCAACTCTGCCGGATCATCTTACGATCAACGCACGCTATATCGGCTTGTTTGCTTTCAGTAGTGCAACGATGAATGGAATCGAATTCGGCCCTTCCGTTCGGACGATCGATGCATTTGCGTTTACCGGGTATTCAAGACCGGTCAATCTCGGAAAACAGATCAATGGAATCGGATTGTGGGCATTCGGTTATTCCTCACGCAAAGATGGGAAAAATGGTTTCGTTACCGGTCATGGTGATCCGATTTCCTCTTTTAAGATTTATGCGGAAGACGGAGCTTCTGCTGTGGAAGAATATGCAAACCAGTATGTGATCTCGGTTTCCGTTATTTATGGAAAGAAATACTATCTGGCAAGTGACGGAACAGAATGGACGTTTGAATCAGCGACCGGAACCCTTGAGATGAATTCTGCTGATCGGGCAGAATCCTCTCCGTCTCTTTCTGACGATGAATGGAGCAGGTTTCTCCAAAAGGATCAATATAATGTTAAAAAGCTGATTCTGAAAGCAGCTGAATATTCGAAACAATATGAGATCACAGACTCTTTCTCCGGGCTGAAGAATATGCAGGAGATTAGAATTGAGGGGAATCGATCCACGTCTGTAGCGAAAGTGAAGATCACAGGCCATGCGTTTGAGAATTTGAGCATCCGGAAGGTCACTGTAGCATGTGCGCTTTCTTCAATCGGGGAAAGTGCATTTGCAGGATGTTCTTCCCTGAAGGAATTTGACTGTGAAGAGGCTCTCGGTATGAGATTTGAGTTTCTTACGGAAATCGGAGCATACGCTTTTCAAAACTGCTATGCCCTGAAAGACGTAAGTTTTCTCAATGTTCTGAACAATACTTCTGTAGGCGATTACGCTTTTTCCGGCTGCGGGATTCAGAACCTGATTCTGGAGGGGAGCGTCGGACAGGGGAGCCTTTCTTTCGGCAGAAATGTCTTTGACTCCTGTAACTCTTTGAAATCAGTTGCGATAGGGGATATCTATACGGAGGTTCCGGAAGGAACATTTGAGAACTGCCGCTGGCTTGAATCCTTTGAATATTCGGATCAGCTCAGCACGATTGGAAACAGGGCTTTTAAAAACTGCCAGAGACTGAAAGAACTGAAATTCCGGCAAAATATTACCACGATTGGAGCGGAAGCGTTTGCAGGAACCGGTCTGAATGCATTCCTGGTTCCTGACACGATCACTGAGATCGGCACGAAAGCTTTCTGCTTTGATATTGCCGGCGGATCCTTATCTTTAAAAGAGGATGCGATCCTTTATGTGACGGAAGGATCGGAAGGGCTTTCTTATGCCGAAGAAAACCAGGTACCGTATGAAGTCAATATCGGCGGAACGCAGGAGAACTGCGAGTGGCGGTTCAATCCGGAGACCGGAGCGCTTACGATTGCAGGAAGCGGAGAAATGGCCACGTATACTGCGCAGAACAGTGCGCCATGGACGCCTTATGCAAATAGGATCACCAGCATTACGATCGGACAGGGGATGACCTCGGTATCCCGAAAGGCATTTTATGCTGAAGCAGGGGATTATAAGAATCTTGAGAGTCTTGTTATTAACAGTTCTGTAGAGAACATCGGAGTACAGGCCTTTTACAATTGTCCGCTGAAAACGATCGAGCTTTCCGCGGGAGTAAAGGAAATCGGAAGAAGGGCGATCGGTTACCGGGAAAATGCGTATGGAGAGGTATATCTCGACACGGACCTGATCATTTATGTGGAACCGGGCTCTACGGCAGAAGAATATGTGACTGCGCAGGAGCTCGACGGGAAACATCTTACCTATGAATACAGCATTTACAATGGGACGACCGGAGACTGCAGCTACCACTTTGATAAAGACAGCAGGACCCTTACGATCAGCGGCAGCGGCAGTATCGGAAGTTATACCTATTCCTACCGGGCACCATGGTATCCGTTCCGCGAAGACGTCGGAAAACTTGTGATAGAAGAAGGCGTAACGTCGATCGGTACAAAAGCGTTTATGGGCTTTTCACATCTTAAAACCGTCATTCTTCCGGAGACTCTTACGGAAATCGGAGACTATGCCTTTGCTGAGGAGAATGCGGTGGAACACCTTTATGTTCCGGAAGGTGTATCTTCGATCGGTCAGGGTGCGATCGGGTTTGTCTTCAACTATCCGGATACGGACGACATGACCGGCTTTTTCCGGAACAAAAAGTATCTCTATTCCATCCGGGACGACGGTCCGGCAGCAGAGTACGCAGATGGCAAAAACGTGTACTTTACACAGGGAAGGGCCGGTCTTTGCGGAGATTGTTTCTGGACGTTTAACAGTTTAACAGGATACCTGAAATTCGAATACGGAGAAACGCTGGACAGAGGCGGTTTCCCGTGGATGGAGTTTGCAGATGAGGTAAAGACAGTCAATATCGGTAATTACGCCGGAATACATGAGATCCCGGATCATGCCTTTGCAAACATGAAGAACCTGGCTTCGGTCAGCCTGAATCCATATTGGGGACCGGTCGATACTATTGGTAAAGGCGCGTTTGAAGGAGACAGCGCGCTGACAGGAATCCAGATTCCGTATTATGTAAGAGAAATACAGGAAGATACGTTCCGCGACTGTACATCGCTTACATCAGTCAGTATCTACAAGACACGTTTCATCGGTTCCAATGCATTCAGAGGATGTACAAATCTTACAACTGCAGGATTGGATGTCGAGTGGCTTGAAACCATAGCGGATTCCGCCTTTGAAGGATGCGAGAGTCTTTCCAATGTGCGGTTTGGATATCGATTATCATCCATAGGAGAGCGTGCATTTAAGGAAACCGGCATTTCAACGCTCCAATTTAGTACTTCAACAAATATTAACATCGGAGCGGAAGCATTCCTGAATACACCAATGACCTTTGTGGAAATTCCGAGAAATATCAATGAAATCGGCGCATCGGCCTTCGGATATCAGGAAGGCGGCGAAGGTTTGGTGAAAACGGAAGGCTTTACCGTGAGTACACCGGAAAATACAGCTGCACATACCTATGCAGTCGAAAATGGCTTCCTTTGGGAAAACCCGAATGCCGGAGATCTCGGCGAAGTCCACTGGGACTATAATGATCTGTCCAGAGAGCTGACGATCAGCGGATCCGGAATGCTCCCTGACGACGCTTCCCCGTGGGATAAATTCGGTAAGAATCATATCTATCAGATCACGGTGAAAAACGGTATCACAGGGATCGGCGCAAGAACATTTGATGCATTAACATATGATTATGATGCGATTCCGATCGTGCTGAAGATGTCCGGCTCTGTGGAGAGCATCGGAGAATCTGCGTTCGAAGGAAGCTGTCTGGCGGATATCAAAATACCTGCCGGTGTGATTTCCATCGGAGACAGCGCGTTTAAGAATACGTATGTTGGTGTGAATGAGGGCACGATCACCCTCAGCCGTACGGTGAAAGAAATCGGAACGGAGGCTTTCCTCGAGCCCGGTTATTATGATCATATCACATCTGTTATGATCCCTGCGGGCGTGACATCGATCGGAGAGCATGCGTTTGGGTTTACAGTCAGCAATGGATTATACCGGGTAGTGGATGGATTTACCGTGACCGGCGAACGCGGAAGTGAGGCGGAATACTACGCCAATCTGCATGCGGAAGAAGGGATGCTCTTCGAAGAATATATTCCGGAAGCTGCGCCTTCGCATATCCACAGCATGACCTATTATGAACAGAAAGAGCCGACAGCAGCTGCGGAAGGGTACATTTCCTATTATGAGTGCGAGGAGTGCGGAGAATGGTTTGAAGATGCGGAAGGAACGATCCTGATCGAAGATCATAAAAGCGTGATCCTGCCGAAACTGTCCCTGAACTATGCATCAAAGAAGCTGAAAGCCGGAAAGACGGTAACGCTGAAGACCTCTTCAGGAACGATAAAGAGCTGGAAGTCTTCAAACAGCGCAGTCGCATCGGTTTCTTCCAAGGGGGTAGTCACAGCGAAGAAGAAGGGAAGTGCGACAATTACAGCAACACTTGCAAACGGTACGAAGCTGACCTGTAAGATCACCGTCAGCACGAACCCGACGATCAAGATTGGAAAGAAAGCCTTCAAGGCAAAGACGACTTATACCGTCAAGAAGGGCAAGACCCTGACGGTAACGATCACCGGCAAGGCGGCTTCCATCAAGAATGTTTATGCGACATCGAAGAAGAAAATTGCTAAGGTAACTTCAAAGAATACGGCCTCAAAGGTCAAGATCAAGGGTCTCAAGGCCGGAACGGCGACTGTGACGATCAAAGTCAACGGCGTAGCGTTTAAAATTAAGGTAAAGGTGAAATAACAAGGTAAGCCGGAATAGCCGCCCTGCGTGTCTGTCAGGACGGCTATTTTTATGCTTTACCATAGACTTTATGTATGATTCATGGTAAACTTACCATACCTGTAAGTGGGTGTGAGCAATTATGATTGCCAAACCTTCTTACTTTTATGCGCGTAATGCGTCAGCCGGATTTCACATGGCTTTTGCGGTATGACGCACACTTTTTCAGGAGGAAGTGAAAAATGGAAATCAAAAAAATCAAAAAAGTCCTGGTCGCCAACCGGGGCGAGATCGCGAAACGTGTCTTAAGAGCATGTCATGATCTTGGGATCAATACGGTCGCGATCTATTCCAAGGAGGATATTTACAGCGAGCATCGTATCAAAGCGGATGAAGCTTATATGATCGGTGAGAACCTGAGCCCTCTTGGAGCATATCTTGCGATCGACGAGATCGTAGATCTGGCAAAGAGAAAAAATGTTGACGCAATCCATCCGGGATATGGATTCCTTGCAGAGAATGCAGACTTTGCGAAAGCCTGTGAAGATGCCGGAATCATTTTCATCGGACCGAACTCGAAAGTCTTAGGACAGATGGGTGATAAGCTTTCCGCAAAGGAAATGGCGCTGCGCTGCAACGTTCCGACGATTCCGGGAAGCACAGAACCTTTAAAAGATGCTGCGGAAGCTCTGGAAAAAGCAAAATCCTACGGATTTCCGATCATTTTAAAGGCAGCAGCCGGCGGCGGCGGACGCGGAATGCGTTCCTGCTATACGGAAGAAGAAGTTGCTCCGGCGTTTGAACTGGTTCAGAGCGAAGCAAAAAAAGCGTTTGGTAATGACAATATCTTCATCGAGAAATTCCTCGTTGAACCAAAACATATTGAAGTACAGATCCTTGCTGACAAATACGGCAATACGGTCCATCTCTTCGAGCGTGACTGCTCCCTGCAGAGACGTTATCAGAAGGTTGTCGAGTATACCCCGGCTTTCTCCCTTCCGATCGAACTTCGTCAGAAAATCTGTGATGATGCAGTAAAAATTGCAAAAGAAGTCGGATATGAGAATGCAGGTACGGTCGAGTTCCTGGTTGATAAGAGAGGCGAGCATTTCTTCATCGAAATGAACCCGCGTATCCAGGTAGAGCATACCGTAACAGAAATGGTAACCGGTATCGACCTTGTCCGTGCACAGATCCTTATTGCAGAAGGACAGCCGCTGTCCAATCCGCAGATCGGAATCAACACACAGGATGATGTTACGATGCGCGGCTATGCGATCCAGTGCCGTATTACGACAGAGGATCCGGCAAATAACTTTGCACCGGATACCGGTAAGATCACTGCATACAGATCTGCCGGAGGAAATGGTGTCCGTCTCGACAGCGCAAACACTTATGTTGGCTCCGTTATTTCTCCATACTACGACAGCCTGCTTGTAAAAGTTACCTGCCTTGACAATACCTTTGAAGGTGCAGCAAGAAAGGCTCTTCGTGCACTGACAGAAACAACGATCCGTGGTGTAAAGACCAACGTCGGATTTATCAGTAATATCTTAAATGATCCGGTATTTATCGCCGGAAAATGCTACACGAAATATATCGATGACACGCCGAAACTCTTTAATTTCGAGGACAGCAAGGACCGTGCGACCCGTATGCTGAAATATATCGGAAATATCTGCGTCAATGATCCTGCCGCAGGTGCGAAGATGTTTGATACTCCGCGTTTCGTAAAGACTTCCGATGAACCGCTGAAGCCGGGTCTGAAGCAGATGCTGGATGAAAAAGGACCGGAAGCTGTTTCGAAATGGGTACTCGATCAGAAAAAACTTCTGATCACAGATACGACCATGCGTGATGCGCACCAGAGCTTATTGGCAACGAGAATGCGTACCCGTGATATGGTCAAGAGCGCAAGAGCGATGGCTGAGATCTTAGGCGATGCGTTCTCCTTCGAGATGTGGGGAGGCGCAACCTTCGATACTGCATATCGTTTCCTGTATGAAGATCCGTGGGAGAGACTGGACCTCTTACGTAAGGAGATCCCGAACGTAATGTTCCAGATGCTGCTTCGCGGTTCCAACCTGCTCGGATATTCAAGCTATCCGGATAATCAGGTCCGCAAGTTTATCGAAGAGAGTGCAAAAGGCGGCATCGACGTCTTCCGTGTATTCGACTCCCTGAACTGGATCCCGAACATGGAAGTTGCGATGGACGAAGTCCTGAAGCAGGGCAAGATGCTCGAAGCAACCATGTGCTACACCGGCGATATCATGGATCCGCGCAAAGATAAATATACGACCCAGTATTATATCAACATGGCGAAAGAACTGGAAAAACGCGGCGCACATACACTGGCGATCAAGGATATGTCCGGTCTGTTAAAGCCGTATGCTGCAAAAGAACTGGTACATGCTTTGAAACAGGAGGTCGGAATCCCGATCCATCTGCATACACACGACACATCCGGAAACCAGGTTGCAGCATGCCTGATGGCAGCAGAAGCCGGCATCGACATTATCGACGTTGCGATTTCCTCCATGTCTTCGCTTACCAGCCAGCCGTCCATGAACTCCATCGTTTCCGCTCTGAAAGGAAATGAAAGAGATACCGGCCTGAATATCCATCGGTTAGAGCCGCTGAGTGAGTACTGGGAAGACATCCGTAAGCGTTATGACTCCTTTGAGTCTGATCTTAAGACACCGCTTACCGACATCTACCGTTATGAGATTCCTGGCGGACAGTATACAAACCTTCGTCCGCAGGTACAGAGCTTAGGTCTTGGCCACAGATTTGACGAAGTCCGTGAAATGTTCGTAACCGTTAACCAGATGCTGGGCGATATCGTTAAGGTTACCCCGTCTTCGAAGATGGTCGGCGATCTTGCGATCTTTATGGTACAGAACGATTTAACTCCTGAAAATATCGTTGAAAAGGGCAAGTCCCTTGCATTCCCGGACAGCGTTGTAAGTTACTTCAAAGGCCTTATGGGACAGCCGGCGTTCGGATTCCCGGAGGATATCCGCGAAGTTGTTCTGAAAGGCGAAGAATATATTACCTGCCGTCCTGGCGATCTGCTTGAGCCGATCAACTTTGATGAGGTTAAAAAACATCTGACCGAGTTCAAAGAAGAAGAGGAGATCACAGACCG
>CAZOHB010000096.1:0-9756 GCA_964579345.1 uncultured Parasporobacterium sp.
TTCGAACATCTATGATCTGACCGGCTTTATGAGCTGCAAAAGAATGGACTATAAAGATGCCGGCTTTGACCGGGTTTATGAGCTCTATGATGAAACGGCGTCACTTCCGAAGCTGATCGAGACCGAGGAGCTTTGGCGCGATATCAAGCAGATGCTGAACCGGGTATGGGACGACGCAAAACCGCAAAAAGCGTATTCCACATTCCGGGATGCGCTGGATCTTCAGCTGTCTGCACGAACCAAACAGGAAGAGCAGTAGTTATTCTGAAAAAACATGTCACATTTGTTACAAAATTATTGCGAAGTTCGTAAAACTTTTGTAAAATAATCGAGTCAGAGGTTCTTTTCCTTGATGAAAGTCAGGAGGAGAACATGAATCATAAAAGTAAAAATTTTATTAAGGTCTTGTTGGCTGCACTGGTGCTGGTGGCTGCCGGAATTGTATACAGCTGCACTGCCGGGAAACCAGCCGGTGTAAAAAACAATGAAGTGCAGATTTCCGAAGAACCGAAGTCAGAAGCGGAAAGCGAAAGTGAAACAACACAGGAGCCCTCGCAAATCTGCGTTCATGTCTGCGGCTGTGTCAATGCCCCGGGCGTTTATTACCTGAATGCAGGTTCCCGTATACATGAAGCTGTGGAAATGGCAGGCGGTATGACAGCGGAAGCGGACAGCCAGTATGTGAATCTCGCGCAGGAAGCGCAGGATGGAAGCCAGATCTATATTCCTTCTCATGAAGAAGTGGAGCAGGGATCCCTTCCGGCGGAAGAAAGCGCCGCGCAGAGTGCGGATGATTCGAGGGTAAACATCAATACCGCTACGGTGGATGAGCTCAAGACCTTGCCCGGTATCGGAGATATAAAAGCGGAAGCCATCATATCCTACCGGGAGAGCGCGGGAGGTTTTTCTTCGATTGAAGAGATCATGCATGTGGCAGGGATCAAGAAAAACTCCTATGAAAAAATCAAAGAAATGATAAAGGTGTAATCTATATGAGTAAGGTATTAGTTGTCGATGATGAAAAACTGATCGTAAAGGGAATCAAATTCTCTCTGGAACAGGACGGCATGGACGTGGAATGTGCCTATGACGGCGAGGAAGCGCTTTCCATGGCTCAGAAATGCGAGTATGATGTCGTACTTCTTGATATCATGCTGCCGAAGATGGACGGCTTTGAAGTCTGTAAGGCGATCCGTGAGTTTTCCAATATGCCGATCATCATGCTTACGGCAAAGGGCGGAGATATGGATAAGATCTTAGGCCTGGAGTACGGCGCGGATGACTATATCACCAAACCTTTTAATATCCTGGAAGTAAAGGCAAGGATCCGGGCTATGTTCCGCAGAAGCAAACGTGCGGCGAAAGAGACCTCCGGCGAGATCGCAAGAGGTGGTCTGCGCATGGATCTGGATTCCCGCCGTGTATTTATTGAGGACAGAGAAGTCAATCTGACAGCGAAAGAATTTGATCTGCTGGAGCTTCTTGTCAATAATCCGAACAAGGTATACAGCAGGGAACAGCTTTTAAGCCTTGTCTGGGGCTATGAGTATCCGGGCGATGTCCGGACCGTAGACGTACATGTCCGGAGACTTCGTGAAAAGATCGAAGACAATCCGAAGGATCCGAAATACGTAAATACGAAGTGGGGAGTGGGATACTATTTTAAAGCGCAGTAGAGATTTCTTCGGAAGTCTGAGATTTCGAATACTGAGTTTTATCATGGTGGCAGGCATCATCCCCTTGATCATTATTTCTACCGTGATCATGACGGTGACGGAAAACCGGATCATCGAGACGCGAACCAAAAACGTCAGTGCACAGTTTTCCATGCTCAGCAACCTGTTTCACGCAAACAGCAGCGATGATACTACCGAAACCGATAAATATTTCAGCACACTGGCAGATCAAATGGCCGGTGTGTTTTTAAGCCGTGTTCAGGTTATCAACCGGGATTTCACGATCATCAGTGACACCTATCAGATCAATCGTGGAAAACTCTGCATCTCTGCAGAAGTCAATCAGTGTTTTAACGGCGTCAATCAGGCATACACGGACCGCAAGAACCAGTGTATCGTCCTGACGCAGGCGATCAAAGATCCGCAGTCCGGAGAGATCACGCATGTTCTTTTTGCGACCTCTTCGATCGCTGATATTTTTACGGCTATGGATTCGATCCGGGTCGTTCTGCTCGCAATCAGTATTATTCTTGTTGTTGCGCTGATCGCGCTTGCGATCTTTTCCTCGTACCAGCTATCCAAACCGTTCCGCAATATTGAAGACACGATCGAACATATCGGTGACGGACGACTCGTTGAGACGATCTCCATGGACGGCGGCAGTGAGGTAAAGGCGATTTCACGTTCCTTCAACACAATGCTCAATCGGATCAATCAGCTTGAAGCATCCCGCCAGGAATTCGTTTCGAACGTTTCGCACGAACTGAAGACGCCGATGACCTCGATGAAGGTTCTTGCGGAATCTCTGGTCGGACAGCAGGGTGTACCGGAAGAGCTGTATCAGGAATTCTTAGGGGATATCGTTTCCGAGCTGGACAGAGAAAACGCGATCATCACCGACCTGCTGACCCTTGTTAAGATGGACCGCTCCGGCGTGGAAATGAACATCAGCCAGGTAAATATCAATGAGCTGATCGAGTCGCAGCTGAAGCTGGCAAGGCCGATCGCGAAAGAAAAGAATATCGAGATCGTGCTTGAGAGTTTCAACCCGATCATCGCCGAAGTGGATGAGACCAAATTTTCGATGTGTATTTCGAACCTTGTCATCAATGCGATCAAGTACAATAACGTGGACGGCTGGGTTCATGTTTCCCTGAACGCAGATAAAACGTATTTCTATGTAAAGGTACAGGATAACGGATTCGGAATCCCGGAAGAGGCGCAGGAGCATATTTTTGACCGTTTCTATCGTGTGGATAAAGCGAGAGACCGGGCAACCGGCGGCACAGGCTTGGGACTTGCGATCACCAAGACGATCGTGCTTGCGCATAATGGAACGATCAAAGTTTACAGTCAGGTGGATAAGGGCACGACCTTTACCATGCAGATCCCGTTGACGTATAAAAGCAATTAAGGAAGCGTTATGAAAAAAGGAAAGAAGATCATCAGTCTGATAGGAGCCTTGATTCTGCTGACCGTGTCAGTGCTTTCTTTTGGTGCCTGCGGTAAGACCGCTTCCGAAGATCCGAACACGTTTATGATCTATTATACGAATCAGACGGCAGACGATATTATTTATAAAGAGCAGCCGATCGAAAACGCGGAAAAAATGGAACAGGTGGAGCTGGTTCAGACGCTTTTGAACCTGATGTTTACGCAGGATGAAGAAGATACGACCTATTACACGGTCCGGCCGGATACTGTTCAGCTTCAGGGAATCATTGTTAAAGACGGTCTGATCACGCTGGACTTCAACAGCGATTACCTTCTGATGACAAACGTGCGGGAGATTATTTTCCGTGCTTCCGTTGTGCTGACATTGATTCAGGTAAGCGGCGTTGACGGCGTGGCATTTACTGTTGAAGAAGCGCCGATTACAAATTCGGCCGGGGATATTATCGGAACCATGACCAAAGATACCTTTGTTAACGTACTTCTTACGGAAGAGGGCATGCTCAAGCAGGAGACCGATCTGATGGTCTATTTTGCAGATGAGAGCGGAGAACATCTGGTTCCGGCTACATACCGGTTTACGATCGACAACAGCAACTCGTCGATGGAAGAGTATATCCTGTCCATGCTGATGGCAGGTCCCGGAGAGGGAAAGACGGGACGGACGATTGCCCCGAATGTTACGCTGAACAATGCTGTGACCACAGACCACGTCTGCTATGTCAATTTCGGCAGCGACTTCCTGGATCAGGAACAGCCGGTCAGCGATGAGATCATGATCTATTCCATCGTGAACTCGCTCTGCCAGCTGCCGTATGTATATTCCGTAAAGTTTATCATTGATGGAGAGCCGATTGTTACGCTCCATAATTCCATGGACCTGAGCAATCCACTGACCTGGGACGGCTCCTATATCATTCAATAAAGTTATTCACGCACTCCCAATTGAATAGATGAAAAAGCGACCGGTGTTTACAGCGGCTCTTCTTTTTGCGCTTTTGATCCTGCTTTTGAAAGGGGTCTGCGGCGTGGATTTTTCGCGCTGTTCTTTTTCGGATGGAGAAGTGATGCAGCTTACGGGGACCGTTCGAGCGGTGCAAAACAAAACGAACAGCAGGGCGGTTTTGTTGTCTTCGGCTCTTTGCGAGAGAGAATATTCTGAGGGAAACGTGATAAGAGCAGGGACCGTGATCCTGAACTTGGATCCGGAAGCTTATGAACAATCGGGGATATTGCCGGGAAACCGTGTGACCTTAAAGGCGGAGTATCAGGCATTCAAACAGGCAAGAAATGCCGGGAATTTTGACGAGCAGGCGTATTATGCATCGCAGGGGATCCGGGCAAAATTCCGGCCGGAAGATGAGATCCGGATTGTAAGCAGAAGGATCGATGTGATTCGCGTTGCGATGCAGAGACTGAAGGAGAAACTTGCGGACTCCATTCAGGGGATTGCCGGTAAGGGGGATGATGAAGGAAAGGATTTTGCGGCTTTTCTGCTTGCCATCATAACTGGAGACCGGTCCGGTCTGGATACGGAAACAAAAGATCTTTATCGAAAGAGCGGGATTGCGCATATCCTTGCAATCTCCGGACTTCACATCTCCCTGGTTGGAATGGCGCTGTTTTCGTTTCTCAGAAAGCGGCTGCCGTTTGTTCCTTCTGCGCTGATTTCCGGCGCGGTCATGATCTGCTTTTGCATTATGAGCGGAGAAAGTGCTTCTGCGGTTCGCGCAACGGTAATGTTTCTGCTGCGCCTTCTTGCGCAATGTCTGGGAAAGACCTTTGATATGCTGACGGCGCTCGGTGTATCCGCAATCTTTCTTCTGATCGAAAATCCGATGTATCTGTTTTATTCCGGATTCCTGCTTTCTTTCGGAGCAATCCTTGCCCTCGGACTTCTGGCACCTGCTGTGGAACGGATCGTTCTGCCGGGCAGGCAGGAATCGGCGGCGCTTTCCGGCGGGAGTTTCGTACGGGCATATGACCGGGGGATCAAAAGCAGACTTCAGCCGTTTATCCGCTCGCTGATCGCAAGCGGCTCCGTGACCATGTTTACGTTACCTATGATCGTGAATTCTTATTATGAAGTGCCGCTGTTTTCGGTCTTTCTGAATCTGTTCGTGATTCCGGGAATGAGTGTGGTTCTGGGAAGCGGTCTGGCAGGGACGATCCTGGGACTGATCAGTCTTTTTCTGGGACGTTTTCTAGTTGGGGGCAGTTATTATCTGGTCTCGCTGATCGAAATCATCTGCGGGCTGATCGATCAGGTTTCTTTCAGCACCGTAGTCTGCGGGAACATGGCCGGATGGAAAGTCTTTGTCTATTACGGGATCCTTCTTGTGTTCTGTCTGTATTCTCGCGTTGGGAGAAAACGCCGGAAGAAAGCTTCACCTCTGACGGTTCTTGGTGTTCTGACGGTTTTGCTGCTTTTGGTCTTTCTCGATTTTGCGCAGAGCAATCTTCCGATCACCATGTTCGATGTAGACCAGGGTGAGAGCATTCTTCTGGAATCGCCGTCCGGCGCAGTTTACATGATTGACGGGGGTTCTTCTTCGGTGACCGATCTGTATAAATATCGGTTGGAGAGTGCACTGAAATACCGGGGCATCAGCAGGCTCGATGCGGTCATTATCACGCATCCGGACACGGATCATATTTCCGGGATTCTGGACATGCTGCAGAAAGAAGGGGCCGGTCGCATTCAGGTTGGGCGGATCCTGATTCCCTATGTGCCGGATAATGAGAATTATCAGATGTTACTGGCGGCGGCAGAAGAGCAGTCGATTCCGGTTTCCGGTCTGCATGCCGGGATGACGATTGACGACGGGGAAGTCTCCTTGCAATGTCTGCATCCTTCTTCCGGCTTTGTATCCGAAGAAGTCAACGCGTATTCTGCGGTTCTGCATCTTCAGTACGGCAGCTTTGATGCACTGTTTACAGGAGATCTTTCCGCAGAGGAAGAGCAGCTTCTTCTATCTGAGCAGCGGATTCCCGCCTGTGAATTGCTGAAAGTCGCACACCACGGCTCCAGGAACTCTTCAAGCGAAGCATTTGTGAAAGCGGTCGGACCGAAACTGTCCGTTGTCAGTGCCGGCGTAGACAACAGCTATGGACATCCGCATCCGGATACCCTCAAGCGGCTGGAAGAAGCGGGCAGCAGAATCTGTGTCACAGCGGAAGGCGGCGAGATCATGATCGAAGCCGACCGCAACGGCCGGATGCAGGTGCGCCAGTGGCAGGATGTCTCTTGAGATATTCGGGCGTTTAGGATATAGTTAAATACGAAAGTATTATTTTGATAAAGAAGAGTATTTATTTTAAGGAGGATTATCATGCAGGAAGTATATGAATTTATTAAAAAATGCGGAACCTATTATCTGGCAACGATGGATGGCGATCAGCCGAGAGTCCGTCCGTTCGGAACGATCGATCTGTTTGAGGGCAAGCTTTATATCCAGACCGGAAAAGTAAAAGATGTTTCAAAACAGCTTGCGGCTAATCCGAAAGCTGAGCTTTGCTGCTTTGCAGACGGAACCTGGCTTCGTCTTGCAGGCACATTAGTAAACGATGACAGCGTTGCAGCAAAAGCACATATGCTGGATGAGCATCCGAGCCTGAAGGCAATGTACAGTGCGGAAGATGATAATACTCAGGTTCTTTATTTCAAAGATGCGACAGCAACATTCTCTTCCTTTACGGCAGAGCCGAAGGTTATTACTTTTTAGTGACCGGGAAGAAATCTCATACAGTTTTCACCTGATTCCGGAAAGTAACATCCATGACAGAATAACAGTAAGGGCTGTACGACAGATACCTGTCGTGCAGCCTGAATTATAACAGGTGCTATGGGGGCATTTGCTGCACCGGCCTGCCTTGTTTGATTTTTCTAAAAAAAGAGCAGGGGTTCGCTGATTTTGAGGAGAGAAAATGAAACGGATTATGCTGCGGTCGGTTTATGACGCGTTTGATTATGTGATGGCGCATTACGCTCCGTTTGGAATGGAAGAAATGGCGGAGAGACAGGATACGTATGCGGTGATTTCCATTCAGGATACACATACAGATGGTTTCGGATTTGAATTCAAAAAGAATAAATACTGCAAAGATGTTCTTACACTCTATTTCGACGATATCGTTAAGGATGTGGAAGGCGCAGTCATGTTCAGTAAAGAACAGGCACAGAGTGTCATAGATTTTATCCGAAACAACAAACAGGCGGAGACGCTTCTAGTGCATTGCTATGGGGGCGAGTCCCGGTCGCGTGCCGTTGCTGCATTTGCAGCCAAAATGCTTGGCGCTGACAATACGAAATATTTTCAAACCGGTCATCCCAACCGGGTTGTATATGATACCCTGATAGAGGTATGGGAGACATCATAATAAGCTGTATGATGACATCAACTTGCAAGATGTCGTTCTCTTGAAATCGAATCTTTACTATACTATGATATTAAAACGTGAAGCGGAACAGAAGTGAAGGAAAGGCGAAGCGTTATGGACAAAAAAGCAATCAGAACTGAGGTAACAGCAAAAAAGAACGCCCTGACAGAAGAACAGGTACAGGAGTGGTCCCTGCAGCTGAAAGAGAAGTTCTGCGGCCTCGATGTCTACAAGGAAGCGGAATGCATTTATGTTTACATGACCTATAATAAGGAAGTACAGACGATGCCGATCATCGAGCAGGCATTAGCGGACGGAAAGAGAGTCGCCGCTCCGCTGACTCTTGCGAGTGGAACGACGCTTTATGATGACGGCCGTCCGAAACGGGATTATATGGAATTTATCTATCTGCACTCGATGGATGATTGTGTTCCGGGCTATATGGGAATCCCGGAGCCGGATGAAGAGCTGATCAAAAATGATCCGTCCAGAATCGCAGATGAAAAGAACGTCCTGATCCTGATGCCCGGCCTTGCATTTGACCGGAACCGCTGCCGGATCGGATACGGCGGCGGCTTCTACGACAAATATCTGAGCCAGCATGCGGACACGGTGTTCACAAAGGTTGCGCTTTGCTTTGATTTTCAGATGTATGAAGAAATCCCGACAGAGCCGCATGACGAGAAGATGGATATGGTCATCTCACCATCTCACACGATCGGATGACAGGGAAACGATAGAATATGAGCGGAATTAAGATCACAAAAGAGAATATCGCAAACGTCTATCTGTTTTACGGGGAAGAGAACTACAAGAAGCGACTGTACAGAGATAAGCTTCGAAAAGTCATTACGGATGGAAATAACATGAATTATTCCTATTTTGAGGGAAATTCCATTAATTTCACGGAAGTATATGACAGTGTTGTTACGATGCCTTTCTTTGCTGACAGGCGGCTGGTGATCGTTGAGAATTCCGGTAAATTTAAGGGGAAAGCCGGAAACGCCGGAAGCGAGAGTGAGGAGGGCGATTCCGCGGCAGGCAAAGACTCCGGTGCGGATACGATGCTGCTGAAGATCCTGAACGACCTTCCGCCGACGACCTGCCTTGTTTTTTTTGAAGAGAGCGCAGCGAAAAATAAAAAAGTTTATAAGCAGATCAAGGACAAAGGGCAGGTGGTCGAGTGCGCAGCAGATATGGACGGCGATGTGATCAACTGGCTTTCCAAAGGGTTCGCTCAGGCCGGAAAATCCGTCTCCAGAGGTGCGCTTCAGCTTTTGGTTGACCGCGTCGGAACGGATTACGATAAGCTGCGAAGAGAGTATGACAAACTGCTCGGATATGTCGGGGAATCCAAGGAAATTACTACGGCAGATGTTCTGGCAATCTCAGCGGAGGATGTGGAATCCAAGATCTTTGACCTGCTTGGAGCGATCTGCAGCAAGAACGTCAAGAAAGTGTTGGAAAAATACAACGACCTTCTGGTCAACCGGGAGCATCCTCTCTATATCCTGGCAATGCTCCGGATTCAGTTCCGCACGCTCCTTCAGACCGCGGAACTTCGAAACAAGGGATACTCCACGCAGGAGGTTGCGAGGATCCTGAAGAAAAGAGATTTTGTGATCCGCAATGCGGAAGGATATCTGCGCGGAGGGTTTAAGATGAAAGATGTCCGCAATATCCTGGAGGAGATTGCCGATACCGATAAAAAGATCAAAACCGGCGATCTGAACGAGCAGACCGGCGTCGAGCTGCTGCTGATCAAATATTCAATGCGGCAGCAGTAAAAAGAAATAGAAAAAACAGAATTATTACATTGACAATTCGTGATAGTGATGCTACTATAACACGGTCGTTTGAAAACAAAGAAGAGTATCCGCTCTCACCACGTCGCAATCGGGCGCACGCTGGTTGATATTTTTAAGCAGGTCATGAGTGTTCATGGCGCTTAGTATGTGAGTGGATAGTTTCTTCGAAACTATCCTTTCTTTATTAGGAGGTGTGATATCAACTACTTAATTAATGAACAAATCAGGGAAAAGGAAGTAAGACTTATCGACGCAGAAGGCCAGCAGAGAGGCGTTGTTTCGATCGAAGAAGCAAGAGCAGCTGCAGATGAGGCCGGAGTCGACCTTGTTCTGATCGCCCCGCAGGCGAAACCGCCGGTCTGCAAGATCATCGATTTTGGAAAGTTCCGTTATGAACAGTCCAGAAAAGAAAAAGAGGCCAGAAAGAAACAGAAGACCAT
>CAZOHB010000097.1:0-9747 GCA_964579345.1 uncultured Parasporobacterium sp.
GTACGGACGTTAAATGAGATGACCTCGCCTTCGACCGTCTTTCCTTCCGGTGTGGTATAGCGGACGACATCCCCGACTTCAAAGAATTTGTCTGTCAGGATATGCGCTCCCATGATGATATCTTTCAGAAAATCCTGAAGCGCAAGACCGACGATGATCGATATGATTCCGAGGCCGGTGATCAGACCGGTGACATTGATGCCGTTTAACTGCATCAGTGCGATGATCACGGCAAAAATAAAGACAAAGCGGGCGATATCAAACGCTACATGAGATGCTGTAGAAGGCATCCGTCCTTCGCGCGCGAAAAAGCGCTTCCGAACCCGCTTCAGGATCTGCCACAGGATGATCGCGACGACCAGGATCGCGAGGCTGATCCAGAAATTCGAAGTTTTGACATAGTCTATAATTCTGGTGAGAAGGTCTTCTGCTTTTACATTTGAAGTGCCGAGCATCGTTTCCATAGATTGTTTTCCTGTCTTTTCTGCAATGTTTATGAAAGTATGATAACACTACTTTCTTTTTTGCACTATGAAAAAATCAGGAGCAGGGGAGAAAAGGCTTCAGGATATGCCTGGGAAAAAGAAAAAAGATTGAAGAAAACGGCAGTTCAATGTAAAATAAATTGTTATTTTCACAGTATAAGGATTGGAATAAAGAATGCCGAAAAAAACAATACGACAAATGAGCGCATTTATGCGCAGACATCATTCTTTAGGAGGAAAAACCTTTCGGGCCATCGTGCTTCTGGCTGCTATCCTGGGCGTTTTTGCCATCGCCTTCGGATTTTATTTATATAACTATGCCGTGCGCAGGGATTATCGGACGAATACCTATAATCTTTCGAAAACCGCAGCCAAAGTTCTGGACCTGGTTACGATCCGTAAGAAAGCAAAAGATGTACTCGACATCTATGACAGCCTCTCACCGGAAGAACAGCTGGACGACGACAGTGAAGAATACAGGGCGAAATACCGCAGCGTAGAAGATATGACTTTGAACACCCTGCGGCTTTCCATCAACGATCTGCAGTTTGTAAATGATGCGATCGCCGGTTATGTGGCTGCGCTGGATCTGGAAAACAACCGCATGATCTTCATTGCGGATGGAGACCAGAAAGCAAGCTACTGCCCGCCGGGAACCTGGGATGCCTTGGAACCGAAATATCTGAAGGTATTTATGGAAGGGAATAAACGCAGTCTGATCGATGTTCTGAACGGCACAAAGTCCATGCGTGCCGTCATTCTGACGATGGAGCAGTACGGATACCGCTGCACAGCGGGGACGAAGCTGTTTCAGGTAAACGGCTATCCGGTGTTTATTTTTTATGATACCGATATGAATCAGGCGGCTAAATCTGCCCGGATATTCCTTATTCAGTATGTCGCGCTCCTGGTAGTCATTGCCCTGATCGCAGCGTTCTTTATCCTGCGTTACCTGAGAAAGCGTGTTGTGACACCGATCAATGAGCTCGCGGATGCTGCTTATGATTATGCAAAAGGAAAAGAGCAGGGAGAAACGGAGTCACAGCACTTTGCGGAGCTGAATATCCGCACAGGCGATGAAATTGAAAACCTGGGCCTTATCATGCAGGACATGGAACAGGAAATGAATGCATATGTGCAAAATCTGACGAAGGTTACCGCAGAAAAAGAACGTATCAATACGGAGCTCGATGTTGCGAAGCAGATCCAGGAGGGCATGGTTCCGAATATTTACCCGGCTTTCCCGGAACGCAGGGAGTTTGACGTTTATGCGATGATGGATCCTGCAAAGGAAGTCGGAGGAGATTTCTACGATTTCTTTATGCTTGATAAAGACCATCTGGTTCTGGTTATGGCGGATGTTTCCGGAAAAGGAATTCCGGCTGCACTGTTTATGATGGCTTCGAAGATCCTGATCAAAAATACTTCCTCCGGTGTCTTCCGTTCACCGGCGGAGATCCTGAAGATTGTCAATGAACAGATCTGTCAGGGAAATGCGGCGGAAATGTTTGTTACCGTCTGGCTCGGCATCCTTGAGATCTCTTCCGGAAAACTGGTATGTGCGAATGCAGGACATGAGTATCCGGTTATTTTCCGCAAAGACAGAGGCTTTGAATTATTGAAAGATAAACATGGCCTTGTGATCGGTGCCGTTGATATCGCGAAATACTCGGACTATGAGATCTTCCTGGAGCCGGGAGACGGCCTTTTCGTATATACCGATGGTGTGCCGGAGGCGACGAATGCATCCGGTGAGCTCTTCGGGACGGACCGGATGGTCGAGACACTGAACCGAAAGCCATACGAAAATGTACGGGAAGTTTTATCTGACATGAAAGAGCAGATCCGTCTTTTTGTCGGCGAAGCTCCGCAGTTTGATGATATCACGATGATGAATCTGGTTTATTATGGATCGGATCATGATGATACGAAATAAATGATTGGGGAAAAATATGCTGAAATTTGATACTCGAGATAAAAAGCCCAAATTATGGAATATTGCAATTCTATCGGCCGTTATGATAGCCTGCGTCCTTTTTTTGCAAAGGGATCCGCAGCATGTGCAGATCAAGGCTATCTGCATCGTATTTGTAGTCTATCTTCTGCTTTGCCTGATCTTTTTGGTCATTGCTTATTTCAGGCAGCTGCAGTATAACCCCTATTCTTATAATGCGATCTACTATCTGGGATTTTCACTGTTCCTGCTTTCGGTATTGATCACGCATGTGACTTTGCTGATCAGGGTCGTAAGCAACAGCGGGGAGTACGATTCTGTCTTTTCAATCATTTCGGCTCTGGTCAGTTCAGCGCAAACCTATATGCTGATGTCAGCCCCGCTTGTACTCTTTTTTTCTGTTGCCCTTTTTGTTTCGAATATTTCACTGCTTCGGCATGAGGGAAGAAGGCTGGTCAATTATCTGGGAATAATCCTGGCGGTCCTTTTGGTTGCAGGAGAGGTGTTCCTGTTTGCTGCGGATTATTATGCGTCCGGATCTATGATGGAGGTTATGTTCCATGATCTGGCGGTCAATCTGTTTGCGGCTTTATATCTTTACTTTGAATGTATGGTGATCGGCGCAGCGTTTTCTGATCTGATCATGGCAAAACATGAACCGGAGAAAAATAAGGATTATATCCTGATCCTCGGCTGCAGTCTCCGTAAGGACGGAACTCCGACACCGCTTCTTGCAGGAAGAATCGAGCGTGCGCTCGGGTTTTACCGGAAACAGATCGAACAGACGGGCAAGGTCCCGATCCTGGTTCCTTCCGGCGGACAGGGCAGTGATGAGATGCATTCCGAGAGCGATGCCATGACAGAGTATCTGCTCGCAAAGGGCGTTCCGGCAGAGCATATCCTGAAGGAGGATCAGTCACTGAATACATATGAAAACATGCTGTTTTCTAAAAACCTGATCGAGGAGAGAAATCCGGAAGCCAAAATCGCTTTCTCGACTACGAACTATCATGTGTTCCGGAGCGGACTGATGGCAAGACGGGTCAAGATGCGGGCGATCGGAATGGGTGCAAAAACCAAATGGTATTTCTGGCCGAATGCGGCAGTACGGGAGTTTGTCGGTTTGCTTACACAGCACCGGCTGAAACAGATCCTGGTCCTCGGAGGGATGATTGTGATCTATGTTGTATTAACGCTCTGGCAGTACGAAATAATATAAATACAATCATCTGTTTTACAGACAGGGAAGATTAGGGTAGAATATAAAAAGGCTTGCAGAATATAACAGCAGTTATATGAAAGGAATGATAAAATGAAGGAAGTCAGAGGAGAGATCAGGGACAATCGTTTGTTTCTGACATTAGAGGGCCATATTGATTCCAATAATGCGCCGCAGGTGGAAACCGAGATCCTTTCCATGATCGAAGGCAAGGAGATCGAGGAGATTGAGATTGATGCAAAGGATCTGACTTATATTTCCAGCGCCGGACTGCGTGTCCTTCTGCGTGTTCGCAAATTAAATGAGCACCTCAAAATCATCAACGTTACATCTGAGGTCTTTGAGATCCTGGAGATGACAGGATTTACGGAGCTTTTAAATGTGGAAAAAGCATATCGGGAAGTTTCCGTGGAAGGCTGCGAGGTGATCGGGCAGGGTGCGAACGGAACGCTTTACCGGATCGACAAAGATAATGTCGTAAAGGTCTACAATAATGCGGATGCACTCGAAGAGATCCAGCATGAAAGAGAGATGGCGAAGATCGCTTTGGTTCTCGGAATTCCGACGGCAATTTCTTACGATGTTGTCCGGGTCAATGGCAGCTTTGGATCTGTCTTTGAACTTCTGAATGCCAGCTCGTTTGCAAAGATCCTTGCGACAAAACCGGAAAAAATGGACTGGTGCGTCCAGGAGTTTACGGGGATGCTTTACAAAATCCACAGCACACTGGTTCCACACGGAAAACTTCCGGATATTAAGGATACCGTGACCGGCTGGGTCGAGTTTATGAAGGACTATCTGCCGGAGGATGCGTATAAAAAAGTCCGCAGTCTTGTCCGGGAGGTTCCGCGGGATGACCATATGATCCACGGTGATTACCATATCAAGAATCTCGAACTGCAGGAAGATGAAGTTCTGCTGATCGATATGGATACGCTTGCGGTCGGACACCCGATCTTTGAACTCGCTTCGATGTACAATGCGTTCCTTGGTTTTTCGGAATATAACCATGATAATGTACAGGACTTTTTGGGTATCGATTATGATACGGCAGGGGAATTCTTTCACAAGGTTTTAGCAGCTTATCTGTCCACAGATGATCCGGAAATTATCAGGGAAGTAGAAGATAAAGCACGTGTCATCGGCTATATCCGGATGATCCGCCGTTCGATCCGCAGAAAGGGTCTCGAAGATGAGACTCGCCGTGCGGAGATCGAACTCTGGAAGAGCCATCTGCTGGAACTTCTTCCGCAGGTCGATACGCTTCTGTTTAACAGAAATGAGATCGTGGTTGATGCGAAGAAGGAAAAACTTCCGGAAGTACTGAAATTTATCGATGACCATCTCGATGCGGCCGGATGCAATCCTGCTTCCCGTATGAAGATTGAGACGGCTGTTGAAGAGGCGTTTGTGAATGTAGCCAGCTATGCATACAGTAAAAGAACCGGTGACGTCTATATCCGAGCAGAACGGAAAGAGGATCCAAAAGCGATTGAGATTACGATCCGGGATCAGGGCGAACCGTTTGATCCCCTGGAAAGAGCAGAGCCGGATATTACGCTGAATGCGGAAGAGCGTCCGATCGGTGGTCTGGGGATCCTCATGATCAAAAAAACAATGGACGATGTATCATATCGCCGTGAAAACGGATATAATATTTTGACAATTAAGAAATATTTGTAAATTAAGATATACAGGAGGCATAGAATGAATATCGTTAAAAATATAAATGGTGAAAGTCTGGAAGTAAAAGTAGATGGCCGACTGGACACAACGACTGCACCGGAATTTGAAGAATCTCTGAAAGCTTCGATCGAGGGAATCTCTGATCTCCATCTGAATCTTGAAGGACTGGAGTATATCTCCTCCGCAGGCCTCCGTGTTCTGCTTTCTGCACAGAAGATCATGAACAAGCAGGGCAGCATGCGTATCAGCGGAGCAAATGAAGCGATCATGGACATCTTCGAAATGACCGGCTTTGTTGATATCTTAACGATTGAGTAAGAGAAACAGACGACACCTTCCGGGTGTCTCAGATTGATCTGACACAGCTGACAACAGGGCGGGAATCTGCCGTGATGTCAGCTTTTTGTGTGAAGTGAGGGCAGCGGCTGTCGTGCTTGCACGAACAGCCATTGCCCGAGAACGTACAGCGAGCGAAGCGAGATGTGTGAAGTGAGGGCAGCGGCTGTCGTGCTTGCACGAACAGCCATTGCCCGAGAACGTACATCGAGAGGAGGCAGGAAGGTCTCCTCCCGAATGTGGTATAGAGAACAATGAATTACGTATACATCGTAAAATGCAGTGACGATACGCTGTACTGCGGATGGACGACGGATATCCGGCACCGTCTGCAGGCACATAACGAAGGAAAGGGTGCAAAATATACCCGGTCCAGGCTTCCGGTGGAACTGGTCTATCTGGAACAGTTTCAGGAAAAAAAGGAAGCCTTAAGCCGTGAATGGCATATCAAACGACTTTCAAGGGAAGAGAAGCTCAGCCTGATTCGCAGCGCGGAAAGCGAGAGCGGGAGGCTTCTAAAGGAAAGCGGACAGAACGGATAAATACGCGATATGAATTTAGATTTTCTACGGGATTATGAGCTGCTTTTCTGGGTCGGCGGACTGATTTTGCTGCTGGTTCTGGTTCTGATCATCATACATGCATGCAGGCCGCTCCCGAAAAAAATAGAGGCGAAGATCAAACGAAAAGAATATGTCCGGATGGAAGATTTTTTCGAATCCTGGAAGGAGGACAAACGGGATTTCCCCGGGTGTTATGTTGTCCTGATCTATGACCGGAAGATCATACTGAATCCGATGAATTATGATGATATCTATGTCGGTCAGTCCATCCATGTGCGGCACCGCGTATTCTCTCACCTTAAGGGACATGGAAACGGGGATGTTTATTATGGGCTGAAAAGCGGCTGCAGAGTCTACATTGTGATACAGAAATGCCGGAAGAAAAAACTGAATCTGGCAGAGAAAGAACTGATCAGCTATTTCCGCGCAACAGACTCTCTGAATATGACCAGAGGAGGAGCCGTGCAGCGGTGAGCAAAAGCCCCTGTCTGCTCACCCGGAGGTAATGTGGAATGGATATGCAAAAAACAGAATGGAGAATGACAAGAGACCGGCTGGTTGCGGAGATCGTACATCTGGGCTTTCCTGCGGCACTCGGAAATGAAGTGGTAAAGAACCTCGGAAGTCCGAAGGCGATGGAGCGCATGATCTCATACCTGAAAAATGTAAAGCCGAAGAAGGCGGAGCTGGTCGTGGATGAGATGCTCGCGATCTGCAGTGAGATCGAAGAGTGGAGAAAGAAAAAAGAAAGCCAGCAGGCCAACATGAAATATAACGAGATTCTGAATTACGGATTAGGCGGAGACGACAATGATGAGTACTGAAGCCGCACCTTCTGCCTGATTCTTCCAAAGATTGAATAACAAAAAATGAAGTCTTATATAAGATTCCAGCCTCCGTATGATATAATTTTCTGCGGAGGTGTTTTTTTTATGAAAAAATTTGGATTTATAAGCCTGGCAGTTATTTTTGCTTTTGTGCTTGTGGCCTGTGGAACAAAAAACACGGGCATCGCACCGGCAGTAAATGAAGCAACAGGTGAGACGGAGTACAGTCTCCGCAATCCCGAATATGATAGTGTTGAGGTCGGCACTCCGGAAAAGGCTTTGGATCCGGAAGCGATTTATGATTCTTTAACTTATATTCCGGAAATGTTTTATGGACAATACCAGCTGATCGGGGGGGATTCCGCGATTGAGCAGTACTGTGCGGAGATGGACTACATGGATTACAAAGAAGCAGACTCTGTCGGTACGGAGCGCATTCGCAGTATCACAACGATTCCATTTGAACTGAGAGCGGGAACGGAGACCCTTCACAGTCATATTAATGATGATAAGAGCCGTAACTGGATTGAGGCATATTTCAAGGATGATAAGGGAAATCTTCTGATAGAGAATTTTGCTTATGAGATTCAGGGAAAAACGATTACCATGCAGCACCTGAGATCTTTTCAATATGACGAGGCCACCAATAAAACGACGTATACAATGGATGAAGATATGGCGCCGCTTTCCTATGAATTTGAATTCAAGGGAACGACACTGACTCTTTCGGCAGGCGGAAAGAGTGTCACAATGAATGCCGGATATAATTACGGGGATGAGAAGGAACCGACGTTCATTGTAGACAGTTATATTTCCCTGGATGAGCCCAGAATTGATGATATCGTTGGCATCGATATTTATCGAAGTGAGGATGTTAACCGCCTCCATTTCAGGATTTTCACACCGACAGAAACCAGTGAAAAGAATGTCGATGTTGTTTATGAAAACAGTGCGGTCATGTCGGAAAACGGTCTGCTGACGTTTACGATCCCCTACGAGACAGGAACAAAAACCTATCAGTATCTGTATTTTTATCTGGATGATGATGGCATGATCTTAACGGACGGCAGTCAGATTTATAAGTATATGCATACCTGGACAGAGTATCGTTATGGGGATCTTTTTGACTCGGTTGATCCTGAGATTATTGACGGTCTTACAGAGGCGAAACTGAAGGAACTTCAGGAAGCGAAAGAAGCAATCCTTAAAAAACTTCAGGAAGCGTTTGCGGCACATAATGTAAAAGCAGATATCGATCTTGAGACAGGCCGCGTTACAATGGATACGAATTTCCTTTTTGATGTTGACAGTACAGAGATTTCCGCGGAAGGAAAGGCATATCTGGACGGATTTGCAGCAGCATACAGCGAAGCTGTGCTTGCGGAGGCTCAGGCTGGTACCGTTGGCAAGATCCTTGTTGAGGGACATACCGATACGTCCGGAACTCATGAGTATAATCAGGATCTTTCCGAAAGAAGAGCGGCAGCAGTTGCCGACTATTGTGTTCAGATCCAGCCGAAGCTTGCATCCCTGATCGAATCCAAAGGATACTCCTTTGACAATCCGGTATTTGACGAAAACGGCAAAGTTGATATGGATGCGTCGAGACGCGTTGTCTTTAAATTTATGCTTGATGTGAATTGAGAACAGGATCAAAGAATGAGTCAACGATAAACAGAGATCAATTGCAGGCGAGATTTATGATACAGACAAAAGCAGCGACTGTTGATGTCGTGAGCGAAAGAGAGTTAAAAAACAAGGAAATTGCATACGAGGCAGCTGTCCAGGGAATTGTCCTTCTTGAAAATGACGGGACGCTTCCGATCTCTGCAGGCAAGCTTGCGCTTTTCGGAGCCGGAAGTGCGTACACCATTGCCGGCGGCAGCGGCAGCGGTGAGGTCAATACCCGGCATAATATCAATGTTCTGGAAGGACTGGAAAACGCCGGTTTTGAAATCACAACAAAGAACTGGATTCATAACTATGACCGGATCTGGAAAGCCGGAAAAGAGCAGTTCTTAAAGGAAAGCCGGAGAAAACTGTTTCGTCTGAATGTCAGCATCATGACGGAACTGATGTCTGCGGAATATCAGTATCCGGCAGGCGACCGAATCACAGAAGCTGATATTTCAGAAAGCGGAACAGAGACGTGTATTTATGTCCTGTCCAGACAGTCCGGTGAAGGCGCGGACCGGAAAGATGCGCCTGGAAGCTTTCGACTGGAAGACACAGAAATTGAAAATATCCGGATCTGCGCGGAGGCATATCCGAGGTTTATTCTGGTGATCAATGCCGGTGCGCCGATCGATCTGTCTCCGCTCGAAGAGGTTGCCGGGATTAATGCCGTCCTTTATATGGGACAGCTTGGCATGGAAGGCGGAAGAGCGCTTGCGGATGTTCTGACCGGAAAGAAAACGCCTTCCGGAAAACTCGCTGTCACCTGGCCGAAACAATACAGCGATGTTCCGTTTGGTGAAGAGTTCGGAAGCGGTGCAGAAGATCCTGCGCATGCCGCATATAAAGAAGGAATCTACGTCGGATATCGCTATTATGACTCTTTTGGCGTTGCACCGCGATACCATTTCGGCTATGGCAAAAGCTATACGGAGTTTGTCCTGCAGATCTGAATATTCCTTAATAACAAGCTTATTATGACCAATCTGTTGTGTATTCTTCA
>CAZOHB010000098.1:0-9516 GCA_964579345.1 uncultured Parasporobacterium sp.
TGAATAGCCAGACAAAAAAGACGAGCTTCCACGGAAATGTGGAAGCTCGTTTTTGATTGGCGAGGACTTTCATTTTATGATTGGTGTGGACTTTCATTTTATGATTGGTGCGGAAATTCGTTTTAAACTTGGCGGGAGTTTCAATTTTCCCCCGCGAAACGGCAGACCTCGATTTCGCGTGGACGGAAACTTCATCGCGAAACGCGGGTGCGTCCATATGCGTGGAAAAAACGGCTGTTTACAGCTTTTTTTCGAAAGGCCCGACCTCGCGAAACGCCAGACCTCGAATATGCGATGATAAAACGACCCCGCGAATTAACACTCTTCAATTTCGCGATGAAACCCGTCCCCGCAAAACGACAGACCCCGAATATGCGATGATAAAACGACCCCGCGAAACGACACTCTTCAATTTTGCGATGAAACCCGTCCCCGCAAAACGACAGACCCCGAATATGCGATGATAAAACGACCCCGCGAATTAACACTCTTCAATTTCGCGTGGAAGCTCGACTCTATGAAATGGCGGATCTTCTCCTACTTTTATATATACGGAACGGACATGGCTGTGATATAATGCGCGGGTAGGTTTTTGCTGAAAGGAGGCATCATATGCCGGAATTAAAAGAATACAGAGGACATATCAGAAACTGGAAAGCGCTTTGCGAAGAGCTGGGATTGGACGCAGCTCTGCCGCGGGAAGAAAGAGAGCAGGCGATCCTGCTGGCCGCTTACCAAAAATGGGGCGAGCAGATGCCGGACCATATCTACGGCATGTTCGCGTTCGCGATCTGGGATGAAGATAAACAGGAACTTTTTGCCTGCCGCGATCAGTTTGGAACAAAGCCGTTTTATTATTATGTGACTGCGGACGGGCAGCTCCTTTACGGCACCTATATCCGACAGATCATGGAGCAGCCGGGATTTGTAAAAGAGCTGAACGAAGATATGCTGCAGCTGTATCTGACACTGACGTATGTGGCCGGAGAAGATACGTTCTTCAAGGGCGTGAAAAAGCTGATGCCCGGAAGATATCTGAAGTGGAAACCGGCAGGAGCCGGCGCAGCAAATGCAGCACAGACAACCGGTGGTGCCTCTACTAACACCGGCGCGGATCTTACGATCACCCGCTACTGGACGCCAACCTTCCATCCGGATGAAAGCAAATCACTCGAAGACTGGGCAGACGAACTGAATGCGACAATGAAAGAAATCATGAAGGAAGTGAAGGAACCTTCGGAGAAAGCGGAGTCCTTCCTCTCCGGCGGCGTGGATTCCTCTTATGTATTGGCGATGAGCGATGCGATGCAGGCAGATACCGTAGGGTATGATGATGCACGCTTCGACGAAAGCCCGCTTGCGGCAGAAACCGCAAAACTTCTTGGCCGTGAACTTAACCGCTGCCGCATCACCCCGGAAGAATATTTTGAGATCGTTCCGTGGGTCATGAAAAATATGGAACAGCCGCTCGGCGATGCTTCGGCGATTGCCTTTTCTATCGGCTGCAAAGCGACGGCAGAGCACACAAAACTTTGCTACTCCGGCGAGGGCTCTGACGAGTTCTTCGGCGGCTACAACATGTACCGGAACGCAGAACGCTACGGCGACAACCTCAAGACCTTCTATGTCGGCAACACCAACATCATGAAGGAAGACGAAAAACGCGCGCTGCTGAAAAACTATAAAGAGGGACTCCTGCCAATCGATCTGGTGAAAGATATTTATGATGAGATCGAAGGCTACGATCCGCTGACGAAGATGAGCGACATCGATATCCAGATCTGGCTCGAGGGCGACATCTACCTGAACGTTGATAAGATGAGCACGGCGGCGGGACTTGAGATCCGCATGCCGCTGACCGACCTGCGGATGTTCGATATTGCTTCCAGAATACCGTCCAAATATAAGGTCAATGAAGAACAGAACAAAGTGGCCTTCCGTACAGCGGCGGCCCGCATCCTTCCGGAGGAAGTAGCCTTCCGCAAGAAGCTCGGATTTATCGTGCCGATCCGTCACTGGATGGCAGACGACAATTATAACGCGCCGGTTCGCGAGACGATCTTCTCTGACACCGCAGCACAGTTCTTTAACATGGACGAAGTGCAGAAGATCTGGGACGAATACACCGGCGGCAACTCAGACCTCTGGCGCAAGATCTGGACGATCTACACCTTCCTGGTCTGGTACGGGGAGTATTTTGATTGATAGCGCCATGCGAAGCGCAAGACATTGAATCTGCGTGGAAGACTAACCCCGTGAAAAAAACTGACTCAGAATATATTAATGCCACTCTCCTTGACGGGAAGAGTGGCATTTTGTGTCTTTATTAGAATTAATTAGAAGAACTGTTTTGACTTTCGCTGATTCATTTCAATGCGCGGTGAACCAACGTTACTTCGTCATTCCCAGCTCTTTGCCGAGCGCGATGATGTTCGGGGTCGCGCGGACGATCATGTCGTATGGTACGCAGTATGCAAAGCGTACATAGCCCGGGCAGTCAAATGCAGCGCCGGAGGAGCAGAGCACCTGATATTTTTCTTTCGCCAGTGTAACGAATTCTTTGTCGTCTTCCATCGGCGTCTTCACGAACATATAGAACGTGCCGTCCGGTTTCGCATATTCAAAGCCGGCCTGATCCATCGCATCCATCAGAGCTTTGCGGTTCTTTGCATAAGCTTCGATGTCGGTTGTGATATCGAGGCAGTCGATGATCGCAAGCTGCTGCAGTGACGGTGCGTTTACACAGCCGAGCACACGGATACCGATCGAAGAAGCAGCGATGATACGATCGCTTTCGTCCGCCTCATCCGGAATGCAGAGATAGCCGACACGCTCGCCCGGAAGGCTTAAGGATTTACTGAAAGAGTAGCAGACCAGTGTGTTCTTGTAATACTTGGTCAGGAACGGAACCTCAACTCCATCGTAAACGATCTCGCGGTACGGTTCGTCGGAGATCAGGAAGATCGGGTGGTCATATTTTTTCTCCGCTTCTTCCATAACCTTTGCCATTGCCTTGATCGTTTCTTCGTCATAAACGACACCGGCCGGGTTGTTCGGGTTGTTGATGACAACCGCGCGGGTCTTCTCGTTGATCGCTGCGGCGAACTGTTCCATATCCGGCATGAATGTAGGCGGGTTTGGCGGAACGACCTTGGTTACGCCGCCGAAATCGGAAATGTAGTTTCTGTACTCAAGGAAGAACGGAGCAAAGACAACGACTTCATCGCCCGGATTGATCAGGATCTTCATGGCGATAACGAAGGCGTTTGCTGCGCCGACCGTCATCGTGATGTTTGGTGTGTCGAAGTTTGTGCCGAAGCGTTTGTTCAGGTTTTCGGCGATTGCCTTACGGGACTCGTCGTAGCCGGCGTTGCTCATGTAGCCGTGCAGTTTCATGGAGTCCGTATTATCGATCACTTTCTTCATGGAGATGTTGAACTCTTCCGGAGCAGGAACGCTCGGGTTTCCAAGGCTGAAGTCAAAGACGTTTTCTGCGCCGTATTTCTGGCGCATGATCTTGCCTTCTTCAAACATGGCGCGCAGCGTGGAGCCCGTCGCCAGCAGTCTTTCCATTTCTGTTGAAATTACTTTACTCATAATGGATCTTCCCCTTTGTTTATTAATAGATGTAGTCTAAATATTTTAGCACCGCAGTATTGCGACCGCAATATTATTCCACATCCCTGCTGATCAGGTCTTCGTAGGTCTCGCGGCGGACAACTTCTCTTGCCTTGCCGTCTGTGATCATAACGATCGGCGGGTTCGGGATTTTATTATAATGGGACGCCATCGAATAGTTGTAAGCGCCGGTCGTGCAGACAGCAACGATGTCTCCACGCTGAGTATCCTTCGGAAGTGTGACGTCGCGCTGGATGATATCCCCGCTCTCGCAGCAGCGGCCGACAACATTGCAGTTCATGTTGCTCGCTTCGTTCATACGGTTCGCGGTATAGCAGGTATATTTCGCGCCGTAAAGAGCATACCGCGGGTTGTCTGTCATACCGCCGTCGACGGAAACATAGTTTTTATAATATGGGATCCGCTTTACGGAGCCGACTGTGTAGATCGTCATGCCTGCGTCAGCAACGATGCTGCGGCCCGGTTCCATCACGATCGTCGGTACCGGAATCTTTTCTCTTTCGCAGGTTGCGTGGATTGCCTCAGCAAGGTCTGCGATTTTTTCGCTTACGTTGAGATACGGGTCAGTGTCCACATAACGGACACCAAAGCCGCCGCCCATGTTCAGCTGTTTTGCAAGATAACCCTGCTCCCGATAAATATGTCCAATAAAACGGACCATGACAACAGCCGCGCGCTCGAAGACGTCTTCCGCAAATACCTGCGAACCAACGTGGCAGTGGTAGCCGGTGAGGCTAATGTTCGGAAGACTCAGTGCGGCTGCAACGATCTCGTCCGCCTGACCGGTCTCGATTGCTGTTCCGAACTTGGAGTCGACCGTCCCGGTGTTGACCTGAACATAGGTGTGCGGGTCGATACCCGGAGTGATGCGGAGCAGGATGTCCTGCTTGATTCCGCGACGTCCGGCTTCCTCGTTGATCGCATAAAGCTCTTCAAAACCGTCAACAACGAAATGGCCGATGCCGAGCTCCATCGCGAAGGAGATGTCGTCGTCGGTTTTGTTGTTGCTGTGGAAGTACGCCATGCTGAGGTCATAGCCTGCTTTGTAAGCGCAGAGGATCTCGCCGCTGGAAACGACGTCGATGCCCATGCCTTCTTCTTTCATTATTTTATAAATATACTTGAATGAGTTTGCCTTGCTGGCGTAGAGCGGGCGGGATTCGCCTCCGAAGTGCTCTTTGAACGCGTCGGTGTAGACACGGCAGTTGTGGCGGATGCGCGCCTCGTCCATGATGTAGGCCGGCGTCTTAAACTCTTTTGCCAGTTCTGTTGTGTCCAGCCCGGCAAAGGTCAGATGTCCCAGCTCGTTAACATTAATGTTGTCACAGATAAAATTTTCGTTCATTTTGGTTTTCCTCGTTTTATATTAATTGTTTACATGTTCAAAATTGGTGGTCTGTGTTCCGCGTGAATTCAAGGTGTGCCGTTTCGCGGGGCTAGGCATCCATGCGAAACTAAGGTCTGCCATTTCGCGGTTTTGAATTGCCCGCAAAATCAAAAACAGCCGGCGCACATTTGCACCGGCCATAAACGTCAAAAAGAAATCTCTGATCTTGTATAGCTCTCCGCAAATGCGACAGTCAAACGGATCTTCTCCGGTTGCCCAGGATCAGGCTGCTAAACCTTCACCTTCGGCAGCGGCCCCTTTCCTTCATGCAACGCCGAGCAGGCTATTCCGCACGAATTACTTTTGACAGCTGCGCCTCTATCCCAAACCAACTATGATGCCGGAAGTGTAATAAAATCCGGACATTTTTTCAATTGCTACAGATTCTATCATCCGATTGTTTCTTTGTAAAGAATTATTCTTCAAGGAAACAGCAATTGTTAAATTTGTGTTACGTTTTGGGACGGGGCGTAGTGTATACTTACACCGTATACAGAGAAGTATACGGTCCCGCTGGAAAAAGGGCTGTCAAGAGAAAAGATTGTACTTGTTTAAATACATACGGTAAACAAATTAATCTTGCACCGAAAGGGGACATAATGTATACTTTTACTGATTAAGTAGAATGCATTTACTGTGGGAGTTTCTTTGCACAGTCTATTTTGCTATAAAAAACCGGCTTGCCGAATACCTTGCCGGAGAATCCCGCAGATCTAATGCGCCGGCGCCACTGACCAGGCAAAAGCGCGACAGGGGAGTGAATGTATCTGCTTGAAAACATTTAAAAAAGTTAGGACGTATTCCAAATCTGCGATGGAATATTTTCCTACACCAGCAAGGGGATTGCTTTCCCACGATGAAACGTGTTTCACTCACATTAAACCCCGGGAAAGCAGGAGGATGAACACATGAATACAACAAAGAAACCGAGTTGGCTCAAACGGGCCGTCGCGGCAGTTCTTGCCGTGTTTATGGCAGTTACTCTTCTGCCATTATCAAGCTTCCGTTTAACAACTGCACAAGCGGCTGCGGGCGATGTGCCGGCGCACAACAAGAACATTGTTGATAATGGCAATGGCACCTACAAATTGTCGCTGGATGTAAAGGGCGATGCGGACACGGAGAAACCTACCGCTAAGGCCAATATCCTTATTGTGTACGACGTTTCCGGAAGTATGGAGTATGATACTTACAGGTATACTGAGACTACCGGATCCACCGGAGAACAGTACGGATACTTTAACGGAGGATATAACAGGATTTATTACCGTAATGGTGCATGGCGTACAAGTAATTCCAATTACGGAACTGTTTATAACGGAACTCGTTATACCCGTGCTACCGTTAGCAGAGGAGATGCAGCCGAAAAAGTAGCTTACGATTTCGCAAATGCACTGTTCGCCTACAACAAAACAGCAGATGCTGATAATGTTGAAATGGCATTAGTTGCATTCTCTTCAGAGAGACGAAATGGTAACTATTCCAGTGGTGGCTATACTGGATACGCCGGTAATGGTACAACCGCTGCGTGGGAAGTAGAGGGTTGGACTACTGATAAAACCGCTTATCTTAACAACTTCTCTTCTACAGGCAACAACAATTCTGCCAAGATGTTATATGGCGGCGGTACTAACTGGGAAGCTGCAATGCAGAGAACCCTCAACGTGCTTGCTAAGGCTGATGCTGACCCTACATATGTAGTGTTCATTACCGATGGTCTGCCGACCTTCTATGTAACAGGCGGTAACGGAACTTCTACCACTTCTGCTGAGTATAGAGCTCCTGAACAAGAGGTCGTACAGATTGAAAACTACAATACAGCGACACATTCTGTTAATGCTAACGATAACAACACTACTTTATATGGTATCTTTGCATTCGGTGGAAATGAAGACCGCCTGGATGACCTGATTTACTACGCTCAGAATGGATCCAGAAGAGAGACCTACGGCACTACTGCAACACCTAACTACTACAACGCAACTGACCAGGCTGCTCTCGCACAGGCCATCAGTGATATCTTCGCTACTATAGCTGAGACTCTTGGTATTACAAATACGAGCATTACAGATGGTACGACGAACAATGTAAGTACAAACCAAGGAGTTGTCGAGCTGCTGGAGGTTGATACAAGTTCATATGAGTATTGGTTGTCTCTTCCCGTTAGTGGAAGTGGACCTTATACCACCACAAGAAAAGACCTTGTCAGCGGGGAGGATTATACGATTACTTTTACTGCAGCAGAAAATGGATCTTTTACTGCTAGCTGGGTAGATTCGGCCGGTTCCCATGAGGTGACTGGAATTCAGGGATCTGTCAATCTGGGACAATTCAAATATAAATGGACCGAATCAAATGATTTGTATAAATTTAATCCTCCGGCTGCAACATTTACGGATGGTGCAGTTAAATGGGATCTTTCTCCGGTGGGTACACTACTTGACGGTGTTACTTACACAGTTACTTTTGATGTTTATCCTTCTCAGACAACCTACGACTATATTGCAGGTTTAAAGAACGGGACAATTAAATATAGTGATCTTCCTGCAGAAGTCCGTCAGTATTTGGTTAAGAATCCGTTAACAGCAGCAGATACCGCTGCTTCCTATGATTTGATTACGAATACTACAACTGAACTTGCGTATGAAGATACCAGAACAGATGATGGACCTCAGAGCACGACGTTTAATAAATTGGATCCGGTTGGAACAACGGCTGAGCAGATGACCATTGTTAAGACCTGGGATAACAGCATTGATGATATCCAAAAAGAAGCTTTGGATATGAACATCAATCAGGATGGATCTTATTATGGCAAGGTCGCGTTAAATGATGCAAACAATTATACCAATAGCTACTTTATAGCTACAGGTCTTTTAACAACTGAAACAGTAAACGGTACTGTAACGGTCAAGACGCTTGATCCGGGACATGACTATGTTATGACTGAACCGGTTGGTTTGGCGTATAATTGGGACCTCATTGCCGAAACAGTTCACCCCATGCTTATTGACGGTACGCTGTATTCACTAATCAAAGTAGATAAACCTTCCGCTATGACTGGAGATTTTTATGATAATGGAACACCTGACAACCATGTAGATGACTATTATCATATTGTGTATACCGCCAATGGGACAACCAAGGACTATGGATACTATCAGATTTCCGGAACAGGAGCGACGGTTTCTGCTTATAACCAGCGTCGTAACTCCCTCATCCTGAACAAAGTTGTTGAAGATAATGGCTTTGATGTTCCGGAGGACACCACATTCGAATTCAAGATGAACGTGGACAATAAGGTTGGAACTGGAGATGATGCGGATGTATGGTTCTCCATTCACAGTAGCGAGAATTATGTTCAGACTAATATGGTCTATGACTTTGAACACACGAAAGTTATAGGCGCTGAGCCGGAAACCTTGGTAATTGATACCACTCAGACAGCTACTGCCGCTGCTACAAGTATTGTATCAGTTGATGGTGATCACCTTACTTATACTTATGGTGGACAAGAGTATACCGTTAAGATTGCTTCCGGCCCTGCAGAGGACGGCAGCTATGAATACTATGTTTATGAAATAATCGGCCAGGAAGGCGATAAAGTAACCTATACTCGTTACGGAGTGGAATATACTGCACCATATGCAGGCATGGATGGTGAGTTCTATACTTACTATACTGGTTTTTATCATGGACCAAACGCCTCTGATATCACAGTCAATCTGAAACCGGGAGAATTCCTGCGTTTTGTCAACCTGCCGATTGGAACGGAGTATTCTTTCACAGAGTCTACACCGCCAGGAGAATTCTCTTACGATTCTGCGAAAGCAGAGATCAAGACTGGCGCAGCTTCATCCTACTCAGAAGACAGTAATGCAACAGTTGATGATGACGCTCGTAAGGTTTCAGGAACGCTTCCGAATGGTAACAGTTTCTATAAGTCTACCTTTACCAATACAATGGATAAGGTCGATGTTACTGCCACTAAAGTTTGGGAAGATAATGATAATCAAGATGGATTACGGAAAGCAGTCACTCTTCATTTGAACAAGAGTGTTGATGGAGGAACTGCTACTGTAGTGGCCGGCCAGGATAAGACAATTCCGGCTGGAGCAACGGGAGATGCGCTTACAGTTACATGGGAAGATTTGCCAACAATAGAAGGTGGAAAATCGGTTGAGTATTCTGTGACTGAGGATGCAATCGATGGTTACACCACAGCAATCACAAAAGATGAAAATGGTGCAAATGCATATATTGTTACCAATACCCATGAACCGGAAGTAACCCAGGTTACTGTTAAAAAAGTTTGGGATGATTCCAATGATATTGGTAAGATCCGTCCGGCTTCCATTACAGCACAGCTGAAAGCGGATGGCGTAAATTACGGCGATCCGGTGACGATGAATGAGTCTGGTGAATGGACCTATACATGGGAGAATCTTCCTAAATATAAAGCGGGTGAAGTAGGTCAAGAAATCGTCTAT
>CAZOHB010000099.1:0-9209 GCA_964579345.1 uncultured Parasporobacterium sp.
TAATAATATCCCTGCCAGAGGAACCCCTCGTTGCAGGGATACTCGGAATGTCCCCACAGAGGAAGGCCGCTTCTGCAGGGATACAGCAAGGCCAGAAATAGCCGATCTTTAGGAAAAAAATATCCCTGCCAGAGGAACCCCTCATTGCAGGGATACTCGGAATGTCCCCACAGAGGGAGGTTGCTTCTGCAGGGATACAGCAAGGCCGAAAATAGTCGATTTTTAGGATAATAATATCCCTGCCAGAGGAACCCCTCGTTGCAGGGATACTCGGAATGTCCCCGTAGAAGGAGGTTGCTTCCACAGGGATACACATTGGTCGTAAACGCTGTGCCAAAGACGTAACAAGATAAGCCAAGGCGATAAACGTCGTGCCAAAGACGTAACGAGATATGCCAAGGCGATAAACGCCTGTGCCAAAGAAAACCTTCCCGCACGCTCGTGTGAGGCTGAACGGGCTGCGTTTCTTTGGCGGGAGCCGGCAGCAGGAAATTGTTCTTTTTTTGTCCGTTTTTACATTTCTGTAATAAAGTTTTAATTTCTGCGTAATTGAATTCAAACAATCTCTCCCATATAATAACGGAGTATTCATCCTCAATCACTTGAAAGCCTCCCAGCGACATGTGATCAACGAGATGAAGGATACAAAAATTTTTTCCAACAGCATACGGCTGATTTTTTTAGGCACGCTATTTTCAATAGCTGTGCTTTTTGTATGCTTCTTTACGCCGGAAAGAGTATATGCTGCGGATACCATGACAGGCTATGTCAATGCCAGTGAACTGAATGTCCGTACAAAACCCGGAACGACAAATTCTAAAATCGTCGGAACTCTTTCATATGAGACAGTAACCATCCTCGGAAGCGAAAAAGATTCCTCCGGAAATCTCTGGTACAGGATCAGCTACAACGGAGGAGAGTACTATATCTTCGCAGGCTATGTCACGATCCAGACAAATGAAACAGAAAGCGAATCCTCCGGCTACGGAACCTATAAGCAGCAGCTGAAGTCGTTCCCTGTATCTTATCGGTCTTTGATCAAGAAGATCCATGAGGAATATCCGAATTATATCTTTGTCGCAGATTATGTGGATTTCAGTTTTGACGAAGCGGTCTATCAGCAGACCTTAGATCACAGAAAACTGGTCAGCATGTCATACGATGCAGTTTCCTGGAGATCCTTAAGCCCGGACTGCTATAACCGCAAAACGAAAAAATGGAGCACCTATTCCGGAAACTGGACGGATGCAGGCATCGATGTCATCGAATATTATATGGATCCTCGCAACTTCCTGAATACGAGAAACATGTTCATCTTCGCACAGCAGACGTATACCGGAGCAGAGACGAAGAGCGGCGTAAAGAACATTGCGGGAAATTCTTTCCTTGCCGGAAAATATACGGATTCCACCGGAACCCACAGCTATATTGATACAATCATGAAAGTCGCTAAGGCTTCGAAAGTAAGCCCGTATGTCATCGCGGCAACGCTTCGTGTTGAGCAGCCGACGAGCGGACAATCTCCGCTGATCGACGGCTCCTATGGCTACTACAACTTCTTTAACTTTGCGGCATCCGGATCCGATGTGATCGGAAACGGAATCGCATATGCAAAGAAGCAGGGATGGGATACGGTCTACAAGTCGATCCTCGGCGGAGCACAGGGATATTATAACGGCTATCTGAAATACGGACAGGATACCTATTTCTACAAAGACTTTAATGTAGTCAACGGAAACTTTGACCACCAGTATGCCCAGGGTGTATATGATCCGATCGGCAGCGGCATCTTCCTCCGGAACGCAATTGGTGACGATAAAGAAGCAACGGTCGTTCTGCGTATCCCGGTCTATACAGAGATGCCGGCGGAAGCTCCGGGCTATCCGGCAGAAACTTCCAGCCTCAATCCGCGCTATACCAAAAAAGGCGCGGTGATCGCAAGAACCTCTACTACGATTACAACCGCAAAAGGCTCAGGATCAACGACACAGACAAAAACAGAGCCTCTGACGGCGGAAGAGCCGAAAAATAAAGATGATGATAAAAACTCCGGAAGTTCTTCGGGCTCCGGAAAGAACAGCGGAAATTCACAGACGAAAGCATCAGGCAATCCGAAGTATAAAGCGGGGGATGCCAATGGAGATGGTAAGGTTTCGGCACTGGATTACATTGCCGTGAAAAACCATATCATGAAAAAGAAAATCATTTCCGATGCGGATAAGCTGGAAGCAGCCGATGCAAACAAAGACGGCAAGATTTCAGCTCTCGATTATATCCGCATTAAAAACAAGATTTTGAAAAAATAATGAGATTAGAAAAAGTAATTGAAAAAATTATACCTGCAGTTCTGGCGTGCGTATTTCTCGTCAGTATTCTGCCTGCGGTTCCGGCTTTTGCAGCCGGTTCCGTTTATGTAGACCAGACCTATGTAGAAATCGAAGAAGGCTCGACAGTGACGGTTCTTTTTACCGCGCAGAATGCAGCCGGCAGCTACAGCGTCTCTTCTGAAGGCTGTGCATCTGCAAACGGAGGCGGATGGCTGGATAACGAGTCTGTCAGCATCGGCATCTACGGTGCAAGCGTCGGTTCCGGTTCAGTTACGATCTATCTGAACGATTTCGCGACGTATGATGAAGAGGAGCTTTCCGATCCGATCACGATCACGGTCCAGGTTTATAAGGCGGAAAAGCAAAAGGCGCCGGAAAAAGGAAATGAAGAGGAGACTCAGGCTCCGCAGCAGGAAGAAACACAGACGGAACCGGAAGATCCGAGACCGACAGCAAAGATCGGAAAGAGAACCTATATCGTTCTGGATGATCTGAAGGATGTAAAAATTCCGAAGGGCTTTGACAAAGCATCTGCCACCTACAAAGGCAAGGATGTTAAAGTGATCGAATACGGAGAAGAACTGACTCTGTATGTTCTGCAGAGAAAAGATAATGGAGAGATCGTCTTTAAAATTCTGAATGATGAAACGGGCAAGTTTGAAAGTCCGCGATCCATTAAGCAGAACAAGATCCAATATTTCCTCTTTGATATTCCGGAGGATGAAAAAGCACCAGCGGGATATACCAGAAAAGAAGTTCAGATCAAAGATTTTGATGTATTCTGCTTTGTGCCGGACGATGCGGAGCATGCAGATTTCTGCTATGTTCGTGCACTCGCGGAAGGAAAGACAGGCTACTATTCTTTTGATACCGCGCAGGGCTCGATCCAGAGAAGCGTTGATCTCGAAGCTGCTTCGGACGCAGACGAAAAGATCAAGAAGATGGAAGAAGAGTATGCGGAAAAACAGGCAGGACTTGCAAAGAAAGAAAAACTGCAAAAGTATCTTCTCCTTGCGGCCGGCATCATTATTCTTGCCCTGATCATTGTTCTTATTATCGTTGCTGTCAAGAAAGGCAAAGGCGTTAAAAAGAAAAACAAGGAAGTGTTTGACGAGAGAGAGCCGGCGGAGGACGATCTGCCTGATGAGACAGAAGAAACAGAGGGAATTGAAACGTTTGAATTTGATATCGAGAACCTGGTGAATGATATTGAAGAAGACAGCTGGAAGAAACTGGGCTTCAAAGATCACGACGACAAGATTTAAAATGAAGTTTTATGTTCTGTTATCTCCTTATCCTATGAAATGATTATTAACTGTGCAAAGTGAGAAGCCGGCCGAACAGGCCGGTTTCTTCGCGGAATGGATGGGGAATGTTCGGTTATTATGCGGGAGCATTTTGAGTGTCCGGGATATTTCACTGACAGATCCCGGAAAGTAGTGTATAATCATGCCTACTGAATTTAGAACGGAATTAAGTGTACGATGAGACTGCAGATCAACCATGCGCTTGTGCAATACGGCGCGAATACGATTCTGGAAAATGTCGATTTCGAGATCCGCGGGAATGAAAAGATCGCGGTAGTGGGTCGAAACGGGTGTGGAAAGACTACGCTCTTAAAACTGATCTCCGGAAAACTGACCATGGACAATCCGGACAGCGATGAAAAAAGCTCGTTCATCCTGGCGGGCGGACAGACGATCGGCTATCTTGAGCAGATCAATTTTGAAGATAAAGAGATCACGGCCGAAGATGAGATCAAGAAAGTCTTTCGTGATGTGTACGCCTGCAGAGATGAGATGCGGCAGATCGAGAAAGAACTGGAAGGAAACGCAGATGAGAGACTGCTGAACCGGTATGCGTCGCTGCAGAGAAAATGGGATGCAATGAACGGAGATTCCTGCGAACGGGAGATGCTGATCATGTTCAGCAAATTCGGATTCGCACAGGAAGACCTGAAAAAACCGATGGGAACTTTCTCCGGCGGGCAGCAGACAAAGATCGCTTTTATCAAGCTGCTTCTCAGCAAGCCGGATATCCTTCTTCTGGATGAGCCGACCAACCATCTGGATCTTCCGTCCATCGAATGGCTCGAAGAATATCTTCATAATTATGAGAAAGCGGTCGTTCTGGTTTCTCATGACCGTATCTTTCTGGACCGGATCGCGGATGTAACGTATGAGATCGAGTATCATCGCGTCACCCGCTATGCCGGCAATTACAGCGCCTACATCGCACAGAAAGAGGCGCAGCTGGCGAAGCAGGAAAAAGATTATGAGGCACAGCAGAAGGAGATCAAGCGGCTGACCGAGTGGGTGGAAAAATGGAAAAACACACCGACGAAGGTTACGGCGGCCCGTTCGAAACTGAAGGCGATCGAGCATATGGTCAAGATCGAAAAGCCGAGACGGTTTGACCGCACGACGTTCCGCGCTCATTTTTCTCCAAGGATCGCCAGTTTTCATACGGTGATCAGCTGCCGGAAATTAAAGATCGGATATGATAAAGAACTCAGCGAGGTCAGCTTTGAGCTGATGCGTGCAGAACGTCTGGCGGTAATCGGTGAAAACGGAAAAGGAAAATCCACACTCCTGAAAACACTGACCGGACAGATCGCGCCGCTTGGCGGAACCTTTGAATTCGGCGGCAATGTAGAGATCGGATACTTTGATCAGCAGACGGCGGTGATCAATGATATGGATCCGCTGCAGACGGTCTTTGATAATTTTCATGATGAATATCCGCGCCTGACAAATGAGCAGGTCCGCGGTGCGCTTGGCGCGTTTGCCTTTACACAGGAAGAAGTCGAGCGCCAGCTGGGACAGCTTTCCGGAGGAGAACGCGTACGGCTGGCTCTCTGCAAGATGTTATTTACACGGCCAAATCTTCTGATCCTGGATGAGCCGACCAACCACCTGGATATCTTCGGAAAAGAAGCACTGGAGAATATGCTGAAAGAGTACGAAGGGACGGTTCTTTTTGTATCCCACGACCGGTATTTCATTCAGCGGATCGCCACACAGATCCTGGATTTCGAAGAGGATCGCGTGACGTTCTATCCGTATACTTACCCGGATTATCTGCAGGAGAAGGCAAAACAGGTTTCCCGGACACAGAATGCCGCTGCAAAAAGCGTATCGTCCGGGGAAAGGGCAGAGAACAAAGGTGCGGATGCCGCAAAGGCTGCGATCTTAAAAAATCCGGGCAAGGAACGTGCCCGGATCGAACGAAAAATTTCGAAACTGGAAGAAGAGCTCGCGGTGAGCGAGGAGCTTCTTTCGAATCTTCATGAACAGTATAATGCGCCGGAGACGGCAGCAGATTATGAAAAACTGGAACAGCTCCAATCGGAAATCCAGATCCAGGAGGAACGCCAGGAGCAGATCCTGGAACAGATCATGGAACAGGAAGAAGCACTTGCCAATCTGGAAGCGCTCCTTTCCTGAGAGGCTCAGACGATCGTCTGAGCTTCTACCAGACTTGCATATTCCCCGTGTAACTTCATAAGCTCATCGTGTGTGCCGTATTCGATCACACGGTTGTCGTCGATCACGGCAATATTATCTGCTCCGCGGACCGTACTCAGGCGGTGCGCGATAATAATGGATGTACGTCCTTTTGCGAGTTCGTCAAAGGCATTCTGGATCCGGATCTCGGTCACACTGTCAAGCGCAGACGTTGCCTCGTCCAGGATGATCACAGGCGGATTCTTCAGGAAGATCCGCGCAATGCCGATCCGCTGTTTCTGTCCGCCGGAGAGCATCACGCCGCGTTCTCCGATATAGGAGTCATATTGCTCCGGCATCTGCATGATCTCCTCATGAATCTCGGCTTTTCTTGCCGCTTCCTGTACTTCCTCAAAAGTCGCATCCGGTCTTCCGTATGCGATGTTTTCGTAAATGGTACCCGCAAACATAAACACATCCTGCTGGACAATTCCGATTGCCCGCCTAAGAGAATGCTGGGTAACATCCCGGATATCGTGTCCATCGATGGAGATCGAGCCTTCGCTGACTTCATAGAAACGGGGGATCAGATTGCTTAACGTGGTCTTTCCGCCGCCGGAAGGGCCGACGATGGCAAGCGCTGTCCCGGCAGGAATAGTGAGCGAGACGTCGTTCAGCACCGCAGGACGCATCATACCGCCGGCATCCTCGCCATAGGAAAAACTGACGTTTTGAATCTTAATATCTCCTTTTACATGCTCTAATTCAAGAGCATTCTCTTTGTCCGTAATTTCCGGATCCGTCCGCATGATCTCGAGAAAACGACGGAATCCGGCCATTCCGGCCATATACTGTTCCACAAAGGCAACCAGCTTCCGGACCGGTGTCAGGAAGGAGGACACATAGAGGCTGAAGGTCACGAGGCCGATGTAGGAAAGGGTATCTTTCATAATATAATAGCCGCCGACCATGATCACGAGCACGGAAAGGATCGGAAGCGCAAATTCCATGCCGGCATGGAAGATTGCCATCGCTTTGTAGTAACCGCGCTTGGAATCTACATATTCTTTATTAGTTTCGGCAAATTTCCGGAGTTCAATCTCTTCGTTTGCAAATGCCTTTGCAGTCCGGATCCCCGAAAATCCGCTTTCAATGGAAGCGTTGATCTCCGCCTGCTTTGCCTTGACTTTCAGGCTCGCATTCTTCATGCGCCGTCTGAGAATGATCGTAAAGATCACAAAGACAGGGATTACGGCAAACACCACAAGGGCGAGCCTCCACTCAATCCCACATAAAATAATGAAAGCGCCGATGATCGTAATAGAGGAGATCAGCAGATCTTCCGGACCGTGATGCGCGAGCTCTGTGATCTCAAACAGGTCGTTGGTCACGCGGCTCATGAGCTGGCCGGTACGGTTCTTGTCAAAGAAACGAAAACTGAGCCGTTCGATATGTGTAAACAGCTCATCTCTCATATCCGCTTCCATATAAACACCCATCCGGTGGCCCCAGTAGGTGATGATGTAGTACAGAAAGGCCCGGACGACATATGCGCAGACCATAATGATCATGACGGCGAAAAAGGTTTTGTACTCATTCTCGGGCAGATAGCGTTCCATGCTGAGCTTTGAGATATAAGGGAAGGTCAGGTCGACTGCGGCAACGAGCAGAGCACAGAACATATCGAGCAGGAACAGCCCGATGTGTTTTTTATAGTGCCAGATGAAGATTTTTAAGCTTCCGGTCTTTTTATAATCCATGTTTTTTCTCCTGATAATGCTTCAGTCAATGTAGCATAAACCATTCCGGGACACAATCATCTTTCATTATTAAAAAATCATGAATTATTTGTAAAAAACACAGAAAAATGGTTGCTTTTTGGCCAAATAGGGAGTAAAATCGCCTTACAAGTGGAGCAAAGTGGTGCTTAATGGAGCGAAGTGGTAAATGCTCGGAGCCGTCAAACTACTGAGATGATTGGGATTTGCTCGAGAGTAAAGGGCACGGAGCTCCTTAAGTTGGTACAAAGCGCATATCGCGCTTGAGTATAAATTGACAAAAATGTCGCTGGGAGGTAACAGGTGAGCAAGATGTTTATGGGTGAATACAACCACTCCATAGACGCGAAAGGCAGAATTATTGTCCCTTCGAAGTTCAGAGAAATGCTCGGTGAGCACTTCGTAGTAACTAAGGGTCTCGACGGCTGCTTGTGGGTTTTTCCTTCCGAAGAGTGGGACTTGTTTTATGAAAAACTCCGCAGCCTGCCTGTTACCAGAAAAGACGCACGTACCTTTGTAAGAGGTTTCATGGCAAACGCAATGGATGCCGAAGTGGATAAGCAGGGAAGAATCCTCCTTCCGCAGAACCTCAGAAAGTGCGCAAATCTTGAAAAAGACGTTGTTCTGATCGGAACCGGTCCGAGAATCGAAATCTGGAGCAAGGATGCATGGGAAGCAGACTTCGCAGAAGATAATTCCGATGAGATCGCAGAACGTATGGGAGAATGGGGATTTGATATTTAAACATGAATCCGTTCTTCCGGAAGAAACGATTCAGTATCTGAACATCAAGCCGGATGGTATTTATGTAGATGGTACCTTAGGCGGTGCAGGACATTCCTTCCGGATCCTTGAGAAACTGAAAACAGGAAAGCTGATCGGCATCGACCAGGACGCAGATGCGCTGGAAGAGGCAGGACGGAAGCTGGAGCCATTCGGCGACCGGGCGATCCTTGTAAAAGAAAATTTTGTCAACACAGACAAAGTACTGCAACAATTAAACATCGGCAAAGTGGACGGCATCCTTCTTGACATCGGCGTGTCGTCCTATCAGATAGACAATCCCGACAGAGGTTTTTCATACAAGGAAGATGCTCCCCTGGACATGAGGATGGACAGGGAGAGGCCTTTGTCAGCTAAAGAAGTCGTAAACACTTACAGTAAGGAAGCGCTTACGAGGATCTTAAGGGATTATGGAGAAGAGCAGTTTGCGGCAAATATCGCAAAGCACATTGTAAACGAAAGAGAGAAGGCGGAGATCGAAACGACAAAGCGTCTTTCGGAGATCGTCGAGCAGGCCATCCCGGCAAAGGTAAGAAAAGGGAAGAAAGGGTTTGCGAAGAAAACCTTTCAGGCGATCCGCATCGAAGTCAACTCGGAACTGGATGTTCTGCAGGATTCCATTGATATGATGATCCGGCTGTTAAAACCCGGAGGAAGACTCTGCATCATCACATTCCATTCTCTGGAAGACCGCATCGTAAAAAATGCGTTCCGGAGAAATGAAAATCCCTGTACCTGTCCGCCGGATTTTCCGGTCTGTGTCTGCGGCAAGGTTCCTGAGGGATTCGTAGTAACAAAGAGGCCCGTCATTCCTTCAAAAGAGGAATGTTCAAGAAATAAAAGAGCAACGAGTGCAAAGCTGAGAGTGTTTGAAA
>CAZOHB010000100.1:0-9139 GCA_964579345.1 uncultured Parasporobacterium sp.
AGGCGTGCGGCATCTGCGGAAGCGACCTAGCACTGTACAACGGCAGAAGAGATCTCTCCGGAGAGCATTACTTCGGTCATGAGTTTTCCGGTGTCATTATTGATGAAGGAAAAGGCTTTAACGGCATGAAAACGGGAATGCGTGTAGCCAGTGAACTGATCAAGGGCTGCGGCAGATGCTGGTTCTGCCGGAACGGCCTGCAGAATTACTGCAAGAGCCTGAATGACGCTCTCCTTCCGGGCGGATTTACGGAGGAGACCCTGGTGACCAATACAGACGCCTACAGCTTCCTGACGCCGATCCCGGACAGCCTGGACGACGTCACCGCCTCCATCATGGAACCGGCGAACTGCGCTTTCCACGTAGCAGTAAAAGCTGCGGTAAAGCCCGGAGACAGTGTTCTGGTTTTCGGCCTTGGCGCCATCGGCCTGATCGCCGCGCAGATCCTGAAAACCCTTGGAGCCGGCACAGTGATCGGCGCTGACCGCAGCAAGCTCCGCATCGAGCAGGTACGCAGGACCGGTCTTCTGGATGTGGTGGATACGTCCGATCCGGACTGGCTGGACCAGGTGAAAGAGATGACGGCAAAAGAGGGCGTGGATATTGTCATCGAGGCAACCGGCGCGCCTGCAGTACTGCAGGATGCCATGACGGCAGCCAGGACCGGCGGCCGCATCGTGGTGCCGAGCGTGTATTTCGGATCCATCGACGGGTTTGAACCGCTCCCCATCATGAGAAAAGAACTGACGATCGTCGGCTCCAAGGGACCGGCTCCGCAGCTTAAAGCGGACGGAACCAGCGCCGTCCTTGACAAAGTCATCCAGATACAGGATGACCTGCGCAAGATGATCACAGTCTATGACTATAAAGATGCCCTGCAGGCCTTCGCGGACGCAAGAAGCGGCGCGGCGATTAAAGCGGTCATTAAATTTTGATTAGCGTGGAATTACAACTGACTTGATAAAAACGATGAAAAAAGGAGAAAACTATGACAAAGAAAGAATATGTCCAGAAATTCGGCGGTAAGTTTTCCATCAGCGGCGGTGAGACCTGGACAATGCCCAACGGCCATGTGGTTCACTTTGCACTGAACCCGAAGATGGGCTGCAAAAATACGAATATTGCAGTAGGTTTCCATGAACCCGGCAAGGAGTTTGCACCTCATGTACATCCGATTTCCGAGGAGATCCTGATCATTTTTTCCGGAGAAGGCGAATGTTATCTGTATGATAGATGGATCCCCTGTAAAGCCGGCGATATCGTGTTTGCACCTCCCGGCGTTTACCACGGAACCAGAAACCCGGAAGGTAACACAGAACCCTTCGTGACCCTGGGAATTGCCACCCCGCCTCAGCTCGATCTGTACAGCCGCGCAGGCTATGACCTGCTTGATGATGACAAGAGTGAATATGCAAGTGAATACATCGGCGAGTTCGTGTATTCGGAGAATTGATTTTTGAAAAAGGAGGATAATCATGTTTTTTGATCTCTATTCTGATGAATTAAAAGAAACGCTGGATATGATCAGCAGAGAAGATATTGTGAAGCTGGAGACAATGCTGGATGAAGCAAGGAAAAACGGCAGACATGTCTTTGTACTGGGCAACGGCGGCAGCGCGGCAGCAGCCTCCCACTGGGTCTGCGACTTCGGAAAAGGCATCAATGTTGATCATTCCGACAGAATGAAGATCTTTGCTCCGTCTGACCACAGCTCGATTTTTACAGCCTATGGCAATGACAACGCCTATGACCAGACGATGGTTGAACAGCTGAAAAACTTCCTGGAGCCCGAAGATCTTGTCATCTCCCTGTCCGTTTCGGGCAGCTCCGGAAATCTTGTGGAGGCACACAAATACGCGCAGGAAAAAGGCGCAAAAACGATCTGCATCGTCGGCGACTACAACGGGAAACTGATCGGTCTTTCTGATTTCCCGATCGTCATCAGATCTAAGAACTACGGCGTCGTGGAAGACATCCACATTATTCTGGAGCATGCCATTTCCCAGGACATTAAGAGGGAGATCCTGAGTGCCAGACAATAAGGTGAAGAACGCCGGGGTGTTCTTGTAAGAGGAGAAGCGTATGTATATCGGGGCTTTTGATATTGGGGGAACAAAGACGATCATAGCGCTGGCTGATGAGACCGGAAAGATCTATGAAAGCAAGCAGTTTGTCACGGATACACGGGACTGCCGCGAACATCTCAGGGTGTGCTGCGGCATCTTCAGAAAGCAGCTGCACAAGTGCGGCCTTTCTTCTGAAGACGTATCGGGGATCGGCGTCAATCTCCCGGGTATCGTAGACCGGGAAAAAGGCGTGCTGCTCCGCGCAGTCTATGCCGGCTGGACGGACATCCCCGTCAAGGCCTGGCTTTCAGAAATGCTGGGTGTTTCCCGGATCGTCTGCGAAAATGATGTAAATTCATGCGCGGTCGGAGAACTGCGCTTCGGTCTGGGAAGGGAATATAAAAACTTCGGATGGATGACTGTATCTACCGGCGTCGGCGGAGCAGTGGTCTGCGATGGCAGACTGGTCCGCGGCGCGCACGGTTATGCCGGGGAATTCGGACATCTGAAAGTGGAATATGAGAATCCTGCCAGATGCCCCTGTTCACAGCTGGGCTGCCTGGAGGCGCATGGCTCCGGCACTGCGCTGACCAGGATGATCAGCGAAGCCGTCCTTGAAGACGAAGACTTTGGCGCAGCATTTCAGGCGATCGGAGAAACTCCCTCCGGTGCCGCAAACGCAAAGCTTGCCGAAGCCGGAAATGCAAAGGCGCGAGAGATCTTTGAAAAGGCGGGGGAGTATCTGGGAAAAGGTATTTCCTACTATACCAATATCCTCGATCCGGAGGCTGTGATCATCGGCGGAGGTGTAGCGGCATCCCTGAACTGGCTCATGCCCGGTATACAAAGAAGCATTCGGAAATATACATTTGCCCAGATGCAGGACGTGAAGATCCTGCCGACAGCGCTGGGATATGAAGCTGCACTGATGGGCGCGATCGCGATCGCGGCAGAGTAATAAGAAAATTCGTGCGCACGGAAATGGAGTCGCGCGCGCACCGCGAGGCACAAGTGCCACACGCACCGCGCACGGAAGTGATTCCCCCCCAGCTCCGCTTTTTTTCCACACAGCGGACACCCCTTGATCTGTGTCCAAAAAAATATGTCACAGTTTAAGGGGTTCCGATTCTGTGTATAAAAAATGACTGTTTTTGATGGCCATTTTTTCCACACAGCGGACACCCCTTGATCTGTGTCCAAAAAAATATGTCACAGTTTAAGGGGTTCCGATTCTGTGTATAAAAAATGACTGTTTTTGATGGCCATTTTTCCCACACAGCGGCAGCCCTTTGATCTGTGTCCAAAAAAACATGTCACAGTTTAAGGGGTCCCGATTCTGTGTATAAAAAGCGACTTCGAAATCAACAGCGGGAGGTGCAAATGAACGATCGGGTGGAAGACAGCTTAAAATCCCGTCCACCATGCAATTCAAATCCGCCCCGCAGTTTTACCGCTGCCGGGGCGTTTTTTTCTTGCAACTTCTCGTGCATACCCTCAAATAACGCCTCCTCGAAAATGAGGACATGCTGCATATTCTTATTTTTGGCTTTTCGTATATGAGGATATGCCCAGCCTGATTTATAGCCAAATTACTCAGTTCCATATCCTCAAATAACGCCCCTTTGAAACTGAGGACATGCGGCATATCCTTATTTTCGGCTTTTCATATATGAGGATATATTGTCCGGAGGAGTTGCTTTTCTGTAAAAGTTCCGCCCGCAAAAGAAATATCGATGACGAATATCAAGTACACTTCCTCAATTTAATATGCTAAACTGTATATGACAAGTATATTTGGCTCTCGCATATTGTTTTGTATTATTTGCCTTTACGTGACGGTTCACATTTGTTAGTATTGTGAACAAGTTTTTATTTATATGATCCGAACATGAGTAATGTAGACAGACCATCGGACATGGAACTATACGAGAAGTTCCTGCACGGTGATACAGGAGCATATGATCGCTTGATGATTTCTTACGGCGATGCATTGACGCTGTATCTTTTCGGCTGTCTGCATGACTGGCAGGATGCGGAAGATCTGATGATTGAAGCGTTTGCGCGGATCATGGCAAAGCGCCCGACAATCCGTGAAGGCAACTTTAAAGCATATCTCTTTAAGACGGGCCGTAATCTTGCGATACGATTTGCTTCTAAACGGGCGCGTATCATTCAGCTTTCTTTTGATGAGTGCAATGATATTGCAGGAAACGAGCTGATTGAGGAGAAGATTCTAAGCGGAGAGCAGCAGCGGGCGCTTTATGCCTGTCTGGACAGGATCGAACCGGAACTGAGAGAAGCGCTGTGGCTGGTGTATATGGAAGGTATGCGTTATGCCGAGGCAGCAGAGGTTATGAAGGTCAGCACAAAAAAGGTCGATCATCTTCTCAGCCGCGGAAAAAAGCGCATGAAAGCAGAACTGATAAAGGAAGGAATCACAGGTGCGTAAGACTGAAGACAGGATAAAACTCATGCATGAACGGGCAGAGGAAATCGGACGGGAATCGAAGCGGCGCCGTGAGCGGCTTTTGCAGGGTGTTGCAATCGCCGCCGGGATTGTGGTGGTCATTTTAACTGCGATATTCCTTCCGAATCTTTTATCCGGAGAAAGTCCGGAGGCTGCCCCTGGGGGCATGTACGCAAGCATCTTTTCCAACAGTCCGATCCTCAGTTACATTGTGATTGGTATTATCGCTTTCCTCTTAGGTGCGGCTGTCACGATCTTCTGCATCCGGATAAAAAAGACTGCCGTTCAGGAAAAAACGAAGGAACATGATAGAGTCGATTGATAACATTCTGCAGATCGTTCTGACAGCGGGCTGCACGATCTATGCTGTTTTCCGTGCTGTGGCTTCCGGAAAACGTGAGTGGATCCTGTTCAGTCTTTTTTGCGGTGTTTTCTTTCTTGGAGATATTCATTATATCCTGAAGCTTGTCCTGTATCCGGATACCTATGAGGACTTCTTTACTCCTTACATTTGCTGGTATACTTCCTATTTGTTCCTGCTGCTTTTGCTTCTGTATCTCATCAATCAAAAAAGAAGAAAAAGACCTCCGGCATGGATGTATCTGCTACCGGTCTTTACCGCCGGTATGTGCATCTTTTTTATGGTGAAAGGAGATGAGATCAGCAATCTGTTTACCTTTGTCCTTATGACCATGGTGATCTGGAATGCGGCCAGCGGTCTGCGGATCCTGAAACAATCAGGAATGATGCAGGATCCGAAAAAATGGATCTATATTCTGACTCTTGTTTTTTGCCTGTTGGAATATCTTTTGTGGACGATCTCCTTTTTCTGGATTGGAGATAAGATTTATAATCCGTATTTCTGGGTTGATACGATGATCTCTGCATGTTTTGTTCTAATGACGCTGGCAGTCCGAAAGGCGGTGGACAGATGAATTATATTGAAAATATCTATATCTGTCTGGTGGCTCCGATTCTCATCTCTGCCATATGTATCGGGAAACGCGGACGCAGGATGATGCTCTTTGTGTTTGGCGGAATGACGGTATGTCTGTTATCTTCCTATATCAGTACCTTCTTTGTAAACGGACTGCAGGTCAATGCGCTGACAGCAGCGGTCGATGTGGCTCCGATCGTGGAAGAGATAATGAAAATCTGTCCAATCCTGTTTTATCTGCTGGTGTTTGAACCGGACAGAGAGGGAATTGCGGGAAGTGTGCTTATGACGGCAGTGGGTTTTGCGACACTGGAGAATGCCTGCTATCTTTCACAAAACGGAGCAGAACAGTTCAGCAGCCTTTTGATCCGCGGATTCGGAACCGGGGCAATGCATGTTGTCTGCGGCGCCTTCATCGGAATCGGCCTTCTGTTTTTATATGAAAGAGTCTGGCTGCAGATCGTGGGTACCGTCGGCCTTCTTGCGATTGCGATCTCCTATCACAGCATCTATAATCTGCTGGTTTCAAAACCGGGTATTCCTGCACTCATCGGCTATTTCATTCCTATTATTTCGGTTTTTGCGGTCATCCTTCCGATCAGGAGAAAATTGATGAAGCTGCGAGGCTCATCCGACAAGTAAACAGGTTTTCAGTCTTTTGAAATAATTTTGAAAAATCTCTCCGGACTCCGGGGAGTTTTTTTCGTTTCGGTATCTTTAATAGTGTAAAGGAACTATGACAGAAGAAAAGTTGAAAAGGGAAAGACCTGAAATGAGAGACATGGAAGAACGGCTCCGGAAGATGCACGAAAGAGCCGATGAACTGAAGAAACGGAGGACAGGAATTGAAAACGGGATTCTTGGAACTGTTTCTGCCATACTGGGAATCTGTCTGATTTTCGTGCTGTCTCAGGTACAGTGTTTAGAGCACGGCATCCGGAGCGGCCAGAATACCGGATCATCACTGCTTTCAGACAGCGTGGGAGGCTATGTCCTGATTGCTGTGGCCGCCTTTTTGATAGGCGTGATCGTAACGGTACTGATTTACAAAACCCGGAAAAGGAGGAAATGAAAATGAAGAAAGGAAAAAGGATAACCGCTTTACTTGTGGCTGTTTTGCTGTCGGTCACCCTGATTCCGTATTTTGGAGGAACGGAGAGTGCGCAGGCAGCAGATGACGGAAAGGCTGCTTATGACGAGGTGATGCGGGTTGAGGAGCCGGATACCTATAAGGATCAGAGCTATGAACCTTATGGTTATGGAGAGGATGTTCCGTTTATGATGAACAAACAGTCGGAACTTCTGTTCTATCAGACAAGTCCGGACAGCTCCGGAGATATCACCACTTTTTACGATACGCTGAAGACGGCATCCGATGGGGATGTGCTTGGCGGGACGAAGACAAGCGCACTGAAAGCGCCGCCAACAAAGCTGAAGCAGGCGTATTTTGTACAGGCCGTGGCCTTCGATCCGACAGGCTCAGGCCGGGATGACCATATCGCATTTATCGGAATCTATCATGATGGAAGCAAAGCCCGCTGCTATGTTTGGGCTTACAATACCAGGAACCGCACATGGACTTCAGAGTTCAATCTTGGAACCTTTGATGACGCAACCTGTACATGGATGGAAAGCGAACATGTAACGGATTATCAGGGCGTGCATTTCCTTTCCATTACCGCAGGCGACTACGATGCAGATGGAATCGACAGCCTTGTGGCATTTGCATCCTTTAACGGAATAAACGGCTACGATCAGTTCGAGCTGGTATGTCAGTATCCGGGATTCAAGATTGCGTATCGAAACAGCAAGAATCCGGAAACATGGGGAATGTGTCACGATAAGTATACGGATGCGCTTGCAAAACTGAATACGATAGAATCCCGAATGGGTCTGGAGCTTGATACTGGAGATATCAATGGTGACGGGATCGATGATCTGGTATCAGTCGCCTACATTGGGGAATATGAAGATAAAGCCCTGACCCTGGAAACCTATCGGCCTGCGGTAAAAATTTCCTTTGGAGAACCGGGAAAAGAGAGCATTACCAGGGATTACAAGACCGTGGAAGCCTGGTCCTGGGATGAAGGCTGGTGGTGGGATTCCATGATCTCACCGGGTCTGAGTGTCGGAGATGTGGATAATGACGGAAAAGACGAGATCGTCACTGCCGGCATTTACTGTCCGATGAAAAAGAAATCGGAAACGACTTCGGAACGGATACATGATGACATCGATCTGAACAAGCAGTTTACATGTATTATTGGAGTCAATGAAAGTAACAAACTTGAGCGCGAATATACCGGAATCCTGAGTACGAACGCATGGACACAGAGCGGTTTTTATCCAGGTGACGATATCTGGAATAAGCTGGCAGTGCAGTGTGCAGCCATTAACGGGCCGGGAAATGCGGAACTGATATTTATCGGAGGAACACTCTATACATATGATTCTAAAAATAACAGACTGACAGCCGCCTATACACCGGAGTATTTCCAAAATGACGGAGATAATCTGTCCAGTAAGGCGTCCTCGAATATGTTTATTCAGTCGACAGCTGCAGGAAACTTCGACGGGAATTCGAAAGGCTATGAGCAGATTGCATTTACGGTAAGCTGCAAGACCAAGGACAAACGAAGCTATGACTATCTGCGGGGCGTTGTTGGCGGAAAGAACTATAACAATACGACAGGACAGGCCGGAGGCTACTATTCCACAGCGAAGAGTAAGATGAACGATGATTATGCATGGCCCGGAAGAGGCAAGGACAATGCCTCCGGCTACACCAGCGAACATCAGGGGCTGAATTGCATTGTTGTCGCTGCGGATAATGATAATGACGGGGTTTTGGCAAGGTACAAAGAAAAAGCCCTGCTGTATTCCGATCCGGAAGTTCTCTGTGTTCTTCAGGCACCGCCGTATTTTGAAGAAGTAAAAGATTACCTCACGGACACTTCAGAGACCGCATATGAAATTTCAGATATCTTCTCGTTTGAGAAGGGGACGTCCGACAGTGTTTCGTTTGGCGTTGGTGTCGTTGCGGGAATGGAGAGTCCGGCCATGCAGATGGAACTGACCGCCGGATACGCATTGGACTGGACCAAAGAATTTACAGAAGGTCTGGAAGAAAACGTGACACTGGGATGGAAGGCAAAAGAAGAGGATATCGTACTGGTACAGAGAAAACCGGTCGTCAGTTATTATTATGAGATCCAGTCAAAGACCGGGGAATGGAGCGGGGAGCATATGGTAATCACCGTTCCTTGTGAGCCGGATCTTGTGACGATGGGAATTGATAAATACAATGCTTTTGCGACTTACTATAACAGACAGCTTGAGAATTCGCAGTTCCTCAAGGATTTCCAAAAGAAGTCGGACATCTCGGATGTCATGAAAACGACCCATAAGCTGGATCTTCTGAACAATGAGTGGCTGGGACATGAGGGCGATCCGGAAGGATATATCAAGTGGACGAACTCGAAATTCCGGACAGACAGCCGATACAGGATCCTTCAGAGTAAACCGATGAAGCTCGGACACAATTCCGAATCTGTATCCTGGGGCAAGACATCGAGCAATTCTGTCGGAGTAACAGAGAGCATGTCGCATTGATTCACCTATGACGAGACGATCGCGATGGGACCGAATGTCGGAGCAGTGTCCTTGACC
>CAZOHB010000101.1:0-9065 GCA_964579345.1 uncultured Parasporobacterium sp.
ATGATATCTTTCATGTTTTCCTTCGTCAGTGAAGCGAATACGATCGTCTCATCGATACGGTTCAGGAACTCCGGACGGAAGATATGTTTGATCTCATCCAGAACACCGGATTTCATTTTATCGTAATTTGCCTTCTCATCCTGCACGGCTGCAAAGCCGAGGTTCTTCGGCTCCATGATCCGCTGCGCGCCGGCATTACTGGTCATGATGATGATCGTGTTTTTAAAGTCTGTCACACGGCCGTGCGCGTCTGTGATCCGTCCGTCATCCAGAACCTGAAGAAGGATATTGAAAACGTCCGGATGCGCTTTTTCGACCTCATCAAACAGAAGGATCGAATACGGGTTCCTGCGCACCTGCTCGGAAAGCTGACCGCCTTCATCGTATCCGACATATCCCGGAGGCGAGCCGATCAGTTTTGACACACTGTGTTTTTCCATATATTCCGACATATCGACACGAATGATCGAATTTTCCGAACCGAACATCGCTTCTGCAAGCGCCTTGCTCAGCTCAGTTTTTCCGACACCTGTCGGTCCGAGGAACAGGAAGGTTCCGATCGGTTTATTCGGATCTTTCAGGCCGACTCTGCCGCGGCGGATCGCCTTTGCAAGAGCGGTAACCGCTTCATCCTGGGCAACGACCCTTTTATGCAGGATCTCTTCGAGCTTGCGCAGACGCTCTCCCTCTTCCTCTTCCAGTTTGCGGACAGGGATCTTCGTCCATTTCGAAACAACATCCGCGATATCTTCCGGACCAACCGTCAGTCTTCCGCCGCTTTGATCCAGAAGTTTCTGGCGGTAATCATCGATCCTGCCGCGAAGGATACGGATATCCTGATGGGTTTCAGCGGCAGCTTTGATATTGCCCTTTTTCACATAGTTTTCTCTTTTTTCTTCCATCGCCCGCAGCTTGTCATCCATGACCTTCAGATCAGGCGGAAGGATATAAGACGAAAGCCGCACTTTCGAAGCTGCTTCGTCGATCAGGTCGATCGCTTTATCCGGAAGGAAACGGTCGTTGATATAGCGGACCGAAAGATTGACCGCCGCTTCGACCGCCTCATCGGTAATCGTTACCTGATGGTGATCTTCATAATTCGGGCGCAGACCTTTTAAGATCTCGACCGTTTCTTCCTTCGTCGGCTGCTCTACATGCACCGGCTGGAAACGGCGTTCCAAAGCAGCGTCGCGTTCAAAATGTTTGCGGTACTCATCAAGCGTTGTTGCGCCGATGATCTGGACCTCTCCTCTTGCGAGAGCCGGTTTTAATATATTTGCGGCATCGATGGAACCTTCGGCGCCGCCGGCACCGATCATCGTATGGATCTCGTCCATAAAGAGGATGACATTGCCGTCTGCTTTGACTTCATTGATCACGCGTTTTACGCGCTCTTCAAACTCACCGCGGTATTTGCTTCCCGCAACCATCGCCGGAAGATCCAGCGCAAGGATACGCTTGGAAGCCACAGGACCTGCGATCTCACCCTGTACGATCTTTTCGGCAAGCGCTTCGGCAATACTCGTCTTTCCGACGCCCGGTTCTCCGACCAGACAGGGGTTATTTTTTGTACGCCGGCTTAAGATCTGCACGATCCGGCTGATCTCATCCGCACGGCCGATGATCGGGTCTAATTTGCCCAGTCTTGCTTCTTCATTCAGATCCCGGCTGAACTCTTTTAAGATGCCTTCTTTTTTCTGTCCGCCGGACTGTTCCGGAGCAAGCTCTGCTTTATGTTCACTGATATCTTCTCCCATTGCAGTCAGAAGTTCTGCATGGATCTTCTGACGGTTTACGCCTAAGCCGGTAAGGATCCTGAGCGCTGCACTTTCTTCTTCCTTCAGCAGCGCAAGGAGGAGATGTTCGGTTCCGACTTCATCGATATGGAAACGTTCTGCCTCAAGGCCGGCGTTGTTTAAAAGAGCCTCTGCTTTCGGCGAGAAGCATTCCCCATCGCTTACGACAACAAGATTCGGGGTGTCAAACGTCTTTTTGATCAGGCTTTTTACGGCTTCCGTCGTCACGCCGTGCGCTGACAGCACTTTCTGCGCAACCGAATCAGGAACGGTCGTCAGCCCGATCAGGATATGTTCGGTTCCGATATACGTTGCATGGAGCTCCGCAGAGACCTCCATTGCTTCCGCAATCGCAGCCTGAGCCATTTTTGTGAATGGTCGTTTTCTCATTCTGTTTCTCCTACTTCATTTCATCAAATATTTCATCGATCAGCTGCTTGCATTCTTCTTTCGACAGACCTTTGCAGATACTGCGTGCGATCAGCGGACGCAGGTATTCCTTCATTTTTTCCATCGACTCCCGCTTGTTTCTGTCAACAGAAACAACAGCGCCCCTTCTCCGGTCGACTTTCAGAAAGCCATCCTGCCGGAGGGTGGTGTATGCCTTGTTGACGGTATGCATATTTACGCCGATATCATCTGCAAGTGCTCTGACAGAAGGAAGGGACTCGCCTTCCTTCAGCTGAGACGTGGCGATCGCCATAAAAATCTGGTTGCGCAGCTGAATGTAAATAGCTTCATCGCTATTGAAATCAATTTCTATATACATAGAAAGACCTCTCGTTCTAATTGTTATATGGATAATATAACAATTGTCACGGGAAGTCAATCAAATCTAAGTCCGTATGTATAGGCCCGTTTCTTCGCGGTTTCTGTGGGAACGGATTATTCCTGAGGATGATCGATCCGGTCCTGGACCTCATCAAAGATCTTATCCAGTTCACCCTGAACTTTGCCTGCTTTATTTTCCGCAGCATCCGCAAAATCCTCGGCCTTCTCGTCAACAAAATCTTTGACTTCTTCCGTTTTTTCTTCTGCCTTATCTGCAAAATCCTGCATCTTCTCTTCTGCGTTGTCTTTGAACTCTTCAAATTTTGCGCTGGCAGTTTCTGTATATTCTTTTACCTTCTCGGTTGCTTTGCTGGAGAATTCCTCAAGCTTTGCTTTTGCATTCTGGATCGTATCGCTTTCAGCTGCTTTTTTAGCCGCTTCGCTGATCTCTTCACCAGCCTGTTTTGCATACGCTTTTACTTTTTTTCCTGTATCGCTGTCGTTAAATGTATCAATGCCTTTTTTAATCGTTACAAAAGCCGTGATTGGGAGAACGATCAGTTCTGCAGCTGCATCCAACAGTGCGTTTTTGGTTTTCTTATCCATATCTAACTCCTTCTGACTGCGTATTTACGATACTAAGATATTATTATCATATCGTGACCATTCTGTTAAATCAAGTATCCTTTTTGCTACTTCAGCACACCAAAATCAGCGAACGGCCAGTAGCAAAGCCATGCCTTTCCGATAATTGCTTTCTTGTGGACATAGGTATTTGTCCATTTGCGGGAATCCCTGGAATTTCCACGGTTGTCTCCCATCATGAAATACGAATCCTCCGGAACCGTATACGGACCATAGTCTTCATACTCCAGATTGGAGAGCCAGTAGTTGTCATTGATATAGTCTTCCTCGAGCTGGTTGCCGTCAATGAATGTAATTCCGTCTTTGATCTCAACCGTCTCCCCCGGAAGACCGATGATACGCTTTACAAAAAACTGTTTCGGATCGTCCGGATAACGGAAGACGATGATGTCTCCTCTTTTCGGTTCCCCGAACAGATACGCAATCCGGAAGCCGATCATGCGGGAACCGGACATGATCGTATTTTCCATGGATCCGGTCGGTACGGTCGAGTTCACAATAATAAAGAAATTAATAAACAAAGCCACAGCCAGCGCTATGACAATCACAACAACCCAGTCCAGAAAAGCGTACAGACCCGGATGAGCTTTCCGTCTTTCTTCCTTTTTCTTTTTTCTTTCTTCTTTCGGCGTTAAAACCTTTTCTTCTTCTTTTTGTTCCATTAAAACGATTGTTTCCCTTCGGATTGTCGGTTATTTTGCGGGGTTATCCCCAGAAATTTTTAAAAATGTGGATAACTTCGATTTTTTTACACATTCTTCTCTGTATTGTTGACCATAATGTCAATCGCCTGCTGATCATTCCAGATACTGACAGACTGATGCTTTCCGGCATTCTCTCCGTCGATGACCCATTGAACGTCATTTTCAGATTCGATCCGGATCTTTCCGGTCTTAAATTTAGTTACCATATCATTGCTCCAGTCCTTGTTCGGAGCAAGAAACAGATTGTCCAGCAGCTGGCTGAACTGTCCGAGGTTTCTCGGACGTTTGCAAAGTACGACTTCAAACAGACCGTCCTGCAGATCGATGTGTCCGCCGGTGATTCCGCTGAACCCGCCGACGCTGTAGGTATTCGTGACCATTCCGAGGAAGAAATTATCCTCGATCACCTTCTCTTCGCCTTCCTCTGTCTCGTAAGTAATCTTAAGATCATACGCGTCCAGATGAAGAAGGACCCGGATTCCCTCGACGAGGTAAGCCAGATACCCCCACCGTCTCTTGATCTTCTGCGGGGTAAAACAGGAAACCGCAGAAAGCCTTCCAAGCGAAGCTACATAAGTAAAATACGTGTCATTAAAATGTCCGATGTCAGTCGTAAACGGTTTCCCGCCGACAGCGATACGGGCTGCATCATGAATCGAAGCAGGAAGACGGTAGCTTTTTCCGGTATCGTTGGTAGAACCGGCCGGAATAAAGCCGATCGGCAAGCGTTTTTCTTTTGGAAAATGCATCATGCCGGAAACCACTTCACTCAGCGTGCCGTCTCCTCCCGAGCATACGATCAGGTCAAACAGTTCTGCTTTTTCGATGACCTCTTTTTTCCCGTCTCCGGGACGCTGCGTCCGATAAAGGCCGACAGAGAACCCCTCTTTCTCAAAAATGTCGGTCACTTCATCAAGATGCTTCGGGATCATGCTTTTTCCCGCATTCGGATTATAAATAAACAGTACTTTCTTTTCTTCCATCGTCTTATACCGGTCTTGTATACTCCTTCAACCAGTTTTGCATATCTTCATCAAAGAAAGGAGCCATCGTCTGATATACAGACTCATGGTAGCTATTTAATAACTTTTTATCTTCATCTGTCAAGTATCTTGTATCAATTCCATCCAGGTCGATCGGGATAAACGTCAGGTTTTCAAACTGCATAAAATGTCCGTCTTCCGTATCCATAAAAGAAGTCACCAGTAATTCGTTTTCGGTACGGACTCCGTATTTGCCTTCCCGGTAAACACCCGGCTCGTCCGTAACGACCATGCCCTCCTTAAGGACTGCGCTCGGGCCGTTATCGCCGATTCTCCAGCGAATATTGTGCGGACCCTCATGCACATTCAGAACATGACCGACCCCGTGACCGGTTCCGCATTTATAGTCCAGACCATTCTGCCACATTACCTCTCGGGCCATGATATCCAGATTCTCGCCTCTGCAGCCTTCAATGAATTTGGTGTTCAGCAGGCGCAGCATCGAAGCCGCCGTAAGTGTAAAGCTTTTCTTTTCTTCATCGGAGACCGGTCCGAGGATAAAGGTTCTGGTGATATCCGTCGTGCCGTCCCGGTACTGTCCGCCGGAGTCGACGAGCAGCATGCCTTCCGCCTTGATCTCCTTAAAGTTATCTGCGGTTGCTTCATAGTGCATCATAGCTGCATTCTCTTTATACGCAGCGATCGTATCAAAGCTCGGTTCAATGAAAAGCGGATCCTCGGATCTGGTTTTCAGCAGGAACTCATCCACGCTCAGTTCATCCAGATAGGTTTTGCCGGCATTTTCCTTCACCCAGCGCATCAGACGGATCACAACCGCACTGTCCCTTAACATGGCCTGCTTCAGGCAGCGGATCTCCGTTTCATTTTTCACGCCCTTCATTTTTGAAGAAGGATTATCAATATGGATGGTCCTGATATTATAGTCGGTAAAATATCTGTAAATTATGTATCCGGTTTTATTCATATCTATGAGGATACAGGAAACATCTGTAGGACCTGACTTTCCTCTCCTGTTCGGTTCCCTCTTCTCATAACGATACCAGCCTTCTTCATAACCCTTTCCTGCAGTCAGAAGATGAGCCATGCCTCCGTTGACGACTGCATAGGCATATGCTACCGGATTATTCGGAACATCATTTGCGCGGATATTGAAGATCCATGCAATATCATCCAGGGAACTTATAAGATGTGCATAGCTTCCGCTGGCGTACTTCTCGATTTCTCCCCTTATTCTTCTTAATTTGGATTCCACGGATTCCCCACAGTATTCCTCGGGCATTTTCCAGATCTCCGTAAAGGTCTGCTCCGGACGGTCGGTCCAGATCTCGCCCACAAGATCTTTCTCAAATTTGATATCCGCAGCATACTTCGTGATTTTTAACGCAAAGTTCGTATTTACAACTCTGCCGTCAAACCCTATGACTTTTCCCTTTGCAGTATCTCTTACGAAATCCGCCGGTTCCGGAACAGAAGGCTGCCCCCATTTCATCAGCTTGACTCCGCTTCCTTCGAGCTGGTTCGCCGCCTGAATATAATAACGGCCATCCGCAAACAGCCAAGCATCATCCGCAGTGACGATCAGATGTCCCGCAGATCCGGAAAAGCCTGTCATAAACTCAATGCAGCGGAAATGATCACCGACATATTCACTGGCATGGCAGTCGCTCATCGGAACATAGTAAACATCGATGCGTTCTGCTTTCATTACTTTTCTGAGTTGATCGATCCTGTCTGAATGAATATTCATATCTGTTTATCTCCTATTGATGTTTTGCCCAGAATTTTGCAGTATCCACCGCAAGATTCCAGCCCTTGATTCTTTCTTTGCGCTCGTTCTCATCCATGGACGGTTCATAGACACGTCCCGTCTTCTGCTGCTTTCGCAGCTCTTCTTTATCTTTCCAGAAGCCTGCCGTAAGGCCTGCAAGATAGGCTGCGCCGAGCGCGGTGTTCTCGATCTGTTTCGGCCGTTCTATCCGGGTTCCTACAAGATCAGCCTGGAACTGCATCAGGAAATTGTTCTGGCTTGCACCGCCGTCCACCTTCAGGGAATTCAGGCTGTATTTTGCATCCGCTTCCATGGCGCGGATCACATCATGTGTCTGGTAAGCGATGGACTCCAGCGCTGCGCGGACAAAATGTTTCTTGTTAAACCCTCTGGTTAAGCCAACCATCGTTCCTCTTGCATCCTGCTCCCAGTGCGGCGCACCAAGACCGGTAAAAGCAGGAACCAGATAGGCTCCTGCCGTATCGGCCACAGAGAGCGCCATCTTTTCGCTGACCGGGGATTTCTTGATAAACTCCAGTTCATCCCGGATCCATTGGATCACAGCGCCTCCGATGAATACGCTGCCTTCGAGGATATACTGGACCTTTTCTCCTTCCGGATTTGCCGCGATCGTAGACAGCAGACCGTTGCGTGAACGGATCACTTTATCTCCGGTATTCATGAGCAGGAAGCATCCGGTCCCGTATGTATTTTTCACATCTCCCTTGTCAAAACCGCAAAGTCCGAACAATGCGGCCTGCTGGTCTCCCGCTACACCGCAGATCGGAATCTCTCCGCTTGCGATGGCGATGTCCGTATAACCGTACAGATGTCCTGACGGATGAACTTCCGGCATCATGGACATCGGAATATCAAAATAGTCCAGGATCTCCTGATCCCATTTTCTCTTTTTAATATCAAAAAGCATCGTTCTGGACGCATTCGTATAATCCGTAGCATGGATCTTGTGTCCGCTCAGCATCCACATCAGCCAGGTATCCACGGTTCCGAAAAGCAGGTCCCCGTTCTTTGCCGCCTTCTTCGCACCTTTGACATGATCCAGGATCCACTTGATCTTTGTTGCACTGAAGTAGGCGTCCGGGATCAGACCGGTCCTGTCGCGGATCTTCTTTTTCATGTCGGCCGGCATCTCGTCGATCATATCTGCCGTCCTGCGGCATTGCCAGACGATTGCATTGTAGACCGGTTCCCCCGTATTTTTGTTCCATACAATCGTCGTCTCACGCTGGTTGGTGATTCCGATTCCGGCAATATGTTCGAAGTTGATTCCAAGCTTTGCAGCTGCCTCGATTGCAACACCAATCTGAGAAGACCAGATCTCCATCGGATCATGCTCTACCCAGCCGGGATGCGGATAGATCTGTTTGAACTCCTTCTGGCTTACACTGGCCATCTCTCCTTTTTGATCGAATAAAATGCATCTGGAGCTTGTCGTTCCCTGATCCAAAGCCATGATATACTTTTTCATAGTCCGTACCCTCCGTAAAAATACCTTCTGATTATTATACAAAAAAGCAAAGTCGGATTAAAGCCTTACTTTGCGAAATCTTAAAAAGACCGGCACGAAATACCGTGTCGGTCTCTTTGAATTCTTCTGTGGATAATCAAAAGCGATTGCTTTCGTTTTCGACCCTTCCGATCAGTTTTATCAATTCCGATAGTCTTTGAGAAGCTGCATCTCCGTTTTGACAGTCTGCTCAAACATATTCTGATTCTCTTCTTTGTATCTGCGATAAAGCGGCTGAAGGCTTTTCAGAGTATCTGAGCAGATAAGAAGAAAGAGAGCCCTCATCCCACAAAGAAAACTGCGCCATCATCCGCCGATCTGTGCTATCACGCCAAATCTCTCCACAGCTTCAACACACTGCTGCATATAAGAGTCATCCGGCGGAGTAACATGAAGTTCAAAATCTGTCAGTTCAAGGCTCTCGCTTTTGGACTCTCCCAGCCGATGGTATGGCAAAAGGCCATAAACTACATCTGTCCCAAGATGGTCCCGGATAAAAAGCGCGGTCCTCTCGATATTCTCAAGATCGCCGTTATAACCCGGCACAACCGGAGTCCGAATCATCATAGGCTTTCCGAGTTCGTTTCGGATATAGCAGATATTATCCAGGATCTGTTCATTCGGAACACCGGTCAGTTTATTGTGAATCACTGAATCCATATGTTTGATATCACAGATGGCAAAATCCACATGTTCATATACCTGCTTCACTACATCCCGAGAGGCAAAATTGCAGGTTTCGATTGCAGTATGAATTCCTTCTTCCTGCGCCGCAGCAAAAAGATTTGCAGTGAATTCCGGCTGCATCAGAGGCTCTCCGCCGCTGATCGTCATTCCTCCTCCGGAACC
>CAZOHB010000102.1:0-8840 GCA_964579345.1 uncultured Parasporobacterium sp.
TCGTTCTTGGTAAAGGCCTCTGCTATGGAACAGACTTCATGGCACTGGATCCGCTCCCGGACGGCATCATGTGCGAGATCGAGTTCTCCAAAGACTTCCCGTATTATTCCGAACTGCTTGGCATGAGCTGCGCAGACCTCGCAAATAAATGGGAAGACGAAAAAGGAACCCAGTTCCCGGTTTGCTCTTTCGGATATGACATCGTATTCTGGGAAGTTCTGAATGCAGCATTAAAGACCTGTGCAGACCTTGAGCCTGAAACAATTAAGGAAGCAATCGGAAAAGTTAAGATGGATACCATCTATGGACCGGTTGAATTCACAGAGGCAAATGGTCATGTATCTGTACAGCCGATCGTCTGCGGACAGTGGTTCCCGAGCAAGCAGTGGGAGAACACCTATGACTTCAACATCACAGGTATCGGACGTTTCTCCGAGATTCCGGAAGCAGATCCGTACGTAATCCCGAACACAACGCAGGACTGATAATTCAAGGCAGAAAAGGAAATTAATACTATCTGATATTTAAACAAAATCGAGTTGGCTGTAGTCGTTATTATGGCTACAGCCAATTCTGATTTAACGGCTTATTAAAACAATTGTAGTATAGGGTAAGAGAAAACAGAGAAGGAGGTAATGGTGTGGAACCTATCTTAAAAGCGGAACACTTGGCAATATCCTTCGGAAGCAACCACGTTTTAAAAGACATCAATTTTGAACTGGGTGATAACGAGACCCTCGGTATTATCGGCCCGAACGGCGCGGGAAAAACCGTTATGCTGAACATCATTACGGGTATCCTGAAACCGACCGGCGGTCAGGTAATCTATCAGGGGAAAGATATTACGAAAACAAAAATAACGGAACGTGTCAAGATCGGTATCGGACGTACGTTCCAGGTACCGCGTGCATTCGAAAAAATGAGTGCGTACGAAAACGTGATCACGGGTGGAATCTTCGGCAGCGGTCTTTCCGAACATGAGGCGGCAAAGAAAGCGGAAGAGATCCTGGATCTGATCGGCATGCTCGACAAAGCAGATATTGACGCCGGAAAACTCGGACTTCTGGACAGAAAACGTCTGGAGATCGGAATTGCGTTATCTTCCGATCCGAAGATCCTTCTGTTCGACGAAGTTGCAGGTGGTCTGACAGAGTCTGAAATCGATGACATTCTGGAAATCGTACGCGTGCTGAAATCAAGAGGATTAAGTATTCTCTGGATCGAGCACGTAATTCAGACGATGCTGCATGGAACAGACCGCGTACTTCTGCTGGCTGACGGCCGTGACATTATCTGCGGCAAGCCGGAAGAAGTTATGGCATCCAAAGAAGTTGAAGAAGTATACCTGGGGGTGAGAAAAAAATGAGTGAAAAAGACATAATCCTTAAGGTAGAAGATATAGAAGTTAAGTATGGTGATTTCCTTGCGATCTCCGATCTTTCCATGGAAGTTGAGCGCGGCAAGATCACGACGATCATCGGTGCAAACGGCGCCGGCAAGTCCACTTTATTGGACACGATCATGGGAATCAATAAGCCGACCAAAGGTAAGATCTACATGGAAGGCAAAGACATCACAAAGATGAAAACCAACGCGATCGTGCGTACGGGAATCGGTATGGCGCCGGAAGGCAGTCTGGTTTTCGAAGGCATGAGCGTAAAAGAAAATCTGCTGATGGGCTCTTATGTTCCGGAAAGCCGGAAGAAAAGAGCAGAACTGTTTGAGAGAGTTTATGGACTGTTCCCTGTTTTAAAAGAAAAAGAAAAACAGGCAGCAACCTTCCTCTCCGGCGGACAGCGCCAGATGCTTGCAATCGCAAGAGCGTTAATGGCAGATCCGAAGATCGTGATCTGTGATGAGATCTCCTTAGGCCTTGCGCCGGTTATCATCAACGACATTTTTGACAAAGTAAAAGATATCAATAAAGAATTCGGTACGACATTCATCATCGTCGACCAGGAAGTTCAGCGAAGCATTGATAACTCCGATTACAGCTTTGTCATGGTCAAAGGCAATATTGTTATGGAAGGCGAACCTTCGAAGCTGGATGTGGACGAGGTAAAAGACGCTTTCTTCGGAATGAACAAATACGCATAGGAGGTCGAAAAAATGCAAGTATTATTACAATGTATTGTATCAGGCATCTTGCTGGGCGGCCTGTATGCAATCATCGGTATTGGTCTTTCAATCGTATTCGGTATCATGAAACTGACCAATATCGCCCACGGAACTTTGATGATCCTGTCTTCGTTCTTTATCATGGTCATCATCAACAACTTTATACCAAACGTGTTCCTCGCAATTCTCGTGGCGATTGTCCTGATGGTCATCGTGGCGTTCCTGTTTCAGAAATTCCTGGTCAACGCCGTTATCGATAAGGGCGATGAACCGGCGCTGCTGGTCACCTTCGGTGTTTCGATCTGCGTACAGAATATCCTTGAGATCTTCTTCGCATCCAACCCGCAGAGCTTATCCAGCACAAATAAATTTGCCGGCGGCAATATTATTGAAACAAAACTGTTCTCCGTTCCGGGTTCTTATTTCATCGACTTTGTGGTTGCAGTCATCGTAATCGTTGCACTGGCGATCATCATGAAAAAGACCGATATCGGCCGTGCGATCCGCGCTACTTCCGATAATAAGAGAGCGGCAGAGCTTATGGGTGTCAATACGAAAGTCATGTTCGTCGTAACGATGGGCATCGCAATGGCAACCGCGACGATCGCCGGTTACCTTGTTGGAAGTACCTTCGTATTCTATTCCTACTCCGGATCCGGCTACCTGATCATCGCATTCGGCGTTGTCGTTATCGGTGGTATGGGATCCCTGTTCGGCACACTGATCGGCGGTATCCTTTTAGGCCTTGTCCAGCTTCTTGGAGCAAACTTCCTTGGTACCGGCTGGCAGGCATTGACCGGTTATGTATTTATGTTGATCATCCTTGCTGTACTGCCAAACGGAATTTTAGGCAGCGGCAAGAGAAGCTAGGAAGGGGGGAAGAGAAATGTTTAACTTTACAGATAAAAAGCACACTCTTCACTCCGTGAAGTGGATCGTTATTTTAATTCTTGCACTGGTCTTTCTGACATTCGGCTGGTGGGGCGGCGACAGACTGATCAGTATTGTAACACTGGTAATGGTATATATGGCAATGGCACAGGTCTGGAACCTGCTGAGCGGTTTTGCGGGATTAACGTCCCTCGGTCATCAGGCTTTCTTCGGAATCGGCGGTTACGTGCTTGCACTCTGCGGACAGAAATTCAAGATCAGTATCTGGTGGAGTTTCCTTATCGCTATCGTGATCTGCGTTGTGTTTGCGCTGATCATTTCTGTTCCGATCTTTAAGATGAGCGGCGTGTATTTCACGATCGGTACCTGGATCGTTGCAGAGGCGCTCTGCACACTGTTCCTGAATTGGGACTTTGTAAACTTTGGTATCGGTTATACGATCAGTGCGGCTCTGAAAGTTCCGCTCTGGCTGCTGTATCTGCTGAGCGCAATCTTAGGTCTGGGTATGACGGCACTGCTGATCTTTATCATGAGATCCAAACTGGGTATGTCCCTGCGTGCGATCCGTGATAATACAAGCGCAGCGGAAGTTCGTGGTATCAAGATCTTCAAGACGAAACTGGTCGTTTTCCTGATCTCTGCAGCAGTTATGGCGCTTTGCGGTATCGTAATGTACATCAACCAGATCTACATTACGCCGAAGGGCGCATTCAGTATCGACTGGACGATCGCGATGGTATTCATCTGTATCATCGGCGGATCCGGAACGATCGAAGGACCGATCATCGGCGCGTTCGTATATGTCATCCTGAACCAGATCCTGTACAACTTCCCGGGATATTCGAACCTGATCCTTGGCGCGATCGCGGTTATCGTTATCATCCTTGCGCCGAAAGGAATCATGGGATACCTTGGAGAAAAATTCCATTGGGATATCTTTGATATCAGAAGAAGATTATCCAGATAAAACAAACCATGCGCTTCCATTCTGAAAAGGAATGGAAGCGCGAGTATTAATCGTTTTTCAAATATGAGTTTTTTTAATATCCTTAGATATAGGAAAAAAACTGTACGAAAGTGAGGAATATCGAATGAAACATCCGATGAATGCGAAAGAAAGAGCAATGAACTTTTATCATCATCTTCCGACCGATGAGGTTCCGACAGATAAGGATATCGTAGTCCTTTTTGATCCTGCCGCTTATGAAGAGCGTCCGCCTTTTGTACAGGCCGGCATTGACTGGTGGGGCGTTGAATGGATTCGTGAGGAAGCAGTCAGCGCGATCTGCCCGAACCCGATGGCAGAGAGAGTTCTGGATGATATTGAAGACTGGAAAGAAGTATTGAAATTCCCGGATCTGGATGCATGGGACTGGGATGAAAAGATCAAGCGTGATCAGGAATTCCTGGACAATCTGGACAGAGAAAACAGCTGCTTCTGCATGATGTTCCTGAACGGGCCGTTCGAGAGACTTCATATGCTGATGGGCTTTGAGGAGGCGCTGATCTCCCTGATCACAAATCCGGAAGATGTCAAAGAGTTTACACATGAACTGGTTACATGGAAACTGAAACTGATGGATTATGTAAAGAAATATTACAATCCGGATGTCCTGATGTGCCATGACGACTGGGGTGCACAGAACGGTATGTTCTTCAGCCCGGAAGTCTGGAGAGATATTTATAAGCCGGAGATCAAACGTATGGTTGATCACTGCCACGAGCTGGGTATGATCTACGAGCATCATTCCTGCGGCAATATCGAAGCTATCGTTCCGGAGTTCCCTGAGATCGGTATCGACGCATGGCAGGGACAGGAGATCAACAATATTCCGAAGCTGAAAGAGGCAACTGACGGCAAGCTCGCATTCCATGTAACTCCGGTCTATATGGAATATGAAGCTGCAGCAGAGGCCGGCACGATCGATGAAGCCGGTGTCCGCGCAAAAGTTGCAGAGCGTTTCCATGAAACGGCAAAGGGCTTCAACTATGCACCGATGTTCCTTCCGTTCGGCGGCTGGGCAAGCGCGGCGATGAAGGATGAGATCTTTAAGATGGCGAAAACTGAGTATCAGGATCAGTGGTCATAAATCGGACTTAATTGGGTAAAGCAAGAGACTGCTGCGAAACGCGGCAGTCTCTCTTAAACAGGGTAGGATATGAATATTAATCAGATCAAATATTTTCTGGTGGCTGCGCAGTGCCTGAGCTTCACCAAAGCTGCGAACCAGCTGTATATCACACAGCCGGCGCTGAGCAGACAGATCCAGATGATGGAAGAAGAACTCGGAGTGATCCTCTTTTTAAGGACTTCGAGAAAGATGCAGCTCACTCCGGCCGGAGTGATCCTGAAAGAGCGCTTCAAAGATATTTATGATGATTATAATGCGGCTGTAGCAAAGGCACGCAGTGCTTATCAGGGTCTGTCCGGAGAACTGAATGTCGGGATTCTCGAAGGCACCTATGTTGGCGACCTGTTTCCGAATGTTCTTCAGTATTTTTCCGATCATTATCCAAATGTGGATGTGAAGATCAACAGCTACAGTTTCGGTACTCTGATCGACGGAATTAATTCCGGCGATCTGGATGTGATCATTACGTTGAAATTTGACATCGAAAACCTGGCGGATGTGGATTTCCGGGTGATTCAGAAGACCAGAGACCATATCGTTGTGCATAAAGATCACAGGCTCGCGATGCAGGATTCTGTAACACTCGAGGAGCTGGAAGATGAGCTGTTCATTATGGTCTCTCTGGAGGATTCTGTTGAATCTTCGAGGTTGATCCTCGATGCATTTAAGCGATGCGGCGTTGTTCCGAAAGTGAAGTTTGCACCATCGATTCAGGCAGAAATGCTTTGGATTCAGGCTAACGTCGGCGTCGGGATGCTGGACAGCCGAAACATTATGGCCAGCAGCCCGGAAGTGAAGTTCCTGGATGTGGAGCCTGTCTCTGATCCGAGCCTTGTACTGGCGTGGAACCGGGATACGAATAATCCGTATGTCCCGATTTTCTATAATAATTTTACATATATTGACTGAGTCGGATATTTGCAAACAGCGGTGAAAAACCGCTGTTTTTCTTATGCTAAGCGATTTTTGCTGTTTAAAAACATCTATAACGAAACTGCATAGCTGTATGGTTTTTAAGTTTTTGTGAAAAGAGGAATTCACTTTTATAATCAGCTTGTAAGGATGATTATTTATTGGATGGGATATACACGAGGAGGTAAATTATGGCAAAAACAGGTAAGGAATTATATGACGAGAGACTTGCAAGAGTTCGCGCGGCGATCGCTTTGGAACCGGTAGATCAGATTCCGGTCCTGGGTTCCGGTCCGGCGGCTTATGCTGCTCTGGAGGGCGTGGAACTGGCTGATTATCTGATGGATATGAAGCTGAACTGCGATGTGAACCTGAAATTCCATGTTGATCATGAATTGGACGGTGCACAGGCACATATCTTCAGCCCGGACGTTTTCCCGCGTCAGTGGTTTTCCGAGGTCTGCATTCCGGGACGTGACCTTCCGACACGCAACGAGCTCTGGCAGGTTCATGAAATGGAAAAGATCAAACAGGAAGATTATGACGATCTTCTGAGCATGGGCTACAAAGCATGGCAGAAGAAGATCCTGGACGAGCGCTTTACGGATGTAGAGGCAAGAGAAGCTCCGTTCTATGAGTATGCTCCGATCGCAGGTCAGCGTTATGCGGAAGCAGGCGTTCCGGTCATCATCGGCGGTATCTTCGAATCTCCGTTTGAAGTGCTCTGCGGCGGACGTTCTCTTGAAGCGTTCCTGATGGACGACGTTCTGGAGATTCCGGAGAAACTGAACGAGGTATTTGCTGAGATCCACAGAACCAATATGGCGGATTATGAGGCACTGCTTCAGAGCCCGGCAAAACCGCTCGGCGTATGGGTCGGCGGCTGGAGAGGAACTCCGACGATGCTGAACCGGGAGATGTTTATTGAGTTCTCCTGGAAATACATGAAAGAGATTGCAGAACTCTGCATTAAATATGATGTTATCCCGATGTTCCATCTGGATGCAAACTGGACACCGGGTCTTGATGTCTTCCGTGAGATCGAGCCGAAGAAAGCAATCCTTGCACTGGATGGCAAGACAGATATCTTCAAGGCAAAAGAAGTCCTTGGCGATATGATGTGCATCATGGGTGACGTACCTGCAGAGATGTTCGCATTCGGCACACCGCAGGCGGTTTATGACTATTCCATGAAACTGATCAAAGAGATCGGACCGACCGGCTTCATCCTTTGCTCCGGCTGCGATATTCCGTTTAATGCACAGGCAGCGAACGTTGAGGCAATGTATCAGGCAAGAAATGATACAGCAGGAAAATTAGGCGAACTGTAAACGTTTCTCCTTCATCACTATGATGGGATTTTACCGAACGGCGGGAAAGCAAATCAGCCTTCCCGCTGTTTCACATTTTGCTGAAAATCCGATGGAGAAAAAATTGCTGATAAGATAAAATTCAGATAAGAGAAGGTTCTTTTGTCCTGGAATTACAGAAAAGGAGTTGCGAATGAACGATTTTATGAGATGGGCCATGGACGGGCAGGATGATGTTTGTCTGGAGTATGCGCTGGCAGCAGAGGGAAAAGTGGAACAGCATGAGGATCTGTATGTCACATATAACGCGCCGAGCGGATGGTTCGGCAGAAATTCATTTCTGCACCCGAAGGCAGAGGATATGGACCAGATCGTGAAAGAAATCGTAAAAGCCGGAGAAAGCGGGCGTCCGACGCTGACCGCGTATGCGGAGGAGTTTCAGCCCGAAAATACGGCAGCAGTCATGGAAGCGAACGGCTACAGCCATTTCCTTATGCAGACGGGCATGGTCTTTGATTTAGAGAAGACTCCTTTGACGGACGAAATCTGCCCGGATATCGTAACGCTGGATACCGCCTGTGTGCAAAATTCGGAATATGAAAAGATTCGTGATCAGGCGCTTTCGGCGGGCCGCCTGCGCGAATGGACCGAGGTGATGACCGAAGGATTCAAGCCGGAAAAAGAGCTGGAATACAATGTTTATGATAATTTCGCGAAGAGCCCAAACGTGATCATGTATGCGTTCTTAAAGGATGGTCAGATTGCAGGAACGTCGATGCTGCTTTTAAGAGAACGTAATTCCGGTATCCATGAAGTTGCTGTTCCGGTTATTCACAGACATCAGAAAATCGCAACCAGGCTGATCATACGGATCCTGCAGGATCTGAAAAAACTCGGACGGACCGAGGTTTCACTGCAGGCTTCTCCTTTCGGCTATCCGGTCTATTCCGCGATCGGATTTCAGGAGACCTGCCATATTCATACATGGAAAAAATAAGACAATGGGGACGGTTTTTCCTGTTCAAAAGTGTGGCAGAAAGAATCGTCCTCGTTAATTTATACATGGAAATATTAAGATAGCAAAATATCTCTGCGGAATATGGCTGTTGAGGTACTTCGGTCTTTTTGAGATAAGGAGACTACTCGGTATTACCAATGCAGCATAAAGCGTAATAAAAGCAACGTCTCGCTGCCTTCCGAAGCAGCAATATACGCTATGATTTTTGACACAGAATCCAGACCCCCTAAACTGTGGCATATGATTTTGGACACAGCGCAAGGGGGTCTTGCTATGTGGGGAAAAAAGCAGCTGAAAACGGCTGTTTTTTATACACAGAAAAGGACTCCCCAAAACTGTGATGATAATGAGTTGACACAAAAAGAGGGGGTCTTGCTATGTGGGGAAAATGAACAGAAAAATCGTCCACTTCCGTGCGCGGTGCGTGTGGCGCTTGCGCCTCGCGGTGCGCGCGCGACT